>NZ_JBVHTY010000006.1:1115-487871 GCF_055565615.1 Streptomyces sp. NPDC028368 | reverse complement strand
GGAGGACACGACCAGCTGCTTGATGTTGAGGATCAGGTCGGTGACGTCTTCCTTGACGCCCGGCACGGTGGTGAACTCGTGCAGGACACCGTCGACCCGGATGCTGGTGACAGCCGCACCCGGGATCGAGGAGAGGAGCGTACGACGCAGGGAGTTGCCGAGGGTGTATCCGAAGCCCGGCTCCAGCGGCTCGATCACGAACCGGGAGCGGAACTCGTCGACGACCTCTTCGGTCAGGGACGGACGCTGAGCAATCAGCACGAGGTGTTGCCTCCAGTGGTTTGGCGCCCGCTATGTGACGCCGTAGACACCACGAAGGGTACGGGCGATACGGGCGATACGGCCTCCGAAGAAGCCGAACCGCCCGACTCCGCCCCGTCTCCCGGCCAATCGACGGGCCCAGCTGCCCAGCTCGCCTTCCGGCTGGACACCTTGAAACACGGAGACCGCACGCACCGGCTCTCCGGGCGTCGTGCCGTCAGGCTCGTACGCTTCCGGCCCACACCTCGGGGAGGCGCCCGGCCCACGGGCGTGCGCGTTCCAACTGGCCCGCGAGCCGGAAGAGGATGTCCTCTCTGCCGTAGGCGGCGGCGAACTGCATGCCGATCGGCATTCCGGTGGCCGGATCGTTTTCCACAGGAACGGACATGGCGGGGGTGCCCGCCACGTTGAATGCCGCGGTGAAGGGTGAGCGGTGGAAGAGGTGAGCCAACCAGGAGCGGCCGTCGGTTTCCTTCAGGCCCTGCGTGTAGGTACCGAGCGCTACGGGCAGTTCCGGCAGGGTCGGGGTCAGCAGGATGTCATGAACAGTGAAGAATAGGGCCAGTTGGCGGGCCACGCTGTTGCGGACGGCGAGTGCCCGCACGAACTGGTCTGCCGTCACCCGGCGTCCGTAGTCGTAGGAGGCGAGCATCTCCGGCTCGACAGTGGAGGCGTCCACGGGCCGGTCGAAGGCCGCGGCGAAGTCGTCGATCCAGGTGACCAGGTTGGCACTCCAGATCCGGGCGTTGGCCAGGACGAAGCCCTCCCAGTCCACACCCAGCCGCACTTCGGCGCTCTCCACATGGTGGCCCAGCGACTCTGCCAGCTGCGCGGTCCGCGTCGTCGCCGCCGCGGTCGGCGCATCCACGGTTCGGCCACTCCAGGGGGTGGTGAGCACGGCGATGCGGAGCCGGCCCGGGGCGCGGTCGGCCTCCTGCGTGTAGCGGCGCTCGGGCGGTATGGCGGAGTAGGGGTCGCCGGCCTCCGCGCCCTGGACGAGATCCAGCAGCAGAGCGCTGTCGCGGACGGAGCGGCTGAGCGCCCCGTGCACGGCGAGGCCGTTGAACACCTCGTCGGTGTCGGGCCCCATCGTCACCCGGCCGCGGGTGGGCTTGAGTCCGAACAGGCCGGTGCTGGCGGCCGGCACCCGGATGGATCCCGCCGCGTCGGTGGCGTGCGCCATCGGCACCATCCCCGATGCCACCGCGGCGGCGGATCCTCCGCTGGAACCGCCAGGCGTGCGGGAGGGATCCCACGGATTGCGCGTGGGCCCGTACAGGACACTCTCGGTGGTCGTGCTGTAGGCGAACTCCGGGGTGGCGGTGCGTCCCAGCGTCACCAGTCCGGCCCGGCGTATGCGCCGCATGAGCGAGGAGTCCGCACGGGCTACATGGCCCGCGGCGAGGCGGCTGCCCAGTTCCGTGCGCTTGCCCGCCATCGCGATGGCGAGATCCTTGATCAGGAACGGCACTCCGTGCAGCGGTGCGCTTCCGGTGGCGGGAGCGTCCTCGGCCGGCCAGCTCTCCACCACCGCGTTCAGCACGGGGTTGACCGCCTCGATCGCCCGCCGCGCCGCCTCGGCGAGTTCCGCCGCGGTGACCTCCCTGCGGGCGACGAGTTCCGCGAGCCCGGTCGCGTCGTAGCTCACGTACTCCGAAAGATCCATCCTGCTGCTCCCCAGCCCTTGGCGATAACGAACAGTCCCATGCGATACCGATCGGTATCATAGGGGACTGAGTGGTAACGTGGCACGGGATCAAGGAGGGTCGATGGCCATGTCGAGCAGGCAGCAGCCGCCCGCCGCTGGAAACGGGACGGTCGGCGAGGTGAAGCCGGGCCGCGAGCGACGGATCGCCGAACTGCCCCCGCGCGAAAGGATTCTTGACGCGGCGGAGCAGCTCTTCGCACGCGAGGGAATCAGTGCCGTTGGCATCCAGGCGATCGCTGACCACGCCCGGACGACCAAGATGGCGCTCTACCGGCACTTCACCTCGAAGGACACCCTGATCCTGGAGTGGCTGCAGATCGTCGCCGCCGGCTACACCGCGGTGCTCGACCAGGCGGCGCGCGCCCACCCGGACGACCCTCGAGCGCAAATCCTGGACGTCACACGGTATTTCGCCGACGGGCTCTCCGATATCTCCTACCGCGGCTGTCCGTTCGTCAACACCATCGCCGCCCTGCCCGACCGCGAGCACCCCGCACGCCGGCTGATCGAGGACCACAAGACGGGCCAGGTGCGGCGTATCACCGACCTGTGCGCGCGGGCCGGGACGCCTGATCCCGCGGGGGCGGCGGCCGCGGTCACCTTCGCGCTGGAAGGCGCCCAGGTAAGTGCTCAGAACGGGAGCGTCGAGCAGGCCGGTGAACGGCTGCTGTCCATGGTCACCGCGATTCTCGACGGACGGCTCTGAGGGGGCGCCACCGCAGCTATGGCCACCGCCCTCATGACGCCGACTCCGCCAAGCCGCCCGTCCCCGGCTGCCCCGGCCTCGTCCCCGGGGCCGGGATACATCTGTCCGCGCGTCGGACCCGCTTCCCCGGTTGAGCGCCCGTTCGGGGGCGTCGTGCTGGATCGGTGCCGGCTTCAGGCGCCGGCAGCTGGGTTCACCGGCAGCCCACCGGGGTGAACACGTTCATCCTTCACTGTCCGTTACTCCTGCCTCCTCGTCGTCTCGTCCACGGAGGCCGGCCACGACGGACCGATGTGGACCGTGCCGACCCTGGCTGACGTTCCCGGAAAGCCCGTCTCATGGGTAGACGACAACCACGAGAAGGAGGAGATACCCAGCTTTCGCGTAGGGCAGCAACTGAGATGTGCGCCCAGTGAGATCGAACGCCGGCTGGGAAATAGCTGTCCAAAGGCCTCTGTCCACTTTGCGGTCCAAGATCGCCGCTCCCAGTTCAGATCGGTCAGGAGGTTGTCGTCGCGGGGGGTTGGCGAAGCCGGGCCAGGAACTCCTGGAAGGCGTCGACGCCTGCGTGCTTCAGAGGTGCGCCGTGTGCGAAGCCAACCGCTCGGATATCGGCGGGTACGCGGGTGAGGCTTTCTACGCGCAGGCTCGGGTCAGCGGCCAGCGCGGCCGGCCCCAAGGCGAGTTCGCCGCGGTGGAAGACTGCGTCCCCGACCAGGATGGTGCTGCTGGGCTCATGGTGGAGCGCGATGTGGCCGGGACTGTGGCCCGGGGTATGGATGACCCGCAGGCCGTCCGATCCGTCGATCAGCTCTCCGTCGGTCACCGTCCGGTCCGCGGTGAAGGGCGTCCAGTGCAGCTTGGGTAGCCGGTCGATGATGCGCCCCAGGGCGCCGGAGCGGCCGTGTGCGGGGACGCGGCCGACCGGCAGCCAGTCGGCATCGTCGCGGTGGATGACAACCTGCGCTCCTGTCAAGCGCCGCAATTCTGAGGCTCCTTGGACGTGGTCGGGGTGGGCGTGGGTGAGCACGATCCGTTTGACGTCGGTGGGTTTGAGGCGGCGCTCGGCGACGACGTCGAGCAGCTTCTTCGGGGCGCTGCTCCAGCCGACGTCGACCAGTGTGAGGCCGTCGTCGCCGTCTACGAGGAAGGCGTTGTCGCGCTTGGTGGTGGCGACGCGCAGGACGCCGGGGGCAAGGAAGGTCATGGGGGTTCCTGGAATAGCGGAAGGTTACGGTGTCGAGGTCGCTGCGTCCGACGCGGGCGCCCGGGCGGTGAACCGGCTCTTCGGGGCTCCGGGCTGGAGTGGGCTGGGCTGGTTGAGGCTGCCGGAGCAGTTGCAGGGGCCCACTGGCACTGTGTGCCCCTGCAAGTCACAGCGACGGGGCGCTGATTGATGGAGTGAAGTGCCGGAGGTGCTCGCATCCGCATCGCCCCGGGCTGCTGCTCGGTCTGTCTCTGTCAGGCACCACTGCCTGCGGCTTGGGCCTGGAGTGCGGGCGAGCGCAGGGTGTCGGCGAGTTCAGGGGGGAGGAAACCCTGTTCGGCGAGCCTGGGCAGTACGCCGCCGCCGGCCAGGATTTCCAGAACAAGGGGAGCGAGGGGCTGAACCTGGCCGGTGGTGCCTGTGGTCTGGTTGCTCCATGTGCCGGCCGGGAAGTCGAGGCCGGCGGTGTCCCCGTCGTGGAACAGCTGGGTGGCGTCCGGGATGGTCATGGCCGGCAGTCCGGCGTTCACCGCGTTGCGGAAGAACAGTGAGTTGAACTCCTCGGCCACCAGGGCGGCGACCCCGAGCTGGTTGAAGAGCGCGGCGACGGGGCGCGAGGAGCCGACTCCGAAGTTCTTGCCCGCCACGACGATGTCGCCGGGAGAGACCTGGTCGGTCCAGCCGGGTCGCACGGCGTGGAAGACGTGCTTCGCTGCTTCGGAGACGTCCAGTTTCATGGCGTGTGCCGGGTACATGGCGTCGGTGTTCAGGGAGTCCCCGAACACCCAGACCCGTCCGGTGACGGTGAGGCCGGTCATGAGTTCACGTTCCTCGGGTCGGTGATGAGACCGGCGACGGCGGAGGCTGCCACGGTGGCGGGCGAGGCCATGTAGATCTCGGCTTCGGTGCTGCCCATGCGGCCGGTGAAGTTGCGGGTGCTGGAGGTGATGCAGACCTCTCCGGGGCCGATGACACCCATGTGGTAGCCGAAGCAGGCGCCGCAGGTGGAGTTCGTGACGACGGCTCCGGCGTCGGCGAGGTCCTGGAGGTAGCCGGCGCGCATCGCGTCGCGGTAGACCTGCTGGGAGGCGGGGGTGACCAGCAGTCGCACGCCGGGGGCGACCTGCCTGCCGCGCAGGATGGAGGCGGCGATGCGCAGGTCTTCGAGCTGGCCGTTGGCGCACGAGCCGATGAAGGCCTGGTCGATCCTGCGGGGCTCGATCTGGGAGACGGGTACGCCGTTGCGGCTGACGGTTCCGGGGCGGGCGACGTAGGGCTGGAGCGTGGACAGGTCGATGGTGCGCACGTCGAGGTAGCTCGCGTCGGGGTCGGCGTCGGCTGCCTGGTAGCCGGTGACGCCTTGCTCGGCGAGGTGGCCGGCGAGGAGGTCGTCGACGCCGAAGGTGCTGAAGTCCGCGGAGATTTCGGCGCCCTGGGTGGCTATGGTGCGGCGGTCGTTGAGGGGGATGCCGGCCAGACCTGGGCCGCCGTATTCGAGGTTCTGGTTGGTGGCGTCGCCGTACTGGTGGGCGATGTGCAGGAAGATGTCCTTGCCGCTGACGGTGTCCGGCCGGGTGCCCACGAGTTCGTAGCGGACGGTGGGGGCGATCTGGAACCAGGTGGTGCCGGTGCACAGGATCGAGTAGACCTCCGCCGGGCCGAGGCCGCGGGCGGCGGTGTTGAAGGCGCCGCCGGCGCAGGTGTGGGAGTCGGTGCACGCGAGGATCTCGCCGGGTCTGGCGAGGCCGTTCTCGGCGATGACCTGGTGGCAGATGCCGTGCCGGCCGACGTCGTAGAACTTCTTGATGCCGAAGTCGGCGGCGAAGGTGCGGGCCAGCGGGCCACCGGTGGCGTCTTTCAGGGTCGGGGCCGGCACGGCGTGGTCCATCACGATCGCGGTCTTGTCGGGGTCGTGGATCCGCGTGGGCGGGATCCACATGGTGGCGAATTGGAGGTCGATGAGCACGGTCATATCGACGTCCACGGTCACTGTGTCGCCGGCGTGCGCTTGTGCCAGCCCGGCCTTGCGGGCCAGGATCTTCTCGATCATCGTCATGCCGGTGCTCATGCCTGTGCCTCCGTGCGGTAGCGCTCGCCGATCTCGCACCACTCGGCCATGCCGACCAGGTTGAAGAAGTCCTCGGGTCCGTCCGGCAGGAAGGGGCCCACTTCCTTGCCGTTCAGCTCGCACAGCGACGAGAGCATGCCGAGGGTCGCGTGGGCGAGCAGCGCGGAGGGGTGGATGGCGATGGCGTAGCCAAGTTCCCGCAGCCGCTCGGCGGACTCCAGCGGCGTGAGGCCGCCGATGACGAGGTTGAGGAGCAGCGGCGCCTGGACCTCGGCGGCGATGCGTTCGATCTCCGCGGCGTCCTGGGGGGCTTCGATGAAGATGACGTCGGCGCCGGCGGCGGCATAGCGATTGGCCCGGCCGATGGCCTCGTCCAGGCCGAGCGGCCCGCGGGCGTCGGTGCGCGCGATGACGAGCAGGCCGGCGTCGGTGCGGGCGTCGAGCGCCGCGCGCAGGGTCAGCTCGAACTGTTCGGGGGTGACCAGCTCCTTGTCGGGGAGGTGGCCGCAGCGCTTGGGGAAGGCCTGGTCCTCCAGTTGGATCGCGGCCACGCCGGCGGCTTCGTACTCCTGGACGGTACGTGTGACGTTGATCGGCGCGCCGTATCCGGTGTCGGCGTCGGCGATCAGGGGCACGTCACCCAGAGCGCGCACCGTCATCCGCGCTCGTCCGGTCATCTCGGTCTGGGTGACCAGGCCGATGTCGGGCAAGCCGAAACCGGAAGCAGCGACTCCGGCGCCGGTGAGGTAGGCGGCGTGATGGCCGGTGCGCTTGGCCAGCTGGGCGGAGATACCGTCGAAGACCCCTGGTGCGACGACGAGTTGTTTTTCGTCGAGCATGCGTCGCAGGGTCGCGCGGGCTGGTGTCGTCATGGGAATTCCTAGTCAAGTACGCGGCCAACGGCGGGCGCCAGCAGGCCGATGAGGGGACTGATGTCGTCGGCGTCGGCGAGGGCAAGGACGGTCTTCTCGATCACGGCTTGCCGGTCGGGGGCGAGGACACGTGCGGTCAGGGTGCGGTACTTGTCGACGACCTCGTCGCGAGTGAGGGGGTCGAGCGGGTTGCCGTGCGGGCTGATGACGGCCTCGCAGAGCACGCTGCCGTCGCGCAGGGTGATGTCGAGGTAGGTGCTGAAGCGTTCCATGAGCGGGAGCGCGTCGATCTTCGGGTCGAGGGTCACGTGGGTGCGGTCCACCAGTGCCCACACGTCGTCGGCATCGAGCCGGGCCTCGGTGAACTGCTCGGGCAGCGCGGTGCCGTCCAGCAGCGCGACGGCGGTGGCGTAGCCGATGTTCATCTGACCGCCGATCGCGGTCAGCGGCCGCTCGGGGCGCCACCATCCGTGGTGGTAGACCACGTTGCCCACCCGCAGGTCGATGCGCTCGATCTGTGCGGGGTCAACGCGTTCGCGCAGCGCCCGGGCGGCTTGGACGGCGCCGTGCAGGCCGCCCATCACGGCGTAGGACTTGACCATGATGAACGTGGTCTCCCAGTCCTGGCCGAGGCCCTTGGTGATCCGGTCGGGCCGCGGGTCGTGGCCCTCGCCGTAGACCGCGAGGAAGCCGCCGTACTCGCGCTCGAAGACCCGCTTGATGCCGGTGTACCCGCCGGCTGCCAGGCCGGCGGCGTAGAAGCCGTTGCGGGCGGCGAAACCGTGCTGCATGCGCTTGCCCATCGCCTCGTACTGCGCGGACATCAGGCCGGCCGACTGGGTCGCGGCGAAGCCGAGGGCGTCCTCCAGCCGGTCCGCCGGCAGAGCGCGCAGCTTGCCGGCGGCCATCGCGGCAGGCAGGGTGCCGAAAACGGCACCGGAGTGCCAGCCGCGCGAGAGCATCTCGGAGCCGTGCAGCGCGTGCCCCACGCGTGGGCCGGTCTCGAAGCCGGCGACGGCCGCGGTGAGCAGTTCCCGGCCGGAGACCGGACGCCCGAGGAGCGAGGCGGTGGAGAACAGTGCCGGGACGACGAGTGAGGCGCTGTGCAGCGGGGCCAGGGGGTGGAAATCGTCCAGTTCGAAGCCCTGGATGAACGTGCTGTTCAGTACGGCCGCGGCGGGGGCGCTCGTGGTACGGCCGGTGCCGATGACGGGGCAGTCGCCGAAGCCTTCGAGTGCCAGGACGGAGTCCGTGGCGATGCGTGACCACGGCAGTTGTGCGCCGACGAGCGCGCAGGCGATGCCGTCGAGCAGGAGGTCGGTCGCGCGATCCTGGACGTGGGCGGGGATCGCGTCCCAGGTCAGGGTCTCGACCCAGGAGGAGAGATGCTCGGTGGGCCCTGGGGCGCTGTTCGCCTTGCTGTTTGTTGTACCGGTCATCGGATCACCGTCTTGGTGAGGGCGTTGAGGTCGGCGGCATTGTCCGGGGAGTCGACGGTGGCGACGATCGTGTTGCGGCCGGTGTCGTTGTTCACCGGGTGGGTCGCAGAGTTGTACCGGTACATGGGCACCTCGCAGGCGGTGCGTCCCGGCAGGACAGCAAGACGCGGCGCATGCGGGATACCGGACGCGTCCAGGGTGGAAAGCGAGCCGAGGAACTCTTCCTCGCCGTAGTTGATGTCGTTCGCCATGCCGGCCGCGCCGATGCAGCCCTGCTTGAGGACGGCCGCCCCGATGTCGGGATCGGCGAAGAAGCCCTCATGCTCGACGGCGTGCGTATGCGGCGAGCGGTGCAGCAGGCACTCAAGGTAGGAGAAGACGGCGTCCGCCTCGCCCAGGAGGGCGGAGCCCTGCCGCCGCGGAACCGCGAGGTCGCCGACGTGCATCAGGTTGATGTCGCCGGTGAGGAACGCTCTGGCCATGGTGTGCTCTTTCTGCTGTGCGTCGGTGGGACGGGAGGTGGCTCTTGCTGCCCGGTAAAAAGGGGCCGTGAGGAGATCAGGCCCGTGCTGCGGGGCTGGGGGCAGGAGTGGCGGCGGCCTCGGACCGCCGCGCGACAGCGCGCAGCAGGAACCCGAACGCCACCGCCAGCGGCTGCATGATCAGGGTGTAGACCCCGGCGGGCAGCGCCATCGCGGTGCTGCCGATCACCGCCTGGGCGATGACGATGGCGACCACCGCGTTGTGCACGCCGATCTCGAAGGCCGCGGCGACGGCCTGCGCATGGGTGAATCCGAACGCCCGGGGAATGGCGAAGCCGCCGGCGAGGCTGATCAGGCCGAAGGTAAGGGTGACGCCGGCGAGGTCACTCACGTGCTTCGACAACAAGTCAAGGTTCTGCACGACGGCTGCGAGGATGACGACCACCAGCAGGACGACCGAACCGACCCGCACCGCCCGGACCACCGCCCGGGCCACAGCGGGCCGCAGACGGCGCACCGCCATTCCGACCGCCACTGGCACCAGGACCTCGGCAAAAACCTCCAGGACCTTGCCGAACTGCAGACCGAGGCCCGCAGCGCCTGGCGTGAACACGTGCGCGGCAAAGGTGTAGCTGACCGGCAGCGTGAAGGCGGCGATGACCGAGTTGATCGCGGTGAGGGAGATGTTCAGGACGACATCCCCGCCGAAGACGTGACTGAGTACGTTGGCTTTCGGGCCGCCGGGACACGCCGCCAGCAGCATCATCCCGACCGCGAGAACGGGGGCCGGCCGGAAGAGGTGCACCAGACCGAAGCAGACCAGCGGCAGCAGAACCAGCTGCACCACCAGGGCCACCCCTACCGCCTTGGGATGCCGCCCGATACGCCGGAAGTCGGCCGGGGTGAGGGTGAGGCCGATTCCCAGCATGATCACGCCGAGAGCGGCCGGCAGGCCCAGTGTCACCAGGTTCATCGGCCCGACTCCTCGGTTTGGTCGATGTGCACGACATCGTCTTCTCGTGTGACGCCCTTATTTCCTCCCAGCTGCGCGAACCGCGTCCACGCAACTTGCATCACACGCAAGTACGGTCCTAGCGTCACCGCATGGCAGAAGGGCCGATGCGCGGACTGCGCATCCTGGAGTCGATGTCGGGCATGGAGCAGCCCGTGAGTCTGCGGGCCGTCGCCGCGCGTGTGGGGCTGTCGCAGTCCCAGACCTTCCGGATCCTGAAGTTGCTGGAAGAGGACGGATACGTCGACCACCTCGGCCGCAACGGCTATCGCCTCGGGAGCCGGGCCGTAGCCCTGTCCTTCCTTCTGGGACCCCGCCCAACCCTCCTGCGGGTCGTCCAGCCGGTCGTCGCCCGGCTCGCCGCCACCACCGCCGAATCGGCAGCGATGCACCTACGCAGCGGCGACCACCGGGTCCTGGTGGCCGGCATCCCCAAACCGAACAGCCCCCTACGCGAAACGGTGGCCTTGGGGGAACGAGCCCCCCTCACCTCCGGCTGTGGCGGACTGGTCATCCTGGCGCACCTGCCGGCCGAGCAGCAGGAAGCGATCTTGACCGCCCAACCCGCCACCGAGCAGTACCCCAGCCGGGAGACGCTGAGCCGGATTCGCGAACAGGGCCACGCCCTCTCCTTCGGCGAGAACCACCCGGGCGTATGGGGCATCGCCGTCGCACTCCTGGACCCCACGGACGGCACGCCGCTCGGATCACTGACCGTCGCCTCGCTGGAGGAACAGCTGACCGAGACGAGAATGAGCCTGTTCAGCGGGCTCATGCACGCAGCCCGCCACGAACTGGCACCACGCCTGGCCGCCCTGCTCGGCCCCCACTCCCGCGGTCGGCTCAGCGCCCTGGACGTCACCGTTCAAGAGCTCTAGCCATCGCGACACCGCAGGGCTGGGCGGCCGGCAAGCTGCGCCACGCCTGTGGGGACGCGGGCTTGGGACGGGAGAGGTGCGGGAACGCGGCGAGCGGTGCGCGGATGCGCCCGGGTTGACGGTCCAAACGATTGGCTGGATAAGCTCTTCAACAGTTGTAGCAGGCTGTAGCGAGTGCGAAAGCCGCGTTCGGTGCGCGCGAAGGGCCCTCCGGGATCGATGGGGGTTCTCATGACCAACAGGCCGGGAAGCGGACCGGGACCGGGCGAGCGGGAGATCGACGACTCCGAGCTGATGGACGTCGCGCAGGACCCAGAGCAGGCTCACAGCCTCCATAAGGCGCTGGGCACGCTGGCCAACAACCCCAATATGAGCGGACCGCTCCAGGAGATGGCCCAGGGCATTCTGTCGGGACGTATGGGAGTGACCGACGCCTTCAAGAACGAGCGCTACATGGACGCGCTGGGCGACCGCATGACCGAGATCCGCCGCGCCGCCGAGTCGCAGACCATGGAGGACCGCGAGGCCGAGCGCGAGAAGCGCGAGCAGTGGGAGCGCAAGCGGGATGAGGAAGAGCAGAAGGAGCGCGCCGAGCGCGACGGTCCTTCGACCAACCTGGTCACGGAGCCGAAGAAGCGGGGGCGGGGTGGACACCGGGGTTGAGCCCCGGGCCGGATACGGACCAAGGGCCCGTGCCCACGGAGGCTCGGGCCGTCTCGCCGGCGCACCGCCTACCGGCGAACGATGGGGAGACCCTCGAAATGGCCCGTCCCTTCTTCGGTCCTGCCGGGCCTGACGGCACCCAGACGCCGTTGCGGGTGCGCGAGTTCGACATCGGCTACCCCGAACACGGCGATCGCTTTGTCTCGGAAGGTGTATCGGCCGGATGCTCCCGGAGACAGCACTGTGACACCCAGGGGTTGAGGGCTTGTCAGTACCTCTGGGTACGCTGGCACAAACTTGAAATGGACGTGAACCGGCAGCTCGATGACGCCGGTTGGTGAACGGGGGCGCAGTCACGGGCGACGGGTTCAAGAGCAATCCGGAGATGTTGAAGGTCGAGGGGAAGAACTTCTCCGAGATCGGCAGGGATTTCTACCAGGCGACCACCAAGCTGAAGAACGGCCTGGCCGCGCAGGGTGACGGTGGAGGCGGCGGAGGCGAAGCGCCGAAGAAGACGACGTTCTCGAGTGTCGCCCAGGACGCCTGGAAGGGCCTGACCACCTTCAGCGACAAGGAAGGCACCCCACCGTGGGGTGACGACGAGCTCGGCGAGAAGTTCGGCGTGGTCTACGAAGGCCTGCGCGACGGCATGACGGACTCGATGGAGCACCTTGCCACCAAGCTCAACGAAATCGGCAAGGCGTTGGAGCGGATGGCGAAGAACCACGAGGAGAACGAGGACTTCAACGAAGCTCTGATCAAGGAGCAGAAGCCGGAGAACCAGTTCGGCGGCGAGGTGCGGATTTTGAAGTCCACGAGCAAGTGACACGGCCCGCACCACGGGGGCGTGTGGCGACCGTACAGCGAGGTTGCGGGGCCGCCACAGCAGCACGGTCGCGGCAGCCAGGGTCGAGTGGTTGCGCCGTATCGGTTTCGGCGTCGGCTCGGCTCCGGCTCGACGTTCGACGTTCGACGGCCAACTGCCCCGCACCAAGCCCGAGTTCAACCGCATGACCGCGCCTGACCCACAGCCGCCCCTTCACTGATAGGAGAGAGTCCGTGTCGCATCCCGACGCGCCGGAACCGGTACAGCCCATCCCCGCCACTGCCGAAGAGGCATTGGCTGCCGCTCGCGCCCGATTCGAAGTACTGGATCTGGAAGGAAACCCGGCGCCGTTGTACGTGGCGGAGTTCGACATCGGCTTCCTCGTCCACGCCGTCATGCCCCCACCGCCGCCCGGCACTCAGGCGCCGTTGGGTGGCAGTCACATGGTGATCTCCAAAAGCGACGGAGCCGTCACCTATGTCCCCAACTTTCCGCCGGACTCCGCGATCGAGCTGTACCGCAGCCTGCGCCGGCCCAATGGCTAGGGCTGCCGCCTGAGGGCTGGGACGGCTTTGGTCCGGATGTCTGCTACAGCGCTGTGACACAACAGAGTTGAGGGATCAAAAGGGCCGTTGGTTAGGCTCTGGCATGGGCATGGCTCTGCGCCGACGCAAGCCGGTTGAGCACTCACGAGGCTCCGAATGGCGCCTCCGGCAGCAGCAGAGAAGCAGGGCCCTTCCGCCGGCGGTGAGGCGGATGGGGTCGGTCGGCCCACAGGGCCGGGACGACACGAACTACATGGGCGACAACGGGGGCCTTCGTCATGGCTTTGATGCTGCCGAACGCACTTGAGTGGGTTCTCGAGATGTGTGGCTTCGACTGGCCCACAGGCAACGAAGACAAGATGATGGAGTGCGCCAACACCTGGCGCCAGTTCGCCGCTGATGTGGAGGCCCTCCAGGCCGATATGCACGGCCGCAGCCCGGAAAAGCAAGTCCTGGCCCACCTGCGGGAGCTCACGGAAAGCGGCAGGCCGGTCGTTATCGGCACCCGCCCCAGGGGCAAGGGTGTGGAGAACGATATCGAGAAGGACCTCCTGAGCTCCCACGCCTACGAGATCGTCTCGGTCGACGACAAGGGCCTGATTCAGTTGCGCAATCCGCATAACTGGAAACATCCCCAGCCGCTGACCATCAAGGAATTCATGAAATACTGCAGCAACCAGTGCGCGTCTTTGGAGGATGAGAAGTGAGTAGGGCCGACACGATTCATCTCTGGCACGGGATTCAGCGGAAGTCCGAGAACGCGAGGTTCCTAGTGATGGACATCTACAGAGAGTCCGACGCCTCGATCAGGGTTCGGCTCGCGACCTTCGCCGCCGAGGAGCAGGATCACACCCTCCGCGTTGGTGAGACCTTCCCCGTGGGCGACGAGACATGGCAGCTCGCCGACTTGACGGGTTGGCCGAGCGAGGACGACTGGACCGTGGTGCTGCGCCGCGTCGCGCCTGCCCCAGCCTGAGACCGCGACCGCCCGCAGCTTCAGGCCACACCGCCTGCCGGGGTCATGCGACAGCAATAGCCAGGGCCGTTCCTTCACACGCGGCCACGCGTAGGGTCGAGAAGTCATCGCGCAACTGAGGAGGACCATGCCCGAGCCAACCACCGACACCCCCGGAATCCCCGAGGAAGAGGTCGTCGGTCGCATCGGCGCATGGTGGCGTGAGGGTGGGCACAGCGGCCAAGTGGCCTTTCTTGTCCCTGCGACCGGCCATGACGCCTCGGCCGTCATGCGAGAGATACACGAGCAGGTGCCCGGCAGTGTTGTCGTCGACGCCACCGGTCTCACCGCTGAGCAGGTCATGCAGCAGGCCCTTACGGCGCTGGGAGTCGACCTCTCCGCGGACAAGCGGGACGACTGGCGTTTCGCGCTCGGCTCGTGGCCCGAGGAGCGGTTGCTGCTGGTCGTCAACGCCCATCGTGCCGGGCCGACACGGCGGTCGTACGAGCCCGAGCGGCTGGTGGCCCAGACTCTTCCGTGGCTGGCGCGTGGCCAATTGGCCGTAGTGGCCCATGTGGTTCCCGAGTTGCTTCCGGCCCGCGTTGATCCCAGGGCGGTGTTTCGGCTGTCCGCGACGGCCGTCGAACCTCTGCCGGCGGTAACAGAGTCCGTTGCCGTGCGGGCGTTGGCACTGGCCGAGCCCCGCTTCGTACCGCTTCCCGTCTGGGCCCAACTTGTCGCCGGGCTGAGCGGTGAAGAGGCATCCGAAGACGAACTCACCGAATTCGCAAGGGAAGAGCCCGGAATTGTTCGGCTCGGACCTCTCGGGGTTTCCTTTGTCGACGAGAACCTGGCCGAGACCTTGCGTCGAGAGATCGAATCTGCCGAACTCCTCTCCCGTGTCCATAGGCATGTGGTTGCTTGGCTGAGGGGCTCGGCTCCGGGTTTTCGCCACCCCGAGGGGTGGGCCAGGCGCGGTGCCGTCGGCCTGTACGCCGCCACCGGGCTCGCCATGCACGCCGTACAGGCGGAAACGTACGACGAAGTCCTTCGGGACGGACGTGTCATCGCCAATCTGCCGCAAACGGCGCTCATGGACTCGGCACGAAGCATCACCTTCCTCATCCCCGGAAACACAGCCGCCGCCGACGCGCTTCATCTGTGGGGGTGGGGAGTCACGCCACAGCGCCAGACGGAGTGGGCCTCGTGGCTGCACTTGATGGCCTTCTCGCGCGACGATCACGCATTCGCGTCGGGTGTGGCCTCCTCAGGCGTTGCACTGCCCTGGCGAGTCAAATGGGCACATTGGCGCCCGCCGGGTGGATATCACGCACGCTTTCTCCGGGCCGGAAAGTTCGCCGCGACGGCGGAAGTGCGATGGCGGGGACGAGCCGCCATCGCCGGTTTGCAGCGGCGGACGGAGGACGGGGGACAGCAGTCGTATGTCTCGATCCGGGACGCGGAAACGGGAGACCGTGTCGCAGATCCTTGGGAAAACGACGAGATTCCGGAGGAGAACCGTGCGGATCTCACCTGGCCCGACTCACCCGGGGACGACTTCGCATCACCTGAGCGTGTCCAAGAGTTGTTCGCCTCGTCGTCCCCCCGCCGAAGGGACAGCGCTTTTGTGCTGCCCTGCGAGCCACTGGCCGTGGATGAAGTCGTTGTCTTCGGCGGCGATTTGGGACTGATCGCCCTTCAGCCCGCGCAGGGCGTGGACATCTCCGATTTCGGCGCGCGGCAGCAGCCCCTGAGCGATAGTTACGCGGACGCGGGCCTGAGCAGTCCGCTCGATGCGCCGGCTCCGAGTCGCGAGGACCTCATCGATCTGTTCGGCGAGGACGACATCTTTCCCATCGAGGCCGAGGATCTCCCGGATGGCCTCACCCACGGGGCGACGCGCGAACTTCTTCTGGAGTTCGGGCTGCCGTACATGTGGGACGAAGGAGGCATGGGGATCTTCCCCTGCGGGGACTGGGAGTCCGACGTTCTCGACGAACTGCCCTCCTGGCCCGAAGGGATCGAGCCCGTTGCCGAAACCGGTCCCTTTTTCCAGATCGGCAAGTGGATGGGCGCCAAGCTCGTCATCGACGGCCCCACCGGACACATCCTGCGCGTCCCGACCGGGCCCGACGAGGAGTATCTCGCCGCTCTTCCCGCCGCGCACAGCCTCGACAGCTTCCTCACCATGGTGGTGCTGTGGGTCACAGGGCTGCGCACCCGGAGCATTCTGCCCCCGGTCGCCGAACGGGGGCAGCTCCCGTACTGGGTCCTCGGGGAGCTGGCCGATGTCGAGGAGCAGGGCGGCAGACAGCCCGCCTGGGCATACGTACTCCACAACGAGTGACGCCGATCGGTCGGAGAAGCTCGCGACCAGGCGCCTCAGCCCCTCCTGGCAGTTGACCCCCGTCTGGAGCGCCTTCCAGGCCCGGGCGGCCTGCGCATCGGACAGGTCGGGGAAGGTCTCATCGATCCGTGTGCGCAGATCCGGCATGGGCCTGGTGCCGATCAGGTCCTGGGGCCGCATCGTGGCCATCAGCGCCTCGACCGCCGCCGGTCGGCCTCGGCCGGAAGGGCGGCCAGGATCAGCACGACCACGTCCACGGCCGCGAACTCCCGTGCCGCCCCCTCGTCCTTGAGCAGCTCGTCGACGACCCCGCCGATGTGAACGAAGGGGGCGATCACACGCACGAGACCATTGCCATTCAGGTCGAGGCCTGTGCGCAGGCGTTCGCGTTGGCGGTCCAGCCAGGCGCCCAGGACCTTAGGAGGATGCGGGTCCGCTCCTCGGTGGCCTCGGTCACGAGCCGAACCCTGACCGAGGCGTCGGACTCCCTGTAGATGTCATTCACCGAGAAGCAGGCGTTCTCGTGAAGTCGCTGAATCCCGTGCCAAAGACCCACCGTGTCGGCACCACTCACTTCGCATCCTCCAGGCGATGGGGGTCGATCAGAACAACCCGTGCCACATCTGCTCGACGATCACCGACCACCAGTTCCTCGGGTCGTCCAGGGCCGATGCGTCGATGGCGACGAGTTGCTCCTGGAAGTCGGCGACGGCGCCGCCCGCCATGATCGGGTCGAGCACGATCATTTCCTCGCGCGTGGTGTGCAGGAGCGCGAGGGAGCGGGCGAAGGCGGACACCGAGGCGTTGACGCGGCGGCCCGCGCCGCTTTCCGGAGTGACGGCCCAGAGCTGGCCGACCGGCTCACCCTCCCGATCGGACCCCGTGCACTGGACGGTGATCAGAGCGACCCCGTCGGTGCCGATCCTGAGGTGACCCTCCAGGAATGCCAGGGCGTCGTCGCTCGCCCGTGAGCCGACCTCGCGCAGATGCGCGGCGGCATTGCCGAACAGGCCGGCCGGAAGCCCTTCCTCCGGGCTGTCGGCCGTGAAGAAGAACGGGATGTCGGGAAGCCCGGCCCAGGTCAGCGTGGCCTTGGCGGCCTCGGGGAGCGGAGTGCCCGCCACGTCGTCGGCGTCGTAGCGGCGTACGTCGTCGGCGCCGACGGCATCCGTCAGCTCGCGGCCCAGGGCAACGTCGCGGAGCGGATCGGCCGGCTCGACGTCGGTCGGCACCGGCGCCCGGTGCGGCCGGGGCGGCGGCTGCTGTCCCGCGATCCGGTGCATCTGCTCGACGTGCTGGATCAGCCCGGCGATCGCCTCGGCGCGCTCCTCGCCCCGCAGGCCGTACTCCTGCGTGCAGGTGAACTTGGCGTTGGTGAAACGACGGCCGATCAGCAGGCCCGGGTATCCACCGGGGAGCCGGCTGGAGCTGAGGTCTGTGTGGATCGCGATCACGTTCTGCGCGGGGACGCCGAGGTCGTCGATCTCCAGCATGGCCTGGTACTCGGAGTGCGGCTCACCGGGGGCGGAGTTCTTGACGAGGCTCGTCTCCTCGCCGGTGCGCGGGTCGACGTAGGTGATGACCGTGGTGTTGCCGGGGCCGGTGACCGGCGGCTGCGCGGGCGGCGCGGCCTCCTGGCCGCCGCCGTGCTTTTGCTGATACATCCGCACGACCTCCTCGACCGGCACGGACGGCCAGGTGCTCAGCTCGCCGGTGCGGCGGTCGACCACACCGCAGGAGTGGCCGATCGTGGCCGGCGGCCGGCGCTTGCCCGTGACCGGGTCACGCTCGATCGGCGGGGCCGCGGCCCACACCACCCAGCCCAGATCGAACTCCTGCATCCGCACCTCACGGCGCTCCTGTCCCTCGGGGTTGAGCCACCCCTCGGCGGTCGCGAGCGCCTGCTCCTGGCTGATCACGGGATCTCCCTTCGAGTCTTCGGGCGGACGGGGCCGGTGCGGCCGGGGTCGGTGCCGGGCGAGCTCCGCGGCCCTCGTCCGAGTGGGCCTGAGTGCAGGCGGTCTGATGCGGGCGCCTTCGAGAGGCTTCGGGGCTTCGGGCCTTTGAGGCTAACGGTCTGCGGTGGGTAGGTGTCAGGCGGTCGGGTGGGCATCGGGCCCGGGGGCTTGTGGAGCCTGTGCGGCTTCCGGCTTGGGCTCGGGGGCCCGTGCGGGCTCGGGCTCGGCTTCCTGGGGGTCGGGTACGGAGCGCCGAGCGGTCGTGGCATAGGGCTGCGCCGGGCGGATCTGCAGCGCCTTCACACCGCCTTCCGTGGCAACCAGGAGGATGCCGTCGGGGGAGAGGTCGGTTCCCGTGAAGGGCGTGGCGGAGATCAGGGCCGTGACGATCTTCTCGTCGCCCTTCCGCTCGCCGCGACGCCAGACGCGTACATAGTCGGCGCCGCGGCTGAACCCGAGCGGCCCCGTGGCGCGCTCGTCATCCGAGGGGCGCAGGATCTGGGTCGGGTCGGCATCGATGACGGAGCCAGTGGCAAGGTCCTGCACCAGTACGGCGGGGGCCTTGGGATCGTCGGCCTTCAACGGGCTTGAACTCGGGGTGCCTTGAGGAACCGTACTTACGGCGACCGCGAGCGGGGCCGACTCCGGAGGCTCCTGCTTCGCAGGAGCCTCCGCGGCGCTGTCCGACGCGACCGCGGACGGGGGCAGTTTGCCGACGGTCACGGCGTCGACCCCAGCGACCGGTACGCTCCACAGGGTGTGCCAGGGAAGCTCGGGCACCATGCGGCGCAACACCGCCGCGTACTCCGGCAGTCCGTCTTCGACGAACGCGGTCTCCAGGAGCGCCGCTCGAAGGATTGCGGGTGCCTGGGTGCGGGTGAGCAGCGGGGCCGTACGCAGATATGTGCGCGCCGGTGCGTCCAACCGCTCCGGGGGTACGGCCTCCACCGCGGCGCGCAACCGCACCGGCTCGGCGTGGGCGAACAGGCCGGGGTCGGTGAGGAGCCGGGGGAGCAAACCGGCCTCCAGGGTGTGTCCCGCGATGTGATCGCGAACGTACGCCCCTGCCTTCGCCCAGTCCTGACAAGGTACGGCCTCCAGCAACTCCATGGCGATACGCGCCTGAGCGCCCGGAACATCCGGAATGCCTGCCCGAACGGCCTCGCCGATGCCCGGGTGCTGCAATCCAAGGAGCGTCCGCTCGCCCTCGGGGATGCCTTCGCCGGCCCTCTCGATGGGGCGGATGAAGGGGGCGGCGAGCAGCATGCCCCGCGCCATGTCCTCGCCAATATCCCGCCCGGCGACGGCGGAGGCGAGCGGGGTCAGCAGGTGCACGGGCAGGCCGTCGCCCTCGGCAAGGGCGAGGGGCGCGAGGAACTGCCGCAGGATGCGGGGGTGGGTGTCAAGTCGCTGGGCGTGCAGATCGAGCACTTCGCCGACGCTGCCGGGCAGTTGGCTCGCATCTGCCGGGTCGAACCCCTCCGGGTGCATCAGGATCGACTGCACGGCGAGATGCACGGTCAGACGGCTGCCCGCGCCGTGTCCCGCGTGCCGGGCGATCACCTCGGCGAGCGCGCGTCGAGCGTCAGGCTCGGTCGTGAATGGCAGCTCCGGGGCGCCAAATTGGGGATTGAGCAGGACCTCGGCCTGCAGCACAAGCCCTTCGGGGTCGGCCCACTCGGGTGCGTCGAGGTCGATGATCTGGGCCACGCCGGGCGGCAGGCCCTCGGCGAGCTCGAAGGCGAACTCCCGGGGCACGTCGGCGAGAAGGCGTATGGAATCGACGGCGGCGAGGGGCTTCAGCGCGTCCCGCACCACGTGCGCGGGCTCACCCGTCCCCCGCACCGGACCGGCTCGATCCACATCCGGCACCACGATCGTCACCGGCCGCCCGGACAACGGGAGTTGGCCGAGTTCGGGGAAGATGTCGGCGGTGCGGGTCGCGGACAACTCGTAGTGATCGGCGAGCAGCCACAGTGTCTGCGCTGCCGTCAGCCCGGCGACGCTCGGCACCGCGGGTGCGGGCAAGTCCGGAGGCACGGTCGCCGGATCGAGCGTGTCCAGCTCGAGCCCCTTGCGATACTCCGGGTCGCAGAGCATCAGGAACCCCGTGAGCAGCCGCGAACACCCGGTGCCCGGACTTCCGGTCAGGATGACGACCCGAGGCGCACCCGGCCGCTCCATCCGCCACGCGGTGAGCGCGCGCAGCGCGGCATTGCGCCCCCCGATGTAGGGGTGGGGCTCATGGGCCTTGGTCCGTCCTGGGGCCTGGGTCGGACTGGTCATTGTCTCCCCGTTGTCCTGTCCGTCCGGCACCGTCAAGGCGTGTTGACCGTACGCCGATCATCCTAGGGGCGTCGCACGGGGTGAAAGAGTCGTAACCCGCCAGACCGTCCTTGGCGTCTCCGTCTGCAGTCGAATCGTCCGGCCACTGCCGGTCCTTCATCAGGTATTCGAGGTTCTTGTCGGACTGGAAGAACTCTGTGGAAGCGTTGTGGTTGTGACCGAGGGCCTCCATGTAGCCGGTCATAGGGTCGATTCCACGGTCGTTGGAACTGCCGAAGTTCAGGTCGGAATCGATCTGGAATGTCCAAGCATTGGGGGCTCCCTTGATGGAAGGATTCATGCTCCGGTTCACCTTGAGAAGTCCCTTCCCATAGTCATGCCGGAAGTCGGAGTCGTAGTTTCCGTGCCGCATCAGGTTGCTCATCACTTGGAAGCCGTACGGATTCGCCCCGCATTGGGAGCGCCGAGGCGCCGCCCACCCAGGTCGACCACTTCGCTCCCCCAGTGCTTCGTCCCGGCACTGTCGCTGTGTGTCGCGGTCGCCAGCGTGGTGCCCAGGTTCACTTGGCGTGCTTCAGCAGCTCACGTCGTTCCTTGTCGGGGGCAACCGACGGCTGGTAGGGCTTCTGCTCCGGGTCGGCCATGTCGGACCAGAAGTCCAGCGTGCCCTTGGGGCCGAGACCGATGGCGAACCTCTCGGAGAACCTCTTTTCGTGCTCGTTGACTTCGAGGATCCGGTTCAGCTGACTCTGCTGTTTGTCGGTCATCTTGTGGCCATGCTTGGCCCAGAGCGAGAGCCTGGTCGGCCTCTGCGGCGTCAATTGACGTAGGCATCTTTGTGTTGAAGCCATGGTTTTTCGCGCCATTCGCGTCCCTGCGAAGTGCGTAGTTCAGCGCCTCGTCGGCCACGGTTGCGGCTTGACCACGGCGGCGATGCGGTCCGCTCGTTGAACGACTCCCCATACGGAATCAAGCCGGGGGAATGATCTATCCCGACCTTTTCCGTAAGTCCTGGGACCGCGCCCTCAAACGCCTCGGGCTTCCCGACTACAACCCGCACGACCTCCGGCACAAGTGGGCCACCGTGCCCCTGAGCAACGGTGTGCCCATCCACGAGGTGTCGCGGTGGATGGGCCACAGCTCGATCAAGATCACGGTGGACCGCTACGGCCACCTCACCCTCGACGGCAGCGAGCGCTGCCGTCAGGTCATCGAGGCCACCTTCGGGGTGCACATGCTCAGCGGATTCCCAGCTCCGCGAGTACCCGGTGCTGAGTTGGTGCTGGCTTAGCCGGGAAGTAGAGGTAGCAGACGCCTCCACTACCGCTCTTGACCTGGCCTTTTTCGTCGTAGCGCTTCGTCCGCAGCCAGATGTTTTCGAACTGCCGACGATTGTAGACGCGCCGTACGGCCGGATCGTCGGGCGACGCCGGGTCGTTGGCGATGATGTCGCCGTCCCGCGTGAAGCCGATCACGGTCATCAGATGCCCGGCGGTGCCGTACCCCGCCCCGTGCAGCTCGGTCTTCAAGAAGGACTGGGACGTTATGACCGGGATACCGGCGTGGACGAGACGCTCGGCGTCCGTGAGGGAGCCCAGGCGGGTGACGATCGCCTGGAGGCCCTGGTACGTGGCGGCGTAGGCCGCGTTGAAGGGCCAGTTGCCGCAGCCGTCGTACTGGTAGTCGAAGGTGTGACGGGCGGCGTGGCAGACCTGGGGGTCGGCGTAGTCGGGGTCGACCCAGGCCAGGTCCTCGCGGGTCGGTTTGCGGCCCCAGGACTCGATGATCATCTGGGAGGAGGTGGGGCTGCACCACGCCTCTCCCCCGTTGTCGTACTGCGGGTACTGGCCCTTGTGGATCTCCTGTGAGTAGCGGGGTACGGACAGCTCGCGGCCGACCAGGCCGGGCGCGGAGGCCGGGACCTCGAAGCGGTCGGGGATGTCGGAGCCCATGGCGCCCAGCCGCCAGATGGTGGGGGTGAGCGCGGTGCCGGGCTTGCGGTGGAGTGTCACGCGCAGCTCGTACGAGGCCAGCCGCAGCCCGCTCGCCGGCGCGTCGATGGCGAAGGTATCCGTGGAGATGCTGCTCTTGCCGTCCTTCTGGCCGTCGACGGAGGTCCGGCGGATATCGGCGTCGCCGTCGCCCGCGGTCCAGTGGCCCATGACGTACCAGGGCGTGCGGCCGCCTGCGCTGTAGGTGCCGCGCAGTTCGACGGTGATCCAGGTGCCGGCCGGGGTGTGCGCGTTCCAGGAGGCGACGGCCTCGGTGGCCGGGACCCTGAGGGTGTGTACGGGGGACGTCCAGGTGGCGTATTCCCAGGTGGTGGTCTTGTGGGTGTGCGGGTCCTGGTAGTCGACGGTGCCGAGGGGCCGCGCGATACGGATGCCGGGGCGGGCGCCGTGGACGGCGCAGGTGCCGCGATGCTTGCCTGCATGCCAGTCGGCGGCGGTGGTCCAGGCGTGATAGTCCACGAGGCTCTTCGATCTGCGGGCTGCGGTGTTCTTCGCGGTGGCGCCGGTGGCCGCGCCGGCGGCCGTACGGGGCTCGTCGGCGGCGTGCGCCAAGGGGGTGGCTACGCCCGCCGCGGCGGCGAGCGCGGCAGCCAGGACGGTACGCCGCGGCGCGGTGCTGGTCATATGGAGGTCCCCCAGTCGGATGCGTGCGATCGGGCTCGATCGGGTGCGAGGAGTCGGGACGGGAACGGCGGGCGGACACGTGCATGTCAGCGATGGCCCAACTATCTCCGTTCCCCACGGCCTTCGGCCAGCGGTTCGGCGCGCGTCGCCGCAGGAATATTGGTGTGGACCACTGACGTACGCTGACGCGATGGAACAGGATCTGACCCCGCTCGCCGCCCAGCTGCGCGCCCTGCCGCCCTCCTGCGGGCCGGTCCGGCTGATCGCGGTGGACGGGCACGCGGGGTCGGGAAAGAGCACCTTCGCCGGGCGGCTGGCGGACGCGCTCGGCGGTGCGCCGGTGGTACACACCGATGACCTGGCCACCCACGACGAGCCCTTCGCCTGGAGCGGACGGTTCCGGGAGCAGGTGCTGGAGCCGCTGTCCCGGGGCGAGAGCGCACGGTACGGGGTGTACGACTGGGTCCGGCGCGCCTTCACCGAGCGGCGGGAGCTGGCGCCCGCGCCGGTGGTACTGGTCGAGGGCGTCGGCGCGGGCCGCCGCGCGCTGCGCCCGTATCTGGCATGCCTCCTGTGGATGGAACTGGAGCGCGAACACTCATGGAAAAGGGGTCAACTCCGGGATGGGCCGGGCCTTTCGGTCTTCTGGGATGGCTGGATCCGTGCGGAGCGCCGGCACTTTGCGGCGGATCCCTCGCGCCCCTACGCCGATTTCCTGGTGCACCAGGGGCAGATGGGGTACGAGGTACGTGTGAGGCCCTCAGGAACAACATGATCACCCCCGGATTTCACGCTCCGTAACGGACCTCGGCCGCGACACGCGGAGACGACGACAGGGTCCCGCCGAGTGCCCCAACTCGGCTTGACCTAGGGGGCGTACAGGACTTACGTTCTCAATGTGCGGTTCAACGGACCGCCCGCAGACGCGAAGCCCCCGGTTGTTCCCCCGTGATCGGGGGCTTCGTTCTGTGTGAAAGTACTTCTCCGGGCCGCCCGCGCGCCGCCCGTCCCTCACCCTCGGTCACCGAACTCTTCGCGCCGCCGAGCCCTGCCATTCCCACCGCTCTCCCCCGTGCCGCCCTCTACGGCCTGCACCGATCTCGCGGGTACGATGCGAGTCTGTGCCCCCGAAGGGCCCGGACCGCCGTGCGCGCGGCGAGGGACAACTCCCGCCTGCCGTATGCCGGTTCGGGTGGCCGCGGCCCGGCACACACCCGGTGGCGCACACCTCGGGGGACGTTTTGTGGGGGGACGGGATGGATTTCGGCACGCAGGGCTCGCCCGCCCCGGCCGAACTCGCCTGGCTGCGCGCGGTCGATGCCTACACCGTGGGCGCGTATCCGCAGGCCGAGGAGGAGTTCCGGGCCGCGGTCGGGCTCGATCCCACGATGGCCGACGCCTGGCTCGGCCTGCACGCGCTGCGCGCCGACACCTCCACCGCGCTGCTGCGGATGCACCAGCACCGCG
Source organism: Streptomyces sp. NPDC028368 (assembly GCF_055565615.1). Classification (NCBI taxonomy): domain Bacteria; kingdom Bacillati; phylum Actinomycetota; class Actinomycetes; order Kitasatosporales; family Streptomycetaceae; genus Streptomyces; species Streptomyces sp. NPDC028368. Next base: position 463,555 of record NZ_JBVHTY010000006.1, on the reverse strand, counting down.
ACCGCTTCGGCGAACAGCGCACCCGCCACCGACGCACCCTCAACTCCTGGTACTGGCTGGGCTGGTGGGTCCAGCCGGTGCTGGAAACCGGCCGCGATCTGCTGCTCGCGCACGCCTCGCACTGGCTGGACGGCCGCCATGTCGCCGAGCTCGACCAGGCACTGGCCGGCTGCCCGCCGGTCGACACCGACCCCCAGGTCCGCTTTCTGCACGCCTGCCGCGCCTACCTCGTCAAGGACTGGGACCAGCTCGTACGGCACACCGAGTCGCTGCTCACCGACCCGGTGCTGGGCATCGAGGCGGGGCTGTTCGGCGGCATGGCGCGGGTGCGGCTGGAGATGTACGGGCAGGCCGAGCCGCTGCTGGCCACCGCGCTGATGCGCTGCCGCAGCGAGCAGCCGCAGCGCAAGGAACTGCGCTACTGGCTCGCCCGCGCCCATGAGGGCACCGGTCGCAGCGCCGCGGCCCTCCCCCTCTACCGCGCGGTGCACCGCGTCGACCGGGCGTTCATGGACACCGCGGCGCGGCTGGCCGCCATCGCCGAGGCGGACGGCCTGGACGAGGGCCCCGGCCTGGCGACGGTCTCCGCCGCCGGCGCCGGCCAGGAAGCGGCCGGCGATCTGGACCCGGTCGCACCGCTCGACCCGGTGGACGGCCGCGAACTGCTGGCGGCCGGCGAGCCGGACGGGCCGGATCCCGACCTCGCCGGACCACCGCCCGGCAGCGACACCACCGCCCGGCTCAAGGCCGCGGCGCCGGTCCCGCGCGGCGCCGAGCGGCTGCCCGCCGGCCCCGCCGACCCGGTCCTGCTGGAGAGGGCGCTGGCCGAGCTGGAGCGGATGGTCGGCATGGAGCCGGTCAAGCGGCAGGTGCGTGCGCTGTCGGCCCAGCTGCGGATGGCGCGGCTGCGCGCGAGCCAGGGACTGCCCGTACAGCCGCCCAAGCGGCACTTCGTCTTCTCCGGCCCGTCCGGTACCGGCAAGACGACCGTGGCCCGGATACTGGGGCGGGTCTTCTACGCGCTGGGGCTGCTCGGCGGCGACCACCTCGTCGAGGCTCAACGCGCGGACCTGGTCGGGGAGTTCCTGGGCCAGACCGCCGTCAAGGCCAATGAGCTGATCGACTCGGCGCTGGGCGGGGTGCTGTTCGTCGACGAGGCGTACAGCCTGTCCAACTCCGGCTACAGCAAGGGCGATGCGTACGGCGACGAGGCCCTGCAGGTGCTGCTCAAGCGCGCCGAGGACAACCGCGACCGGCTCGTGGTCATCCTGGCCGGCTACCCGGAGGGCATGGACCGGCTGCTCGCCGCCAACCCCGGCCTGTCCTCCCGCTTCACCAGCCGCGTCGACTTCCCCAGCTACCGGCCGCTGGAACTGACCGCCATCGGCGAGGTGCTGGCCGCCGAGAACGGCGACCGCTGGGACGACGAGGCCCGCGACGAGCTGTGCAGCATCAGCGGCCATGTCGTCGACCAGGGCTGGATCGACGAGCTCGGCAACGGCCGCTTTCTGCGCACCCTGTACGAGAAGAGCTGTGCCTACCGCGATCTGCGGCTGTCCACCTGGCGCGGCACCCCGTCCCGCGACGACCTCGCCACGCTGCGGCTGCCGGACCTGATGCAGGCGTACGGGGAGGTGCTGTCCGGCCGCGGGCCCGGTGCGCAGGGGCCGCCGCCCAAGGGACTGGACCTTTAGGCGTACGGCCCCGTCGGCGCCCGCCCCCGTCAGCCCGCCAGCGCCCGGTCCTCCTCCGGCAGCGCACGCGGTTCGCCGATGCGCTCGGTGCGGGCCGCGGGCGTCCGGCGGTGGGCCGGGTCGCGGACCTCGCCGACCAGCATCTCCAGGACGTCCTCGAGAGCGACCAGGCCGAGCACCCGGCCGGTTCCGTCGGCGACCGCGGCCAGATGGGAGGCGGCACGGCGCATTGCCGTCAGCGCGTCGTCCAGGGGCAGCTCGGCGCGGAGGGTGGCCATCGGGTGCCAGACGCGCTGCGGCACCGCGCGGTCCCGCTCCTCCAGGTCCAGAACGTCCTTGACGTGCAGATAGCCCATGTACGCGCCGCCGGGCGCGCAGACCGGGAACCGGGAGTAGCCGGTCTTGACGGTCAGCTCCTCCACCTGGCGGGGTGTCACCGTCGGATCGACGGTGATCAGGCCCGCCCGGTCGAGGAGGACGTCGGTGACGGGGCGGCTGCCGAGCTCCAGGGCGTCGGAGAGCCGCTCCTGTTCGGCCGGCTCCAGCAGGCCCGCCTGGCCGGAATCCTCGACGAGGTGGGTCAGCTGCTCGCTGGTGAAGACCGCCTCGACCTCGTCCTTGGGCTCGACGCTGAAGAGCCGCAGCACACCATGGGCGCAGGCGCCGAGCAGTGCGGTGACCGGACGGCACAGCCGCGCGAAGGCGACCAGGCCGGGGCTGAACCACAGGGCGGTCTTCTCGGGCGCCGCCATCGCCATGTTCTTGGGGACCATCTCGCCGATGACGAGGTGGAGGAAGACGACCAGCGCCAGGGCTATGACATAGCCGAGGGGGTGGATCAGCGGGTCGGGGAGGTGGACCGCCTCGAAGGCCGGCTCCAGGAGGCCGGCGACGGTCGGCTCGGCGACCGCGCCGAGCGTCAGGGAGCAGACGGTGATGCCGAACTGGGCGGCGGCCATCATCTGCGGGAGGTTCTCCAGGCCGTGCAGGACCTGCCGGGCCCGTTTGGAGCCTTCCGTCGCCAGCGGCTCGATCTGGCTGCGGCGTACCGAGACCAGGGCGAATTCGGCGCCGACGAAGAAGCCGTTGGCCAGCACGAGGAGTATCGCGAAGAGAAGCTGGGCCAGGGTCATCGGGCCACCTCCGCGGCGAGCGCCGGGGCGGTCGGCACGGTCCGTACGATCCTTATCCGCTCGGCACGGTGGTGCGAGACCAGCCGGACCCGCAGCCGCCAGCCGTCGAGTTCGGCGGTGTCGCCGGGGGCCGGGATCCTGCCGAGTATGTGTGCCACCAGTCCCGCCACCGTCTCGTACGGACCGTCGGGGGCCTCCAGGCCGATCCGCCGCAGCGTGTCGACCCGGCAGCCGCCGTCGGCGTCCCAGGCGGGGCGGCCGTCCTCGGCCGGGGCCTGGCCCAGCTCGGGCAGGTCCACGCGGTCGTGTTCGTCGCGGACCTCGCCGACGAGCTCCTCGATGATGTCCTCCAGCGTGACCACACCGGCCGTGCCGCCGTACTCGTCGACGACGACCGCGATGGGCTGTTCGCTGCGCAGCCGCTCCAGCAGCGGCTGCACCGGCAGCGTCTCGGGCACCAGCAGCGGCGGCACCGCGATCCGGCCCGCCGGGGTGCGCAGCCGCTCGTGCGCCGGTATGGCCAGCGCGTCCTTGAGGTGCACCATGCCGACGACCTCGTCGAGCCGGGTGCGGTAGACGGGGAAGCGGGAGAGGCCGGTGGCGCGGGTGAGGTTCACCACGTCCTCGGCGGTCGCGGAGGCCTGCAGGGCACTGACCCGTACCCGCGGCGTCATGACGTTCTCCGCGGTCAGATCGCCCAGCGAGAGGCTTCGTACGAACAGGTCGGCGGTGTCCTGCTCGATCGCGCCGGCCTGCGCGGAGTGCCGGGCGAGTGAGACCAGTTCGCCGGGGGTCCGGGCGGACGCCAGCTCATCGGTCGGCTCCACGCCCAGGGAGCGGACGAGGCGGTTGGCGACGGTGTTGAGGAGGGTGATCACCGGGCGGAAGAAGCGCGAGAAGGCGTTCTGCGGGCCGGCGACGAAGCGCGCGACGTGCAGCGGCTTGGAGACCGCCCAGTTCTTGGGCACCAGCTCGCCGATGACCATCTGGACACCGGAGGCCACCAGCATGCCGAGGACGACGGCGACGCCGGGGGCCGCGGCCTTGGGCAGGCCGGTGGCGAGCAGCGGGCCGTCCAGCAGCCGGGCCAGCGCGGGCTCGGCGAGCATGCCGACCACCAGGGAGGTGATCGTGATGCCCAGTTGGGTGCCGGACAGCTGGAAGGAGAGTTCGCGGAGTGCGGAGACAACGGTGGCGGCGCGCCGGTCGCCGTCGGCCGCGGCGCGCTCGGCGTCCGCCTTCTCGACGGTGACGAGTCCGAACTCGGCGGCCACGAAGAAACCGTTGGCCAGGATCAGGACAAGGGCCGCCGCGAGCAGCAGCAGGGGGCCGGTCATGCCGCCGCCTCCGTGGTATGCGGGGGTTGGGGAGGGGCGGCGCAGGTACTACAGGACGATCCGTCCATTGCCGGAGGGAGTCACTCCTCGGTTCGCGGTGGGCCCCATCAGGGGCAGGGCGCAGGGAGCACCCAGGGGAACAGAGTAATCAGCCGGGCCCGGATAAGGGCAGGCTCACCGGGCCGTGTGGTCGCCGGTGCCGTGGTTCTCGCCGTCGCCGGTGCCGTGGCTCTCGACGAGGTCGCGCAGCGCGCGGGCGTCGCGCAGGGCCGCGTCCCGGGCGATGCCGGGCTGGATGCCCATGGCGGGCAGGCTGGTGCCGTCGGCGAGGTCGAGATGCACCCAGGGGTCACCGGCCCGGAGGTTGACCCGCAGCACCTGGGCCCAGGCCAGTTCCCGCTTGGTGGTGAGGTTGACGACGGTGATGCCCTCCTGCCGCGCGACCACCTTGGGGCGGCCGAGCAGCAGAAGGACGGCCAGGATCAGCAGCCCCGTGACGACGAAGCTGAGCCGCTCGCCACCGGTCAGCTTCGGCAGCAGCAGCGCGATCACCGTCAGGGCGGCGAGCTGGGCGATGCCGGCGGTGTACAGGACGGCCCGGGTACGGGCCGGCCGGAACGTCACCGGGAGGCCGGTCATTGGTGGGGGTCCCCCCTGTTCGAGCGCGGTCGACAGCTCGGGGGAAGGTTCGGAAACGGGCTCGGCGGACACGTCGTCGGTCTTCCGTCGTCGGCGGGGATGGGGGTCCCCCCTGCTCGAGCCAAGTCGAGAGCTTGGGGGAGGGCGGTCAGAGCCGGCAGGCGTGGATACCGGTGGTGAGGATCGCGCGGGCGCCGAGGTCGTAGAGCTCGTCCATGATGCGCTGGGCCTCCTTGGACGGGACCATCGAGCGAACCGCGACCCAGCCCTCGTGGTGCAGCGGGGAGACGGTGGGCGACTCCAGGCCGGGGGTGAGGGCGACGGCCTTCTCGACGTGCTCGACGCGGATGTCGTAGTCCATCATCACGTAGCGGCGGGCCACCAGGACGCCCTGCATACGGCGCAGGAACTGGCGCACCTTCGGGTCGTCCTCGGGGGCGCCGGCGCGGCGGATGACGACCGCTTCCGACGTGAGGATCGGCTCCCCGATGATCTCCAGGCCGGCGTTGCGCAGCGTGGTGCCGGTCTCCACGACATCGGCGATGATCTGGGCGACGCCGAGCTGGATGGCGGTCTCGACGGCGCCGTCGAGGTGCACGACGGAGGCGTCCACGCCGTTGTCGGCGAGGTGCTGGGTGACCAGGCCGGAGAACGAGGTGGCGATCGTCATGCCGCCGAACTCGGTGACGTCCTTGGCGGTGCCCGGACGGGTGGCGTAGCGGAAGGTCGAGCCGGCGAAGCCGAGCTGCATGATCTCCTCGGCGTGCGAGCCGGAGTCCAGCAGCAGGTCGCGACCGGTGATGCCGATGTCGAGCTTGCCGGAGCCGACGTAGACCGCGATGTCGCGCGGGCGCAGGAAGAAGAACTCGACCTCGTTCTCGGCGTCGACCAGGACCAGTTCCCTGCGGTCCTTGCGCTGGCGGTAGCCGGCCTCATGCAGCATCGCCGACGCAGGCTCGGACAGTGAACCCTTGTTGGGGACAGCGATGCGCAGCATGAGTGCAGGTTCCTTTGCGGTGAAGGGAGTTGAGAGGAGAACTGTGGGGGTGGATCAGAGGTGGGCGTAGACGTCGTCGAGGGAGATTCCCTTGGCGATCATCATCACCTGAAGGTGGTAGAGGAGCTGGGAAATCTCCTCGGCGGCGGCCTCGTCGGATTCGTACTCCGCGGCCATCCAGACCTCGGCGGCCTCTTCGACGACCTTCTTGCCGATCGTATGGACACCGGCCTGCACCAGCTCGGCGGTACGGGAGGTGGCGGGGTCGCCGGTGGCGGCCTTCTGCTGGAGCTCGGCGAAGAGCTCCTCGAAAGTCTTCTTGGACATGGTGACGCCTACCCTACGCGGTCGGCCCGTTCGCTTCAGCGCCAGGGTTCGCTGACCGTGCGCAGCGTGGCGGCGGTGGCGACCGCGGCGGTGACCGCTTCGTGGCCCTTGTCCTCCGTCGATCCCTCCAGGCCGGCCCGGTCCAGGGCCTGCTGCTCGGTGTCGCAGGTCAGCACGCCGAAGCCGATGGGGACGCCGGTGTCCACCGAGACCTGGGTGAGGCCCTGGGTGACGCCCTGGCAGACGTAGTCGAAGTGCGGGGTGCCGCCCTTGATGACGACGCCGAGCGCGACCACCGCGTCATAGCCGCGCCCGGCCAGGACCTTGGCGACGACCGGCAGCTCGAAGGCACCGGGCACCCGCAGCAGCGTCGGCTCGTCGATGCCGAGCTCGGTCAGCGCCCGCAGCGCGCCGTCCACCAGGCCGTCCATCACCTGCTCGTGCCACTGCGCGGCGATCACGGCCACCCGCAGGTCGCCACAGTTCTTCACGGTCAGTTCGGGTGCGCCCTTGCCGCTCACGGTTCTCCTCATACGGGTGATGATGCTGGTCTGTGCTGACGGGTGGTAGGGGGCTACTGGTTGCCGCAGGTGGTTGCGTGCTCGGGATCGAGCCAGGGCAGGTCGTGGCCCATACGGTCCCGCTTGGTGCGCAGATACCGCAGGTTGTGCTCGCCGGCCTGGACGGGCATCGGCTCGCGGCCGGTGACCTTGAGGCCGTGCCGCACCAGGGCGGCGGTCTTCTCGGGGTTGTTGGTCATCAGGCGCAGCGAGCGCACGCCCAGGTCCTGGAGCATCTGTGCGCCCGCGGCGTAGTCGCGGGAGTCGGCGGGCAGCCCCAGTTCGAGGTTGGCGTCGAGGGTGTCGCGGCCGCGCTCCTGGAGTTCGTAGGCGCGCAGCTTGGACAGCAGTCCGATACCGCGGCCTTCGTGGCCGCGGAGGTAGATGACCACGCCGCGCCCGGCCTCGGTGATCCGCTGCAGCGAGGCCTCGAGCTGGGGGCCGCAGTCGCAGCGCAGCGAGTGGAAGATGTCGCCGGTCAGGCACTCGGAGTGGACCCGCACCAGGACGTCCTCGCCGTCGCCGATCTCACCGGCGACCAGCGCGATGTGCTCGACGCCGTCGACGGTGGAGCGGTAGCCGTAGGCGGTGTACTCGCCGTGCGCGGTGGGCAGCCGGGTCTCGGCCTCGCGGCGGACGGAGGGGGTTGAGGTCCGGCGGTAGGCGATCAGGTCCTCGATGGAGATGATGGACAGGCCGTGCTTACGGGCGAACGGGACCAGCTCGGGCAGCCGCAGCATGGTGCCGTCCTCGCCGGCGATCTCCACGATGGCGGCGGCCGGGCGGAGTCCGGCCAGCCGGGCGAGGTCGACGCCGGCCTCGGTGTGGCCGTTGCGGACCAGTACGCCGCCGGGCTTGGCGCGCAGCGGGAAGATGTGGCCGGGCCGTACGAAGTCACCGGGGACCGAGTCGCCGGAGGCGAGCAGCCGCAGCGTGGTGGCGCGGTCGGCGGCGGAGATGCCGGTGGTGATGCCGTGCGCGGCGGTGGCGTCGACGGAGACGGTGAAGGCCGTCTGCATCGATTCGGTGTTGTTGTCGACCATCTGCGGGAGTTCCAGCCGGTCCAGCTCGGCGCCCTCCATGGGGGCGCAGATCAGTCCGCGGCACTCGCTCATCATGAACGCGACGATCTCGGGGGTGGCCTTCTCGGCCGCGATGACGAGGTCGCCTTCGTTCTCGCGGTTCTCGTCGTCCACGACGACGACGGGGCGGCCCGCGGCGATATCGGCGATGGCCCGCTCGACGGGGTCCAGCGTCAGCTCCGCCGCCGCATCGACGTTCTCGGCGTCGTACCAGCTCTGCAGTGCGGTCATGCCGCTGCTCCTTCCAGGACGGGGCCGGCGGCGGCCCGGGAACGCAGCCACCAGTCACGCATGCCCCACACGACGAGGGCGAGATAGACGACGTAGACGAAGCCGGAGAAGGCGAGGCCGCTGCTGAAGGCGAGCGGGACGCCGACGACGTCGACCAGCAGCCAGGCGAACCAGAACTCGACCAGGCCGCGTGCCTGGGCGACCATCGCGGCGAGCGTGCCGACGAAGATGTAGGCGTCCGGCCAGGGGTTCCAGGACAGCTGCGGGATCAGAGTGAACAGTCCGCCGACGGCCGCGGTGCCCAGGGCCGTACCGCCGATCAGCAGGCCGCGCTCGCGCCATCCGGCGAACCGTACGGCGATGGAGCCGTCCTGCGCCTGCTGCCGGCCGCGCTGCCACTGCCGCCAGCCCCACAGCGCCACGCCGATGACGAGCAGCTGTTTGCCGATGCCGCCGCTGAGGTGGGCGGAGGCGTAGGCGGCGACGAGGATGACGCCGGAGAGGAACTGCGCGGGCCAGGTCCATATGGACCGCCGCCAGCCGAGGGCGAGGGCCGCCAGGCCGATGGTGTTGCCGACCATGTCCGACCAGATGACGTGCTGTCCGAAGGCCGTGAAGGCCTCGCCGTTCAGCCAGCCGAAGGCGCTCAACGGTCCATCTCCTTGATTTCCGCGAGGTCGTTGTCGTCCTGGGCGCCCCGGCCGAGCAGCCGCTCGACGTACTTGGCGAGGATGTCGACCTCGAGGTTGACGGGGTCGCCGACCTGCTTGATGCCCAGGGTGGTCAGGTCGAGCGTGGTGGGGATGAGGCTGATGGTGAAGTGGTCGTCGGCGGCGTCGACGACGGTCAGGCTGACGCCGTCGACGGTGATGGAGCCCTTCTCGACGACATAGCAGGCGAGCGCGGCGGGCAGCTCGATCTTGACGATCTCCCAGTGTTCGCCGGGGGTGCGCTCGGCGATGGTGCCGGTGCCGTCGACGTGGCCCTGGACGAGATGACCGCCGAGCCGGCCGCCGAGCGGCATCGGGCGCTCCAGGTTGACCCGCGAACCGGCGGCCAGCGCACCGAGGCTGGAACGGTGGAGCGTCTCGGCCATCACATCGGCGGTGAATTCACCGTCTTTGGTCTCCACGACGGTCAGACAGACGCCGTTGACGGCGATGGAGTCGCCGTGCTTGGCGCCGTCGGTGACGACGGGCCCACGCAGCCGGAAGCGAGAGCTGTCGCCGAGGTTCTCGACGGCGACGACCTCACCCAGTTCTTCGACGATTCCGGTGAACACTTCAGTTCTCCTCGTGGAGGGCATGCTCGTGGCGGGCATGGCGGATGGGAGTGGCGGTGATACGCAGATCGGGGCCGAGCCGTTCGGTGTCGGTCACATCGAGCCGCAACGCCTGGGCGATGGTGGTGATTCCGGCGTCGCCCACGGCGGCCGGTCCCGCGCCGAGCAGCACCGGCGCGAGATAGCCGACGACCTTGTCGACGGCCTGGGCGGCGAGGAAGGCCCCTGCGAGGGTGGGCCCGCCCTCGAGGAGTACGGAGCGCACATCGCGCTCGTACAGGGCCTTGAGCAGGGCGGGGATGTGCAGGCCGGGCCCCTGGGCGGCGCGTGGCAGCCGGAGGAGCGGGGCGAGGCCTTCGAGGTGGGCGGCGTCGGCGTCCTCGGCGACCGCGATGAGGGTGGGAGCGGTGCCGTCCAGGACGCGGGCGCCGGCCTTGACGGCGGTGGCGCCGGAGTCGACGACGACGCGGAGCGGCTGGCTGATCTCGTCGTCCGAGAGGCCGCTGATCCGGGCGCCGAGCTGCGGGTCGTCGGCGCGGGCGGTGCCGGAGCCGACGATCACGGCGTCCGCGGCGGCCCGCAGCCGGTGGACGTCGGCGCGCGACTGGGGCGAGGAGATCCAGCGGCTGGTGCCGTCGGCGGCGGCGATCCGGCCGTCGAGGGTGGCGGCGTACTTCCACAGCACGAAGGGGCGGTGACGCAGTACGGCGGTCAGCCACGCCTCGTTGCCGGCCGCGGCCTCGTCGGCGAGCAGTCCGCCCTCGACGTCGATCCCGGCCCGGTCCAGGGTGACGGCGCCGCCGGTGGCGGTCGGGTTGGGGTCGGCGACGGCGTAGACGACGCGGGCGATTCCGGCGTCGATCAGCGCCTGGGCGCAGGGGCCGGTGCGGCCGGTGTGATTGCAGGGTTCGAGGGTGACCAGTGCGGTGCCGCCCCGGGCCCGTTCGCCCGCGGCGCGCAGCGCGTGGATCTCGGCGTGCGGCCCGCCGGCCCGCTGGTGCCAGCCCTCACCGGCCGTACGGCCGGCGGAGTCCAGGACGACACAGCCGACGACCGGGTTGGGGCTGGTGTGCCCGAGGCCGCGCGCGGCGAGCTCGATGGCACGGCGCATCGCCGTGGTCTCGTCGGGGGCTGCGGTGGCCACCGGGTCCTCCTGCCTCTTCGGGCACGGACTCCGGGGCTGTCTGGACGACAGAAGCGGAAACGAGGCCAACGGGAACACCGGGCCGGAAAAGAGGGCCCGCCCGGAGATACGACCGGACGCGCCGCCGACGGCGGTGTACCGAAGCTCGCCCGCCGCGCACTGCCTCCCATCCGGACTTTCACCGTCGGTGCAGGAATTTCACCTGCTCAACCGGCCGCTGGCTGCGGACGGGTCGCGGACTGTTACCGCCGGTTCGGAATTACACCGACCCCGGAGTGCGCTGCTGCTGTTATGTCAGTACAGCTTCAGTCTGCCACGGCTGATCGTCGCCCATGCGGGCGAGGGCCTGTGGGGTGGCTCACAGGAGGCGGGCGCGTCGGGTGTCACGGACGGCGGCTCCCTCTCGTCACAGTGGGGACACCACCGATACCTCTCACCCCCGAGGACTGATCCGCGATGGCGACAATTCTGGTGACCGGCGGCACGGGCACGCTCGGGCGGGTCCTGGTCGACCGGCTGCTCGGCGACGGGCACGACGTCCGCTCGCTGAGCCGCCGGCCGCATACCGGCCGGGAGCGGCGCGGGCTGCGGGCGTACGCGGTCGATCTGCGCGACGGCACCGGGCTGGACGACGCGGTGGCCGGGGTGGACGCGATCGTGCACTGCGCCTCGACGCCGACGGGCGGCGACACGGAGGCGGCGGGGCGGCTGATCGACGCGGCGAGGGCGGCCGCCGTACCCCATCTGGTCTACATCTCCATCGTCGGCGTGGACCTGGTTCCGCTGCGCTACTACCGCACCAAGCTCGCGGTGGAGCGGCTGACCGAGGACTCCGGCCTCGGCTGGAGCGTGCTGCGGACCACGCAGTTCCACGATCTGGTGCTGTCGGCGGTGAAGACGGGCGCGCGGGCGCCGGTGGTGCCGGTGCCGGTGGGGGTACGGGTGCAGCCGGTCGAGGTTCACGAGGTGGCCGCCCGGCTGGCCGAGTTGGCGGCCGGCCCGCCTGCCGGGCGGGTCACCGACCTCGGCGGGCCCGAGGTCCTGGCGGCCCGGGACCTCGTACGGGCCACGCTGGAGGCGGGCGGGCGGCGGCGCCCGCTGGTACCGCTGTGGCTGCCGGGCCGGGTGTTCGCGGCGCTGCGGCGGGGCGGGATTCTCACACCGGAGCATGCGGACGGGAGGCGGACGTACGCGGAGTTCCTTGCGGAGCGGGCCGGGGGCGGTGACGGGGGCCGACGGTGACGGGGCCGACGGTGACGAGGCGGGCGTTTGACGAGGCGGCCCCGGCTCAGCCGGCCGGCGCGAACAGCTCGTTCTGCGCGGCCTCCCGGGCGGCGAGCACCGCGCCGAGCAGCACCGCCCGCCCGCCGACCGTCCCCGCCCGCACCTCGGTGCGCAGCGGCGACAGCCGGGCGAGGTGCTCGGCGACCCGTTCGGCGAGCGCGGCGCCGCCGGCCCGGCCGATCTCGCCGCCGAGGACGACGCAGCCGGGGTCGAGCACGGCACAGACCGCCGCCACGCCGAGGACGATCCGCGCGGCCAGCGCGTCGAGGAACGCGGTGTGGCCGCCGGTCACCGCGGCCCGCACCAGGGCTTCGGCCGGCGGGGAATCCGTATCGGGCGGGCCGGCCGGGCCGGCGTCCGCCACCAGGCCGGATTCCGCCGCCAGCGCGCAGATCGCGGCGGAACCGGCCAGCGAGTGGAAGCCGCCGTCGCAGCCGCCGGCGGAGGGCAGCGCGGCGGTGCCGGGGACGGGCAGAAAGCCGATCTCGCCGGTGCCGCCGGAGGCACCGCGGCGCAGCGCCCCGTCCAGGACGACGGCGGCGCCGGTGCCGTGGCCGAGCCAGAGGAGGACGAAGGTGTCGCGGTCGCGGGCCGCGCCACCGCGCTGTTCGGCGATGGCGGCGAGGTTGACCTCGTTCTCCAGGAGGACCGGTACGGCCATCCGGTCGCGCAGTTCGCCGACGAGGGTGGCGTGCCACGACGGGATCCAGTCGGTGCCGCCGAGCCGCCCGGTGGCGGGGTCGACCAGCCCGGGGGCGCCGACGGCGATGGTGTGCGGGTGGCGGGCGCCCGCCGCGCCGAGGGCCTTGTCCACAGCGGCGAGGACGGCCCCGACGGCGGTGTCGGGGGTGTCGTCCGGGCCGACGGGGACGGTGTGTTCGGCGCGGAGGTGGCCCAGGAGGTCGGCGACCGCGACGGTGGCGCTGTGGGTGCGCAGATCGAGGCCGACGAGATGGGCCCGGTCGGCGACGATCCCGTAGAGGCGGGCATTGGGGCCGCGCCGCTGCGCGCCGCTCTCGCCGACCACGGCGATCAGCCCGGCCTCCTGAAGGCGCTCGACCAGATCCGCCACGGTCGGCCGGGACAGGCCGGTCAGCGATTTCAGCTGACCTGCCGTCAAAGCCCCCTCGGATTGCAGGAGTTGGAGGGCCAGCCGGTCGTTGATCCACCGTGCGGTGGCCGGGGAGGCGGTGCGGCCGGCGGCGCCTGCGCGCGATGCATGCATGGCCGGATCCTTTCACTCTTCCGGTCGGGACTCTTATTAACAGGTAAGGTTCCTGATAATTTATCGCCCATGGTCGGCACCGGCGTCCCCGACGCCACCCCACTCCCCGCCCACGGGCTGCGCCGCGCACGCCGGTCCATCGCCCTCGTCTTCCTCCTTCATGGCTCGGTCACCGGAACGTTCGCCACCCGCATCCCCTGGATCCAGGACCACACCGCCATCACACCGGGCCGGCTCGGGCTCGCCCTCGCTTTCCCCGCGATCGGCGCGTCCCTGGCCATGCCGCTGGCCGGCCGGATCAGCCACCGCCTCGGCGCCCGCACCGCGCTACGCGTCCTGCTCGCCCTGTGGACCCTCGCCCTGGCCCTGCCCGCCCTCTCCCCCGGCCTGTACGTGCTGTGCCCCGCGCTGCTGGTCTACGGCGCGGCCTCGGGCATGTCGGATGTCGCGATGAACGCGCTGGGCGTGGAGACCGAGGACCGGCTCGGCAGACCGATCATGTCGGGGCTGCACGGCATGTGGAGCGCGGGCGCCCTGCTGGGCTCGGCGGCCGGCACCGTCGCCGCGCACGCCGGGACCGACGCCCGGCTCCATCTGGGCGGCGCCGCCCTGGTGTTGACACTTCTCGGCACCCTCGCCTGCCAGGGCGTACTGGACCTGCGCAGCGCGCCGGAGGAACATCCGCCGCCGCGCTTCGCCCTGCCGCCGAAGTCCGCGCTGATCATCGGGGCCATGGGCTTCTGCGCGGTCTTCGCGGAGGGCGCGAGCCTGGACTGGTCTGCGGTCTATCTCCGGAACGTACTGGGCACCGACGCCGGCCTGGCGGCCGCGTCGACCACCGCATTCGCCTGCACGATGGCCGTTGCCCGGCTGGCCGGCGACAAGGTGGTGGCCCGGTTCGGGGCGGTGCGCACGGTACGCAGCGGTGGGGTGCTGGCAACGGCCGGCGGCCTGCTGATCATGACGGCCCGGCATCCCGCGATGGCGATGACCGGCTTCGCCCTGATGGGCCTGGGCATCGCGGTCGTGGTCCCGCTCGCCTTCGCGGCCGCCGCCCGCAGCGGACCGGCCCCCAGCCACGCCATCGCGGGCGTCGCCACGATCACCTATACCTCCGGCCTGATCGCTCCCTCCGCGATCGGCGGGATCGCCCAGGCAACCTCGCTGACCGTGTCGTTCGCGCTGGTCACGACGTTGACGATGGGGCTGGTGGTGGGGGCGCGGGTGCTGCGGGTGCCGGGGCGCGAGGCCCGTAAAACGGTGGCCGCGCCGGCGAGCGACCTGGAACGCTCGTAACGGCGAGCGATCCGGAAACGCTCGTGAAACGGTGCGCCGACCGACGCCGCACCGGCCGCCCTCCCGGAGCCCCCATGACCGCCAGCCCCGCGCAGGAAGTCCGCCGCTTTCCCCCGTACCGGATACCCGACGTCCATATCCGCCACGTACGTAACGGCGGGTGCGGCCTGGACACCCGCGAGGAGGCCTTCCACCAGGCGGGTGGGATCGCCGTGGCGCGAGCCGTGCGTCACTGCGGCATGTGACGCGGGCGGCGGAGGAGGGCGGCTCAGGCCGCGTCCGCCGCCGCCTCCGGTCGCCGCAGTTTGTCCGCTATCGCCCGCGCCCGGTCCGACCACGGGGTGGGGCGCATCGTTGCGGAGTCGACGCGGACGAGTACCCGGTGGCCCTGGGCGTAGGTCTCGGTCCCGTCGGCCGAGCACACCCGGAAGCCGTAGGTGAGGCCGGTGCGGCCCAGGCGCTCGACCCACAGGTGGGCGGCGTAGCGGCCGGCGCGGGTGATCGGGCGCTCGTAGGACAGCCGCATCTCCTTGATGACGTTGCACATATCACCCGCGGCGGCCCAGTCGCCGTCGAAGCCGAATCCGTGACCGTGCCAGTACTCGCCCCAGGCGCGCTCGACCAGCAGCGGGTAGCGGGAGTTGTGGAGCATGCCGAGCGCGTCGAGGTCGTCGAAGTGGACGGTGACGGGGACCAGTTGTCCGTACGGGACGGAGTGGGCGGCCTGGAGGGCTTCGACGCTCACGGGTGGTGCTCCTGATGTTCTTGCGAGGCTCTTGCGGCGCTTCGCGTGACGTATTCCAAAGCCATCGTAAGCGGCCGCTTAGAATGCTTTGCCCGCCGGGATGGGAAACTGCTCCGTCATCACCGTTCGGAGAAGTGGAGCAGTCATGGGCCTCGGCGTGCGCTGGACCGTGCATGGCGACGGGCGCAATCCGGCCCCGGGGGCCGTGGTCAGGCCGGACGAGCGGCTGTCCTGGCCGCGGACCGCGGGCCTGGGCGCACAGCATGTCGTCGCCATGTTCGGCGCGAGTTTTGTTTCGCCCGTTCTGATGGGCCTTGACCCGAATCTCGCCATCATGATGTCCGGTGTCGCGACGGTCATCTTCCTGCTGGCCACCCGCGGCAGGGTGCCCTCGTACCTGGGCTGCTCGCTCTCCTTTGTCGGGGTCGCCGCGATCATCCGCGCCCAGGGCGGTACCAGCGCGACCGTCACCGGGGCGGTCCTCGTCGTCGGCGTCGCGCTGTTCCTGGTGGGCGTCGCGGTCCAGCGGTTCGGGGCGCGGATCATCCATGCCGCGATGCCGCCGGTGGTCACCGGCGCGGTGGTGATGCTGATCGGCTTCAACCTGGCGCCGGTGACGGCGAGTACGTACTGGCCGCAGGACCAGTGGGTGGCGCTGCTGACCATGCTGGTCACCGGGCTGTTCGTGGTCTGTCTGCGCGGCTTCTGGTCGCGGATCGCGATCTTCCTCGGGCTGGTCTTCGGCTATACCGTCTCGTGGGTCTTCGACCGGATCTTCGGGCAGATCCATTCGATCAACGGCGCGGGGAAGGTCACCGACCACTGGCGGCTCGACTTCTCCGCCGTCGGCAAGGCGGACTGGATCGGCCTGCCGTCCTTCCACGGACCCACCTTCCAGTGGTCGGCGATCCTGGTGGCGCTGCCCGTGGTGATCGCCCTGGTCGCGGAGAACGCCGGACACGTCAAGGCGGTCGGTGAGATGACCGGCGACTCGCTGGACGACAAGCTGGGCACCGCGATCTCCGCGGACGGCGCCGCCTCGGTGCTCTCCACCGCGGTCGGCGGCCCGCCCAACACCACGTACTCCGAGAACATCGGCGTCATGGCGGCCACCCGGGTCTACTCCACCGCGGCCTACTGGGCGGCGGCCGGCTTCGCCCTGCTCTTCGGTCTGTGCCCGAAGTTCGGGGCGGTCGTGGCCGCGATCCCCGGCGGGGTGCTGGGCGGCATCACGGTCATCCTGTACGGCATGATCGGCCTGCTCGGCGCCCAGATCTGGGTGCACAACAAGGTGGATCTGCGCAATCCGCTCCACCTCGTGCCGGTCGCCGCGGGCATCATCATCGGCGTCGGCGGCGTCAGCCTGCGCATCAGCGACAACTTCGAGCTCGGCGGCATCGCGCTCGGCACGATCGTGGTGCTCGCCGGATATCACGTGCTGCGCGCCCTGGCTCCCGCGCATCTCAAGGCCGAGCCGCCGCTGCTGGACGAAGGCACCTCGTCGTACGACGCGGCAACGGGCGGCGACGGGGCAGGCGGCGACGAGCCGGGCGGGGAGACGGGCGGGGAGACGGGGCCGGGGTCCCGCTGACGGCGCTTCGCGCCCCGGCCCGGCCCACGGCCCGGCCCGCGCCCGGTCAGCCGAGGTGCTTCACGGCCTCGTAGTACGTCCAGGCCAGTGCGGTGCAGGAGTTCTTCCTGGCGCCGGAGTAGCGCGCACAGACCCGCTTCAGATCGGCGTACAGCGCGCTGTCCAGCCGGGGTTTGTTCGCGGGAAAAGTGCCCGCTTTCTTGTAGTTGCGGTAGCCGAAGTCATGCCGCGCGCACGAGATCTCGAAGGGAAAGCCGAAGGGATTGTCGGGCGACTTGGAGCAATAGTCGGTGGACCAGTCGAAGGCGTAGGCGGACCATTTCGCCCGATTACCCCGGGCGGCCACCCAGTTGCTGTAGCTGCCGGCGTCGGTCTGCGTCCAACCGGACAGCAGGTAGGGCTTGTCGGCGGGTACGGCCGGTGCCGGGGCGGCCGCGACCAGCAGCGCGGATATGGCCAGGAGCGGGGCGGACAGGGCTGCGGCAAGTCTTCGGGGCATGCACAACCTCCGGAATTCGGCACCGCGTCGGGCACGGTGCTGCGGCGATTCCTGGGGATGACGCCGCGATATGTGGTTTTCAAAGGCCGTTGGCGCGCTTTGAGGCTCAGCTGAAAAGCACAAGAGGGCGCACCAGTTATTACCCCGATCAGGTCATCGGTACCCGGCAAAGGCCGCATATCCGGGGGCTGCTGTCACGCTGAACGGATGACGACAACTCAGCAGCGGGACGCCCGGCCGCCCTCCGCGGCGGCGGCAGGAGTGGGCGAGGTGCTGGCGCGGATGCGGGCCCTGGAGGCGGCGCTGCCCGCCCGGGACGGGGTGGCCGTCTTCAACCGCGTCTATCTGACCGTCACCGAGGCGGTGGCGGGGCGCATCGGGGACGGTGCGTTCGCGGACCCGGTGGCCGCGGGCGAACTGGACATCCGGTTCGCACGGCGCTACTTCGCCGCGGTGGACGCCGCGACCGCGGGGCTGCGGCCGCCCGCCTGCTGGCGCCCGCTGTTCCAGCTGCGCCGCCACCCCGGCGTCCATCCGCTGCAGTTCGCCCTGGCCGGGATCAATGCGCACATCGGCCACGATCTGGCGCTGGCGGTGCTGGACACCTGCCAGGTGCTGGACTGCGAACCGTCCGCCCTGGAGGGGGATTTCGACCGTATCGGCGTCGTCCTGACCGGGCTCGAGGAGCGGATCCGGGAGAGCCTGATGCCCGGCCCCGACCTGCTGGACATCGCCGATCCGCTCACCCATCTCGCCGGTTCCTGGAGCCTGGAGATGGCCCGGGACGCCGCCTGGGCCGCGGCCCGGATGCTGTGGGGCGCACGCCGGCTGCCCGAGGTCGCGGAGGAATTCGCCGAGCGTCTGGACGCGAGCGTCGGGCTGGTGGGCCGGTGCCTGCTGACGCCGCTGAACTAGAGCGGCGTGCCCCTGCGACCCCTGCCGCCGGCCTCTCCGGGCGTCGTTCCGATCCGGCGGCCGCCGTCGTAAAGTGCCGCGTATGACGCTACGGCTGGGGCTCGGGCTCCCGCAGATGGCCCGGTACGACCCGCGGCGCGATGTGCTGGAAGTGGCCCGCGCGGCGGAAGAGACCGGTTACGACAGTGTGTGGGTCTTCGAACGGACCCTGTTCCCCCAGGAGCCGCTGGACGACCTGTACCAGGTGCCCGGTCTGGCCTGGCCCGACTACTACCGCAAGTGCGCCGACCCGCTGGTCACCCTCTCGCTGGCCGCCGCCGTCACCGGCCATGTACGGCTGGGCAGCAGCGTGCTGGTCTCCGGGCTGCACGCCCCCTTCCCGTTCGCGCGGACGCTGGCGACGCTGGATGCGGCATCCGGCGGCCGGGTGCTGGCCGGGCTCGGCACCGGCTGGTCGCAGGACGAGTACCGCGCCGCCGGGGTCACCGACTTCGCCGACCGCGGCACGCAGCTGGACGAGCTGCTGGACGTCTGTGCGGCGGTCTGGGGCCCGGATCCGGTCGCGTACCAAGGGGCGTACACCGAGATCGCAGCGGCTTCGGTGGGGCCCAAGCCGGCCCGTCCGATCCCGGTCTATCTGGCCGCGACCGGCGGCCGGGCGCTGGAACGGGTGGCGCGGCGTGCCGACGGCTGGCTGCCCGCTCATCTCACCGGGGCCCAACTGGCGCCGCTGATCCGCAGGTTGACCGAGGCGGCGGAGCGGCACGGGCGGAGAGCGGGGGCGATCGATGTCTCGATGCGGGTGGGCGTCGAGCTGACCGGCGCACCGCTCCCGGAGGCGGACCGCCGCCCGTACACCGGCAGCCACGGCCAGGTCGTCGAGGATCTGGCCGCGGCCGCCGAGGCGGGTGCCCACGAGGTCCTGCTGGATCTCCAGGTGTTCTGCCGGGACGGCAAGGAGCTGACCGACCGCGCCGCCGAGCTGTACGCCCGGGTCCGCGCGGCCGGACTGTGACCCGTGCGGCCGGACTCCGGTCTGCGAGGCCGGACTCCGACCCGTACGGCCTCGCTCCGGCCCGCGCGTCGGGGACTCGGTCCCCGACGGCCGAGCCCCCGAAGGGTGAGTGGCCGGCGGCTCAGTCCTCGGGCAGCTCGACCGGCGCGATCTCGTCGTACACGTCCCCGGGGCCCGGGTTGGCCGCATCGGTGCCGCCGCCGAAGTGGTGCATCACGCCCCACACCGCGTTGAGCGCGGTCTGCACGGCGCCCTCGGCCCAGCCCGCCGTCCAGGAGATGTCGTCGCCGGCCAGGAAGATGCCGCGCTTGTCCTCGGCCAGCCGGTCCTGCATGAAGTGGGTGAACAGGCGGCGCTGGTAGCGGTAGTGGCCGGGCAGGTTGGCCTTGAACGCGCCCATGAAGTAGGGCTCGTTCTCCCAGGAGACGGTGACCGGGTTGCCGATGATGTGCTTGCGGATGTCGACCTTCGGATAGATCTCCGACAGGGACTTCAGCATCACCTCCATCCGCTCGTTGGCGTTCAGCGGCAGCCACTTCAGGCTGTCGTCGCACCAGGTGTAGGAGAGGCAGATGACGGCGGGCCGGTCGGGCCCGTCATCGAGCAGATACGTACCGCGCGTCATACGGTCGGTCAGCGTCATCGACATGACGTCCCGCCCGGTCTCCTCGTCCTTGTCCAGCCAGAACGGCCGGTCCACGGGGACGAAGAGCTTGCTGGACTCCATGTAGTGGGTGCGCTCCATCGCCGTCCAGTGGTCGATGGGGAACAGCGAGTCGTCGCACGCGATCTTGCTCAGCAGCATCCAGGACTGCGCGGTGAAGACGGCCGCCTCATAGGTGCGGATGTCGCCGTCGGCGTCGGTGACCGTGATGCGGTTGCCGGCGGTGCGGTGGAGCCGGGTCACGGCGGGGCGCGGGGTGCCGTCGTGCAGCGACGACAGCGACGTGCCGGGCGCCCAGTGCACGACCTTGGCCGGCTCGCGCTCCCACAGGCGCAGCGGGAGCTGCTGGCTGCCGCCGACGATGCCCCGGTGGTGGTCGTCGGCCTCGGTGTAGACGACCCGCAGGATCTCCAGGATGGAGTTGGGGAAGTCGGTGTCCCAGCCGCCGGTGCCGAAGCCGACCTGGCCGAAGATCTCGCGGTGCCGGAAGGACTTGAACGCCTCCGACTCGCACAGGAACCCGTAGAAGGTCTGGTTGTCGAGCTTCTCGACGAGCTTGGCCCAGATCTCACGGATGCGCGGGACATCGCGCTCGCGCATCGCCTGGTTCATGTCGGAGAAGTCGGCGCCCTCCTCCAGGCAGGCGTTCCACGCGTTCATGACGTCGCGGTAGACCTGCGGGAGGTCGTCGACGGTGAGGGCGTAGTGCGACTCGCCCTTGAGGTCGACGACGGTCGAGGGGGTGTCCGGCGCCAGCGGGTTGGGGAACGGCGTGGTCTCCAGGCCCACCAGGTCGATGTAGTGCTGGAGCGCCGTCGAGGACGGCGGGAAGCGCATCGCGCCCATTTCGGCGGTCAGGTCCGCGGCCTCGGAGGGGGTGCCCTCGAAACCGACGGTCCGCAGCCGGCCGCCTATCTTGTCCGCCTCGTAGACGACGGGCTTGAGGCCCATCTTCATCAGCTCGTACGCCGTGATGATGCCGGAGAGGCCGCCGCCGATGACCGCGACCTCCTTGCCGTGCTCGGTGGCGGGCACCTGGCCCAGGCCCGCCGGGTGCGCGAGGAAGTCGTCGTAGGCGTACGGGAAGTCCGGGCCGAACATGGTGATCGGCGGCTGGGCATCCGCGTGGTGGGCGGCGGTGGGCACCGTGGACGTCATCGGGGGCGGACTCCTTGCAGGCAGGGCAGGGCGGGGCGGCAGCGCGCCGGGCAGGCGGGCGCAGAACGGGTGGGTCAGAGGGGCACAGAGGCAGAGGCGGAGAGGCGGGAGAGGTCAGGTCACGTCAGCGGGCCGTACAGCTCCGGCCGCCGGTCGTGCAGATACGGGTTGTTCGCCCGGGATTCCTTGAGGAAGTCGGTGTCGACATCCGCGCGGACCAGCTGTTCGCCGCGGCCGGCGCGGGTCCGTACGACACCGTCCGGGCCGGCCAGGCAGCTGAGCCCGACGAACTCGAACTCGCCCTCCTCGCCGACCCTGTTGACGTACGCGACATACATCTGGTTCTCGAAGGCGCGCACCGGGATGACGGACTCGGGGACGAACTGGAAGGGGTGCATCTGCGCGGTGGGCACCAGCAGCAGATCCGTGCCCGCGAGCCCGTGCGCCCGGACGTTCTCCGGGAACTCGACGTCGTAGCAGATCATGACGCCGATCCGGACGCCGGCCAGCTCGGCCTGGACGACGGCCTGCTCGCCCGGGGTGAACCACTCCCGCTCGAAGCAGCCGAAGAGGTGCGTTTTGCGGTAATTCGCGAGCCGGTTGCCGTCCGGGCCGATCAGCTGGGCGGAGTTGTAGACGGTGCCGTCCCCGTCCTGGGGGGCGTGCTCCGGGTAGCCGTACAGCACCGCGATCCCCTGCTCGGCGGCGATCCGGCCGATGGTCCGGGCGCTCTCGCCGTCGGCGGGCTCGGCGAGGCGGTGGATGTCCGCGCCGATGGCGTAGCCGGTGAGGAACAGTTCGGGGCAGGCGAGCAGTTCGGCACCGGTCGCGGCGGCCGCACGGGCCGCGTCCTCAAGCACCCGCAGATTGTGCGCGACATCGCCGGGCCGTCCCGAACTCTGGAGCAGGGCGGTGTGCAGGGACGGCATGGGACCCCTCGGCGGGACGGTACGGGCGGGACGCATTGACGGTACGGGCCGCCGCCGACCTGGGACAAGGCGCCACCGTTGCGCGTCGGCGGAGCATTCGTTGCGCGTTCAAGGGGCTTCCCGGCGATTCGTTGCGCCCCGTCGCAGGCCGGTCCGGTCCTGCGTCGGCCGTCAGTCCGGCGGGGTCATATTTGCCGTCATTCGGTCGAGGACGGTCACGGTGCGGCGGTAGTCGTCGTCGGTGAGCCCGCGCATGAGGCGGGCGCGGGCCGTCTCGATCAGCGCCGCGACCTCGGTGTGGGCCCGCCGGCCGGTGCCGGTGAGCGCGAGGCCCTCACCGGCGCCGGTGAGCCAGCCGCGGGCGGCCAGTGCACCGGTGACCTCGTCGAGGGTGCGTGCTCCCGGCTCCCAGAAGGGGCCGAGGAGGCGACCGATCTCCGCCTCGGTGAGCGGACCCTGACGCGCGAGGCTGTTCAGCACCTGCCAGTCGCGCCGGGTCAGCCGCTGTGCGGACAGTGTCCGGGCGAAGTCCTCGTTGATCAGGGCATCGAGCGCCTTGAGGTAGAAGCCGATGGGTTTCAGGGGGGTGGTCATGACATTCCCGCCTTCCGTTCTTTTCCGAGCTCGTCCGAGGTCGCGGACCTCTCCGAGCGCACGGACCTCTCGGGTCATGGGACTGCATGCGCAAGAGCATTTACCTGCATCAAGACAAGTATCTGTCGCTGAGTATGCTTTACCACGAACCACGGAGCAAGGCGCGGCGACGAACGAGGCGGCGGATACGGATGCACGAGCCGAAGCGGCACAGGGCACCCAGCGGTACGGACCGGGATGTCGCGGCGATCGAGCGCGCCATGGTGGCCCTGCGCCGCAGCGCCGCGCGGCGGACGCTGGCGCGGCGGGCGGAACGGCAGGCCAAGGGGCCGGTACCGGAGGGTGCCGCGTTCGACGTGCTGGACGTCGTCGAGGCCGCCGAGGAGCGCGGCGTACCGGTCGGGGTGCGCGAAGTGGCGGACGCCCTGCGGGTGGACCAGCCGCGGGCGAGCAAGCTGGTGGCGGCGGCGGTGCAGGCCGGTCACCTCCGCCGGGAGGCCGACCAGGCGGACGGCCGGCGCACTCTGCTGGCCGTCACCCCGAGCGGGCGAGAGGTGCTGGAGACGGTGCATGCGTTCCGGCGTTCCGTGGTGGCGCGGGTGACCCGGGACTGGCCGGATGCCGAACGCGCCGCGTTCGCCCGGCTGTTCACGCGCTTCATGGACGATTTCGGCTCGGCGACCGGACCTGCGGAGGGCATGGCCGGGCCCGCGGCGGATGTCACCAGGTCCTCGGCGGACACGACCGGGCCCTCGGCGGACTGACCCGGCGGCGGCTCAGGGCGGCCCGCTGCGCTCAGGCGCCGTCGTCCACCGGTTCCCCCAGGGCCTCCCGCACCACCTCCCGCACCAGCCCGCGCAGCCAGAGGTGCCCCGCGTCGGCCTCCTGACGCGGGTGCCAGGCCATCGCCATGGCGATCGGCGGCAGGTCGAGCGGGATCGGCAGGGCGTGCAGCCCCAGCCCGCGGATCGTCGAAGCCGCGGCCCGTCTGACACCACCCGTCCGCTGATCGACGAGGTCACGGAGACCTGGCCCACCGTCGCCTCGGACGCGGCAAGGAACCGGCCCTTGACCTGAAGTCCGCTTGAGGTAGCAAGGTCGTGGCCATGGACAACGAAGCGATGCACCACCAGCTCCAGCACCTCACCGACCGCGCCGAGATCACCGATCTCCTGGACCGCTACCTGCGGTCCCTGGACGAGGGAAAGTTCGACGAGGCGTGGGCCCGCGCCTTTCACACCGAGGACGTGACCGCCGAGATGCCGATCGGCACGGTCCGCGGCCACGATGACCTCCTGGCACACGTCCGGCGCGGTATGGCCCTGTTCGACCGGACGATGCACCTGGGCGGCAATGCCGTCATCGAGATCGACGGCGACCGGGCCACCGCCCGCGGCACCCAGCTGAGTACGCACGTCCTGGCGGACGGCCCGGAGGGGGCCGGGGAGGTCTTCCTCTCCGCGGGGCACGCCGACAGCGAGCTGGTACGGACCCCGGACGGCTGGCGGATCGCGGCCTCGTCGCTGCGCATCGTGTGGACGCAGGGCACTCCGCCACGGCTGCCGGCGGGCCTCGGACCCGGGGCTGCCACCCCCTAGCTCGGAGCCCCCGACCCGAACCGCCGCAGCAGCGGCGAGAGCACCAGTACCGACTTGGTCCGTTCCACGAACGGCTCGCCCGCGATCCGTTCCAGTACCCGCTCGAAGTGCCGCATATCGGCGGCGAAGACCTGGACGATGGCGTCCGCCTCACCGGTGACGGTGGAGGCGGACGCCACTTCCGGGTAGCGCGACAGGCCGCGGTGAATCGCCTCGGGCGAGGTGTTGCGGCTGCAGTAGAGCTCGATGAACCCCTCGGTCTCCCAGCCGAGCGCGGCCGGGTCGACCCGTACGGTGAATCCCGTGATCGCGCCCTCGGCCCGCAGCCGGTCCACCCGCCGTTTGACGGCCGGGGCGGAGAGCCCGACCTCCTGGCCGATGTCGGCATAGCTGCGGCGGGCGTCCTCGGCGAGGGCGTGGACGATGCGTTCGTCGAGATCGTTCAGTCGCACTGCGGGTGGATCACTTTTCTGCTGTGGCCAATCGGGAGCGGCGCATGCCGTATCCGAAGTAGACCACAAGGCCGACGACCATCCAGACCCCGAAGACCAGCCAGGTCACGGCACCGAGGCTGAACATCATGTAGACGCACAGCGCGAAGCCGATCACGGGAAAGAGCGGCGAGAGCGGCGTACGGAAGCTGCGCGGCATGTCGGGACGCGTGTAGCGCAGAACGACGACGGCCACATTGACCAGCGCGAACGCGAAGAGGGTGCCGATGCTGGTGGCGTCGGCCAGCTGGCCCAGCGGAATGGCCGCGGCGAGCACCCCGCAGAACAGCGAGACGATCACGGTGTTGATCCGGGGCGCACCGCTCTTGGCGTGCACCTTGGAGAACACCTTGGGCACCAGGCCGTCCCGCGACATCGCGAAGAGGATGCGGGTCTGGCCGTAGAGGACGGTCAGGACGACGCTGGCGATGGCGATGACCGCGCCGAAGGCGAGCAGCACGGCCCAGAAGTCCTGTCCGGAGACGTCCTTCATGATCCCGGCGAGGGCGGCCTCCGAGCCCTGGAACTTCTTCCACGGCATCGCGCCGACCGCGATGGCGGCGACCAGGCAGTACAGCGCGGTGACGATGATCAGCGAGAGCATGATCGCGCGCGGCAGGTCACGCTGCGGGTTCTTGGCCTCTTCACCTGCGGTGGAGGCGGCGTCGAAGCCGATGTAGGAGAAGAAGAGGGTGGCGCCCGCGGCGCTGACGCCCGTCATGCCCAGCGGCATGAAGTCGGCGTAGTTCCCGGAGCGCACGCCCTGCAGGGCGACGCCGCAGAACAGCAGCAGCGCGACGATCTTGACCGCCACCATGATGGTGTTGGCGCGCGCGCTCTCCTTGGCTCCGCCCAGCAGGAAGACCATCGCCAGCATCACGACCAGCAGGGCCGGGAGGTTGAAGACGCCTCCGTCACCGGGCGGCTGGGACAGCGCGTCGGGGATGGTGAACCCGAAGAGGCCGTTGAGCAGCTCGTTCAGATACTGCCCCCAGCCGACGGCGACGGCCGCGACCGAGACGCCGTACTCCAGGATCAGACACCAGCCGCAGATCCAGGCGACCAGCTCGCCGAGGGTGGCGTAGGCGTAGGAGTACGACGACCCCGATACCGGGATGGTGCCGGCCAGCTCCGCGTAGGAGAGAGCCGAGAACAGGGCGGTGATGCCCGCGATGACGAACGAGATGATGACCGCGGGTCCGGCGTCGGGGACGGCCTGGCCGAGGACGACGAAGATGCCGGTGCCCAGGGTGGCCCCAATGCTGATCATCGTCAGCTGCCACATGCCCATCGAGCGGCGGAGCGTGCCGCCCTCGCCCTGGCCGCCCTCGGCGACCAGGCGCTCGACGGGCTTGCGCCGCATCAGCCGGGTGCCGAAACCGCCCGGGGTGGGCGGCCGGGGGTCGCTGACCCCTGCGGGCGGGGCTGCGCCGTGCTCCAACACTGGGGTGGCTCCTTTATCGCTGCCGGTGAATCGCTGCGGGATACCGCTGCCGTCGGACGGCGGTATCCGGTTCGGGATTCCGTTGCCGGATCCCGATGGCGGGCTCCGGAAGGGGGCCCGGATACGGATTCCCCTTACGGAGGCGGACGGCGGCGACCGGCAGCGGTCCGGCTGCGGGCATGCCGAGGCAACCCGCAGAAAAGGGAGACCGCCGAGCAGGCGGTCTCCGCCACTCCACGTACAGCGCATGACCTTACGGCCCTGCGTTGACCTGCCGTAATGCGGGTTCCTTGCGCAATCGCGAAGGATCGTTGCGCACCGGCGCGGCAGGCGGTGGTTCGTTGCGCGATGGAGCCCGCAAACGCCGTTATGCCGCGGCAGGCGGCCGGCCAGGAAACGCGAGCGGCCCCGCACCGCATCGGTGCGAGGCCGGTCACAGAGCCCATCGGCTCCCCTGCTCCGTCAGCTCCAGCTGTCGTGCAGCGGCTTGCCCTCGGCGTAACCCGCCGCGCTCTGCACGCCCACCACGGCCTTCTCGGCGAACTCCTCCAGGGAGCCCGCGCCCGCGTAGGTGCAGGAGCTGCGGACGCCCGCGATGATCGAGTCGATCAGGTCCTCGACGCCGGGCCGCGCCGGGTCGACGAACATCCGCGAGGTGGAGATGCCCTCCTCGAAGAGCCCCTTACGGGCCCGGTCGTAGGCCGACTCGTCGCTCGTACGCCGCTGCACCGCACGGGCGGAGGCCATGCCGAAGCTCTCCTTGTACGGCCGTCCTTCGGCGGTGTGCTGGAGGTCGCCGGGCGACTCGAGCGTGCCCGCGAACCACGAGCCGATCATGACGTTGGACGCGCCCGCGGCCAGCGCCATGGCGACATCGCGCGGGTGCCGCACGCCGCCGTCGGCCCAGACGTGCTTGCCGTACTTCTTGGCCTCGGCGGCGCACTCCAGTACCGCGGAGAACTGCGGACGGCCGACACCGGTCATCATCCGGGTCGTGCACATGGCGCCCGGTCCGACACCGACCTTGATGATGTCCGCGCCGGCCTCGATCAGGTCGCGTACGCCCTCGGCGGCGACGATGTTGCCCGCCACGATCGGAACCTGCGGGTCCAGCGCCCGGACCGCCCGGACGGCGTTGAGCATGCCCTCCTGGTGGCCGTGCGCCGTGTCCACCACCAGGGTGTCCACGCCGGCTTCCAGGAGCGCCTTGGCCTTACCCGCCACATCGCCGTTGATACCGACGGCGGCGGCGATCCGCAGCTTGCCGTCGGCGTCCGTGGCGGGGCTGTAGAGGGTGGCGCGCAGCGCGCCCTTGCGGGTCAGGATGCCGACCAGCTTGCCGTCCGCGTCGACCGCGGGGGCGAGCTTGCGGTTGGCCCCGTCGAGGCGGTTGAAGGCCTCCCGCGGGTCGATGTCGGCGTCCAGGACGAGCAGGTCCTTGGACATGACCTCGGAAACCTGGGTGAAGCGGTCCACCCCGGCCAGGTCGTGCTCGGTGACGACGCCGACCGGGCGGCCGCTCTCGACCACGATGCCCGCGCCGTGCGCCCGCTTGGGCAGCAGCGACAGGGCGTCCGCGACGGTCGCGATCGGGGACAGCACGATCGGGGTGTCCAGGACGAGATGCCGGCGCTTGACCCAGCCGACGACCTCGGTGATGACGTCGAGCGGGATGTCCTGCGGGATGACCACGAGGCCACCGCGCCGGGCAACGGTCTCGGCCATCCGGCGGCCGGCGATCGCCGTCATGTTGGCGACGACAAGAGGAATGGTGGTGCCGGTCCCGTCGGGCGCGGACAGATCCACGCCCTGCCGGGAGCCCACCGCGGAACGGCTGGGCACCATGAACACATCGTCGTACGTCAGGTCGTACGGCGGCTTCGCATCGTTCAGGAAACGCATACTGGCTCTCTCACCTGCGGTTTTACGTCTGGGCCGGTGGGGAGTCAGCGTCGAACCGTTCACCGGATCAGGCTGCGGCTCCTAGGACATCATCCCTCATACCTGCCGGATGAAGCGAACCGGTGTTCCCTTCGTGTGATAGCACACCTGCCCCTGGACTTTTCTACGAACCCCGCCGCGCCGCCCCGCGGGCCATGATCACGGCCAGCCCGGTGTCCGTTTCGCGCCAGTATCCGACCGCGTCCGCGAGCACCCCCTCGACGATGCTCCAGTCGTCCGGTGCGGCCGTCGCGTACCCCTGCCAGCCCGTGAGGGCCAGCAGCCGGCCGCCGTCGGCGGGGCACCAGGACAGATCGGTGAGGCAGTCGGCGAGCGCGTCCCAGTTCCGGCCGAACCAGTGCGGCAGCCGCAGCGAGCGGGCGCACCGCTCCATGAACTCCGCCTTGTCCACGACCCCTTCGAGACCGAGGACCGCACCGCTCCACCCCGCGTCCCGGGCGGCGGCCAGCGCATCGGTCACCGGGCGGTCGGCGGGCCACGGCAGCACCCCCGGAGGCGTACTGCCGTCGAGCACCGCCGCCAGCGGCCGGGGCACGGAACCCGTCATCGGAGCACCGCCTGTGGGTGGGTCAGTACCGGGAACGTCATCGCAGCACCGCCTCAAAGGTCCGGTAGTGGTCGTCGGTGTAGTACGTCTCGTGGCTCTCGCCGGTGATGAGGCGGCGGGCGCCGCGGTCCGGGGAGCCCGGGGTGGGGACCGTGTACTCGTGGTAGTAGCCGCGCGGGTGGGCGGGCAGCAGCCGCTCGCGGTTGCCGAAGACGGTTCCGTCCTGGCGATAGGGGAAGGGGCCGCCGGCGTCGATGAGCCGGAGGGTGTCGCGCGCCTGCGGGGGCAGCTTGCCCACCGCGACGACGGGCATGCCGTTGGCCCAGCCGGGTGTGCGGGGCGCACCGGAGACACCGGGCGAGAACGACGGCGCCCCCGCCGAACTCCCGTTGCCGCTCCCGCCCGTGGAACATCCGGTGAGTGTGAGCAGCAGCCCGGCGAGCAGCGCGCCGAGGAGGGCGGCGGCCCGGCGCGAGGTGGAGCGGATCACCATGGCGCCGATGCTGTCACAGCCGCGCCCGCGCTGCCCGCCGATGACCGGCGGCGCGGGCAGCCGGTGGCGCCGTCAGACCCCGTCCGGGTCCGCCCGGTCGAGGGCGGGGCGCGGGCCGGGGCCGGTCTCCAGCAGCAGGTGGTCGGCGGCGGCGGTGTCCGTCACCAGGCTGGTCACCAGCCCGGAGCGCAGCACCGCGCCGATCGCCGCGGCCTTGCGCCGGCCGCCCGCGATCGCGACGACCTCGGGGATCCGGCGCAGCCGGTCGGCCTCGACCGTGATGCAGCGCTCGCCCAGGTCCCGGCCGATACGGCGGCCCTCGGCGTCGAAGAGGTGCGCGGACATCTCGGCGGCCGCGCCCAGCGAGGCGTAGTGCTCGCGCTCCTCCTCGCTCAGCATGTCGTAGACGGTGGAGACGCCCGGCTCCCAGGAGCCGATGGAGACACAGGCGACGGTGACCTTGTCGAAGTACTCGAAGGCGCGGGCGATGCCGGTCTGGCCGCGCAGCGCGGCGGCGGTCGCCGAGTCCGGCAGCAGCATCGGCGCATAGATCGGGTGCGCCTCGCCGCCGGAGACATCGGCCGCGCGGCGGACCGCCTCGACCGAGCCGCGGTCGGCGGTGCCCGCGTCGTACACGCCGGTCAGCTGGACGACGGTGCACGGCGGGAGGCGGTGCAGCGCCGCCGCCATGTGAATGGTCGACCGGCCCCAGGCCAGGCCCAGTACGTCACCCTCGGCAACCAGCTCGCCCAGCAGGTCGGCCGCGACCTCGCCGAGGTTCTCCGGGTCCGCGGCGTCCTCGGAAGCGTCCGCGGGCGACTCGACGACGACCGCGTGCCGCAGGCCGTAGCGGGCCCGCAGTGCGTCGGAGCGTTCGGCGTCGAGCTCGGAGGGCACCCGGATCTCGATCCGTACGAGATCCCGCTCCAGCGCCGTCTCCAGCACGCGAGCGACCTTGAACCGGCTGACACCGAACTCGTCCGCGATCTGGATCTTGGACTTGCCCTCAAGATAGAAGCGGCGGGCCATCGCCGCCGCCTGCACCAGCTCGGCGGGGCCCATTCCGGACTGTGGGCGGCTGGCTACCACGAAATTCTCCCCTTTTGCGCATCTGATCGAGTCTTTGCTCATCCTTTCAGAAACCCGAGGTGTACGGGGACCATGACCGCCTCGACGGCCGTGAACGCTCGGTTGCGACTCGGACAACCCACGACACGGCCGGCCTCACTGGAGACGGCCCGCACCACGCGCCCCGCCGGCCTCAGTGCGCGCAGCCCCAGCCGGCCGCCGTCGCCGCCTCGGCCTTCTCGCGCAGGTCCCGGACCGCCTTGGCCGGGTCGTCCGCGCCGTAGACCGCGGAGCCCGCGACGAACACATCGGCGCCCGCCTCCGCACACCGCTCGATGGTGGCTTCGGAGACGCCGCCGTCCACCTGGAGCCACAGTTCCAGCCCGTGCCGGGAGATCAGCTCACGGGTCCGGCGGATCTTCGGCAGCATGATGTCCAGGAACGCCTGGCCGCCGAAGCCGGGCTCCACGGTCATGATCAGCAGCATGTCGAGCTCGGGGAGCAGATCCTCGTACGGCTCGATCGGCGTCGCGGGCTTGAGCGCCATCGAGGCCCGCGCACCCTGGGCCCGGATCTCCCGCGCCAGCCGTACGGGCGCCGCCGCGGCCTCCACGTGGAAGGTCACCGACCCGGCGCCCGCCTCGATGTACTGCGGTGCCCAGCGGTCCGGGTCCTCGATCATCAGATGCAGGTCGAGGGGGGTGTCCGTCGCCTTGCGCAGCGACTCGACGACCGGCACGCCGAGCGTGAGGTTCGGGACGAAGTGGTTGTCCATGACGTCGACGTGCAGCCAGTCGGCGCCCTCGACGGCCTTCGCCTCCTCGGCGAGGCGGGCGAAGTCTGCGGACAGAATGCTGGGGTTGATCAAGGCCATGTCACCAGTATGGCCTGAGGCCCGCGGACCGACGGAGGCGGGCGGCGATCACCCCGGATGGGCCGCCCCGCGCACCCACGCAACCGCCCCGGCCGGGGGTACCGGCCGGGGCGGAACGTGCCGTCGGGCTGCCGTGTCAGGCGAGGATCGCGAGAGCCTGGTTCAGGGTCTGCGACGGACGCATGACGGCCGAGGCCTTGGCGGCGTCGGGCTGGTAGTAGCCACCGATCTCGGCCGGCGAACCCTGCACCGCGATCAGCTCGTCGACGATGGTCCGCTCCTGCTCGGTCAGCGTCTTGGCCAGGGCCGCGAACGCCTCCGCGAGCTGTGCGTCGTCGGTCTGCTTGGCCAGCTCCTGCGCCCAGTACAGCGCCAGGTAGAAGTGGCTGCCGCGGTTGTCGATGCCACCGAGGCGGCGGCTGGGCGACTTGTCGTTCTCCAGGAACGTGGCCGTCGCACGGTCGAGGGTGTCGGCGAGCACCTGGGCGCGCGCGTTGCCCGTCGTCTGCGCCAGGTGCTCGAAGCTGACCCCCAGCGCGAGGAACTCGCCCAGGCTGTCCCAGCGCAGGTAGTTCTCCTTGACCAGCTGCTGGACGTGCTTGGGCGCGGAGCCGCCGGCACCGGTCTCGAACAGCCCGCCGCCGTTCATCAGCGGCACGACCGACAGCATCTTGGCGCTGGTGCCCAGCTCCAGGATCGGGAACAGGTCGGTCAGGTAGTCACGCAGGACATTGCCGGTGACCGAGATCGTGTTCTCACCGCGGCGGATGCGGTCGAGCGAGAACTTGATCGCGTCGACCGGCGCCATGATCTCGATCTGCAGGCCCTCGGTGTCGTGCTCCGGGAGGTACTGCTTGACCTTGGCGATCAGGCCGGCGTCGTGCGCGCGGCCCTCGTCCAGCCAGAACACGGCCGGGTCGCCGGTCGCGCGGGCGCGGGTGACGGCGAGCTTGACCCAGTCCTGGATCGGCAGGTCCTTGGTCTGGCACATCCGGAACACGTCACCGGCGCTGACGACCTGCTCCAGCACGGCGTTGCCGGCGCCGTCGACGACCCGCACCGTACCCGTGGTGGGGATCTCGAAGGTCTTGTCGTGGCTGCCGTACTCCTCGGCCTTCTGCGCCATCAGACCGACGTTCGGCACCGAGCCCATCGTCGACGGGTCGTACGCGCCGTTCGCCCGGCAGTCGTCGATGACGACCTGGTAGATGCCCGCGTAGCAGCTGTCGGGGATGACCGCGAGAGTGTCGGCCTCGTCGCCGTCGGGACCCCACATGTGGCCGGAGGTGCGGATCATGGCCGGCATGGAGGCGTCGACGATGACATCGCTCGGCACGTGCAGGTTGGTGATGCCGCGGTCGGAGTCGACCATCGCCAGCGCGGGACCGTCGGCGAGCTCTCCCTCGAAGGACGCCTTGATCGCCGGGCCCTCGGGCAGCGACTCCAGGCCCTTGAGGATGCCGCCGAGTCCGTCGTTCGGGGTCAGGCCGGCCGCGGCGAGCGCCGCGCCGTGCTCGGCGAAGGTGTTCGGGAAGAAGGCCCGTACGACGTGACCGAAGATGATCGGGTCCGAGACCTTCATCATCGTGGCCTTCAGGTGCACCGAGAACAGCACGCCCTCGGCCTTGGCGCGGGCGACCTGCTCCGTGAGGAACTCGCGCAGCGCCGCGACGCGCATGACGGAGGCGTCCACGACCTCGCCCGCGAGCACCGGTACCGACTCGCGCAGCACGGTGGTGCTGCCGTCGTCCCCGTGCAGTTCGATGCGCAGCGAGCCGGCCTCACCGATCACCGCGGACTTCTCGGTGGAACGGAAGTCGTCGGCGGTCATGGTCGCGACGTTCGTCTTCGACTCGGGCGTCCAGGCACCCATCCGGTGCGGGTGCGCCTTGGCGTAGTTCTTCACCGCAGCGGCGGCGCGACGGTCCGAGTTGCCCTCGCGCAGCACCGGGTTGACGGCGCTGCCCTTGACCTTGTCGTACCGCGCGCGGACGTCCTTTTCCTCGTCGGTCTTCGGGTCGTCCGGGTAGTCCGGCAGCGCGTAGCCCTGCTGCTGCAGCTCGGCGACCGCCGCCTTCAGCTGCGGAATCGACGCCGAGATGTTCGGCAGCTTGATGATGTTCGCGCCGGGCGTCTTGGCCAGCTCACCGAGCTCGGTGAGCGCGTCGTCGATGCGCTGGCCCTCCTCGAGACGCTCGGGGAAGCTGGCGATGATCCGCCCCGCGAGGGAGATGTCACGGGTCTCCACCGTGACACCGGCCGTCGATGCGTATGCCTGGATCACAGGCAGGAACGAATGCGTCGCCAGGGCCGGAGCCTCGTCAGTGTGCGTATAGATGATGGTCGAGTCAGTCACCGGGTGCTCCGCTCCAGTTCTCCACGTCTCCAACATTGCTCGACATCAAGATATCTCGTGATCGCCCCCCTCTCGACAGGGCCCCGCCTCCGCCGGGGGGAGCACGGCGAAGTCGCCGCTGGACTCCCGCAGGCGCTGCCGCGCCGCATCAGGGCGTACGCCGTAATCATGTGCGCGGACTCGCCGGGGTGAGAAGTGAGTTGGATGCCCCCGTTCGCCAACGATCTCTGCGTTCCGTGAGGGGCCGGCGAGCCGTTGCGGTAGCTCCCCGATGGGATCGGTCGCCGGCCGGCTGCCGAAGCACTGCCTGGGCGGCGAGGCGGGCCACTTCCATCCGATACACCGAGTGACCGTAATGTTACATTTGGTCACCGTGAGAGCGGGTGGCGGATCCCATTCCCTGCCGGGAGTTGTGACACATCCCGTGCACCGCCCGCCCCGCTCGCACGTGATCAGGCGATGGGCTGTGGCGGGCCCGTGAACAACACCTACGCAGAGGCGGTAGCTGTCCCATGGCACAAGAAGCCAGGATCGACGTCGAACTGACGTGGAAGCAGGCCGAGGAGAAGTCCTCGGCGGACAAGGTGGCGGAGTTCGCCAAGAACCTGCCGCAGGGCCCTTGGTTCGGCACCCCGACGGGCGTGGCGCGCGACAGCGACCGGAAGCCGAAGCACACCTGGCCGCTTCGGTCCGCCCGCCCGTACCAGGGGGAGGTGGCCATCGGCGAGGCTGCGGTCTACCTCGCCGACGGCCACGACGAGCTGGAGCGGCCGTTCATCTTCGCGGACGGCTTCAACTACGGCCGCAGTGACCTGCCGGGGCTGTTCGCCCACTTCAACGCGCCCTACCCGGGCAGCAAGGTGGGTTTCCTCGAGCAGCTGCTCACCGCGGGCATCGACGTGGTCCTGGTCGGCTTCGAGGAGCGCCACACCTACATCCAGGCCAACGCCGGGGTGGTGATCAGCGCCATCAACAAGGTCATCCAAGAGAGGCAGGGCGGTGAGCCGCTGATCGTCGGCGGGGTCAGCATGGGCGGCATCATCACCCGCTACGCCCTCGCCGAGATGGAGAACCACCACCAGGACCACCAGACCGCGACCTACCTCTCCTGGGACTCCCCGCACAACGGCGCCTGGATCCCGCTGATCCTCCAGCAGATGGCCTACTTCTTCGAGGCGCTGCCGGCCAAGCCCGGCAAGGTCAAGGAGGCCGAGCTGATCAGGAGCCCCGCCGCGCAGCAGCTGCTGTACGCATGGATCCCGGACGCGAAGTACGAAGGCCCCGTCGCCACCTCCAGCGCACTGCGCACGCAGTTCCTGGCCGAACTGCGCGACCTCGGCCACTTCCCGCAACGGCCGCGCAAGCTGGGCGTGGCCAACGGCACCGGCAACGGCACCGGCCGCGACCTGCCGGCCGGCGCGGAGGTGTTCAAGCGGCAGGTGCCACTGATCGTCTACGCCCAGGCGAACTTCCAGCCCGACGGCGGAACGCGCAAGCCGATCGGTGAGATGCGGGCCGCAGGCCAGGTCCGACGGGGCTTCACCTCGTACGTTGCCGGCCTTGACGGCGCGCCCGGTGGCACCCTCGGCTCCTTCGGCAAGATCGCCGCGGGACTCGGGGCCGACATCCCGGAGACGTACAAGTTCAGCTGCTTCG
The DNA here is from genome assembly GCF_055565615.1 of Streptomyces sp. NPDC028368. Lineage (NCBI taxonomy): Bacteria > Bacillati > Actinomycetota > Actinomycetes > Kitasatosporales > Streptomycetaceae > Streptomyces > Streptomyces sp. NPDC028368. Next base: position 428,725 of record NZ_JBVHTY010000006.1, on the reverse strand, counting down.
TCCCCTCCGTGAGTGCGGTCGCGCTGGACTACGACCCGGCCACGTGGGACGTCAACCTGTACGAGAAGGTCGAGGCGGCCGACGAGAAGAGCGCGCTCGACGAGTTCAGGTGCGACAGCGAGAACACCGAGCACAGCCAGGTGACCAAGCCACTGGTCGACTGGATCATGGAGCGAATCGTCCACTGATACCAACGACCTGGACAGTGCGGGACTTCGGCGGGCCACCGGCCCGGGGTGGCCGCACTGCGGCCTTCCGGGCGGCAGGCCGAAGCGCAGGGCCGCGTCGTTCCCGCGGCTGGGTGTCCGGTGGAAGACCACAGCAAGTCGGGGCTGGGACGTGGCCAAGCACGGTGTTCGATGATCGCTCCATCCATGCCACGGAGCCTCATCGGCACCGACGTGGCCACGTCCCAGCCCCTGGGCCGGACAGGGGCCACGGAAGATGAGACAAGGTCACTCATTCCGAGACGCCACAGGACCGCTGCCGCTCAGCCCGTGCGCCGCAACAGCGCCAGATACATCGCATCCGTCCCGTGCAGATGCGGCCACAGCTGGACGTCCGGGCCGTCGCCGAGCGCCGGGACACCCGGCATCAGCGGCCGGGCATCGATGAACTCCACCTCCACCGCGGAGCCGCCGCGTCCCTTGATCACGTCGTCCACCACGGCCCGGGTCTCGGCGGGGTGGGGCGAGCAGGTCGCGTAGCCGACGACGCCGCCGACCCGGACGGCCGCCAGGGCCTGCCGGAGCAGCTCGCGCTGGAGCGGGGCGAAGCCGTCCAGGTCCTCGGGGCGGCGGCGCCAGCGTGCCTCGGGGCGGCGGCGCAGCGCGCCCAGGCCCGTGCAGGGCACATCCACCAGGACGCGGTCGAAGGCGCCGGGCCGCCAGGCCGGACGGGTGCCGTCGGCGGCGATGACCGCGTACGGGCCGGGGTTTCCCTCGAGCGCCCGTGCCACCAGGCGCGCACGGTGCGGCTGCTTCTCGGACGCCAGCAGGGCGGCACCACGCTGCGCCGCCAGCGCGCCCAGCAGCGCCGCCTTGCCGCCGGGGCCCGCGCAGCCGTCCAGCCAGGCCCGGTCGCGGCCCTCGAGCGGCGCGTTGGCCAGCGCGATCGCGACGAGCTGGCTGCCCTCGTCCTGGACGCCGGCGCGGCCCTCCCGTACGGGGTCCAGCGCGCCCGGCTCGCCGCCCTCCGCGAGCCGGACGGCGTACGGGGACCAGCGGCCCGGCAGCGCGCTCTCCTCGCCGACGACGGCCAGCAGCTCCTCGGCGGTGGACCGGCCCGGCCGCGCCACCAGCGTCACCTCGGGCCGCTCGTTGTCCGCGTCCAGCAGGTCCTCGATGCCGGCCCGGCCGCCGCCGAGGGCGTCCCACAGGGCGGAGACGATCCAGCGCGGGTGGGCGTGCACGATGCCGAGGTGATCCTCGGGATCCTCGTCGTAATCCGGCGCGACCCGCTCCAGCCAGCCGTCCAGATCGTGGGCCGCGACCTTGCGCAGCACCGCGTTGACGAACTTCGCCCGGCCGTCACCCAGCACCACGCGGGCCAGCTCGACACTCGCGCTGACGGCGGCATGCGTCGGAATCCGGGTGCCGAGCAACTGATGCGCGCCGAGCGTCAGCACGTCCAGCACCGGGGGGTCGACCTCCCGCAGCGGCCGGTCCACACACTGCGCGATGATCGCGTCGTAGGTGCCCTGCCGCCGCAGCGTCCCGTACACCAGCTCGGTCGCCAGCGCCGCGTCCCGGCTGTCGAAGTCGCCGCCCTCACGCGCCTTGCGCAGCAGCGGCGGCAGCACGAGATTCGCGTAGGCGTCCCGCTCGTCCACGGCCCGCAACGCCTCGAACGCGAGGATCCGCACCGGGTCCTTCTGCGGGCGGCGATAGGGCTTACGGGTGCCATGACGGCGAGGCGGCTGCTGGCTCACAGAAAGGTGCTCCGGATACGAGAGGAGGGGTTCGGCCCCAGCCTACGCCCGGCTCAGGAGCCGTCCCCCAGCCGCTCCCCGGCCTCGATCCGCACGCCGCGGGCCCAGTCGGCGCCCTTCATCGGCTTCTTGCCCTGGGGCTGGACCCACACAAGTTCGACGGGGTGGCTGCCGGTGCCGACGTGGACCGCCTTCTTGGTGACGGCGAGTGCGCCGGGCGCCAGGTCCAGGTCCGCGTGGTCCGGCGCCGGGACGGCCGCCATCAGCTTGAGGCGTTCGCCGCGGAAGACCGTCCATGCGCCGGGGGCGGGTGCGCAGCCGCGGATGACGCGGTCGACGCGCAGCGCCGGCGCCGTCCAGTCCACCTTGGCGTCCTCGACCTCGATCTTCGGGGCGAGGGAGACGCCCTCGGCCGGCTGCGGGACGGCGTGCAGGGTGCCGTCCTCGATGCCGTCCATGGTGGCGGTGAGCAGACCCGCGCCCGCGAACGCCAGCCGGGTGAGCAGATCGCCGCTGGTGTCGGTGGGCCGCACCTCCTCGGTCAGCACCCCGAACACCGGGCCGGAGTCCAGGCCCTGCTCGATCTGGAAGGTCGAGGCGCCGGTCAACTCGTCGCCCGCGAGTACGGCGTGCTGAACGGGCGCCGCGCCGCGCCAGGCGGGCAGCAGCGAGAAGTGCAGATTCACCCACCCCCTGGCGGGAATGTCGAGCGCGACCTTCGGCAGCAGCGCGCCGTAGGCGACCACCGGGCAGCAGTCCGGCGCGATCTCCCGCAGCCGGGCCAGGAAGTCCTCGTCGCGCGGCTTGACGGGCTTGAGCACCTCGATGCCCGCCTCCTCCGCGCGCTCCGCGACGGGGCTCGCGACCAGCCTGCGGCCGCGGCCGGACGGGGCGTCGGGCCGGGTCACGACGGCGACGACCTCATGCCGGTCCGAGGCGATCAGGGCATCGAGGGCGGGCACGGCAACCTCGGGGGTGCCGGCGAAGACGAGCCTCATGGGTGACGCACTACCTCTCTCGCGCTGCGGAACGACGCACCAGTCTATGGGGCTTGGCCCGCATCCTGGGGAGGGACTCCGGGGCTCGGGCGGCGGGGGGCGTACGAACATGTCCGCGCCTCTCACGGAAGCTCGCACGCCCCCATACCGTGACCAGAGCCGCTCCTGTCGCGTTGGTCAAACAGCATTGACCTACAACGGGCCGCTTTGGCGGCCCGATCGTTTTCACCCTTCCCCATCTGACGCCGGTTCGAGAGGCTCGCTCATGGCCGACCACGCAACCCACGACGCCCAGGCACGCGCCAGCCTGCATCTCCTGGTACGCGATATCGAGCGGGTCCGCCGACAGGTGGACGCGCTGCGTACCCTGACCGCCCAGCTCGGCAATGTCTACCGGCCGCGCCGCAGCGGCCCCTCCGCGGGTTTCGTCGTGTACGGACGCGCGCCGGCCCCGACCGTGCGCCTCGCCCAGGAGCTGCGGGACAGCGTCGAAACGCTCGTCACCGCGGCGGTCGACTTCGACCGTTCGCTGGGCTTCTCCTGGGACGCGGTGGGCTCGGCGCTCGGCGTCACCAAGCAGGCGGTGCACCGCCGTTACGGTGCCCGCCGGGCCGCCGCCCAGCCCGCGGCCGACGGCGGCGAGCGCACGCCGGAGGCGTCCTCGTCCCGCGCGGTCGGCGTGGCCACGGGCCTGCCCGGGACGCCGTCCGTCCCCGCCGCCCGTTCGATGCCCGCGCAGCCGGCCACGGTCGGCCGGGACGAGGCCCGGCCGGGCGCCTTCCCCGGCCCCCGCAACGGCTGACGCCGCCCACGACCGCCGCGCGCAGCGCTCCGCCGGTGCGCCCGCCGACGCTCGCCAACGCCCCGGGACCGCCCGCCGGCCACGGTCCCGGGGCGGCGCCGTACGCGGGAACCGTCACCCCAGATCGGGCGGATCGATCCGCACCCGTACCGCCTCGCCCTCCCGCTTGACCAGCCGCGCCGCGCGCGCCGCCTTGAGCGCGGCCGCGAGCGCCGCGCCCTGCCCCGGCCGGACCCGTACGAGCGCCCGCTCCCACGCCTCCCCCGGCGGGGGATCGCCCGGCCGACGGGGCCGCCCCGCATCCGGCACCGGCAGGGGTACGGGCCCCAACACCTCGGCGCCGGAAGGGAGTTCGGCGGCCCCCAGCAGCTCGGCCACATCCTCCGCCCGGCCGGCCACCGACGCCATCCGCGACACCGGGGGGAAGCCGAGCTCGGCCCGCTCGGCCAGTTCCCGTACGGCGTGACCGACCGGATCCCAGCGCACCAGCGCCTGCACCGGCCGCAGCGTCGGCTCCGCGATCACCGCGACCGTGCCGCCCTCCGCATGTCCGCGCACCAGGGCGGCGGCGGCCAGCCAGCGCCGCAGCGCCTCCTCCCCCGCCCGCAGATCCGGCCGCCCGAGCAGCGCCCAGCCGTCCAGCAGCAGCGCGGCCGCGTAACCGCCCCCTTCGGCCACCGGCTCCGCACCCGGCGTACTCACCACGAGCGCGGGCGCACCGGGCACCGTCGTCAGGATGTGGTCACGCCCCGAGGTACGCACCGGCACCGCCGGGAACGCCCGCCCCAGCTCCTCCGCCGTCCGCCGCGCCCCCACTATCCGGGCACGCAGCCGGCCGCCTCCGCACTCCGCGCAATGCCAGTCCGGCTCCCCGCGGCCACACCACGCACACGCCGGCTCACGCCCCGCCTCCTGCGACTCCAGCGGGCCCGCGCAGGTCCGGCACCGGGCCGGGGCCCGGCAGCGCTCGCACGCCAGCCGGGGCGCATACCCGCGCCGGGGCACCTGGACCAGCACCGGGCCGCGCTTGAGCCCCTCCCGCACCACCTGCCACGCCATCGTCGGCAGCCGGGCGGCGCGCGCCGCGGCATCCCGCGCCTCGTCCCCGTCACCGACCGTACGCACCATGGGCGCCGCGGCCCGCACCTGCTCCCGCTCGGCCGCCAGCGGCCGCGCCCAGCCCGTCTCGACCAGCTGCGCCGCCTCGACCGTGCAGCTCAGCCCGCCCAGCAGAAACCCGGCCCGCTCGCTCACCGACCGCTGGATGAGCACTTCCCTGGCATGCGGCTGCGGGGCATGCGGATCGCTGTGACTGGCATCCCCGTCATCCCACAGCGCGACCAGCCCCAGCTCCCTGACCGGCGCAAACATCGCCGCGCGCGTGCCGACCACGGCCCGCACCGAGCCACGGCTGACCGCCAGCCAGCGCCGATACCGCTCCTCGGGCCCGGAATCCGCGGTCAGCAGCACATGCCGCCCCGCCCCGATCAGCTCACCCAGTGCGGCATCCACCCGCGCCGCGGCCCGCCCGTCCGGCACCACCACCAGCGCACCCCGCCCCGACGCCAGCGCCGCGGCCACCGCCCGCGCCAGCTCCTGCGGCCAGGTCTCCCCCGGCAGCGCCGTCCACACCGCCCGCGGCGCATCCCCCCGCGCCAACGCCGCCAAGAACCCGGCCCCCGCGCCGTAGCGTCCCCAACTCCCCGCCTCCGGCGGCGCGTTGGGTGGCAACGGCGCCGGCGACGCCTTGGCCTCCGCCCGCGCCCGCCGCGGCGGCACCGCCAGCTGCACCACATCCGCCAGCGTCCCCGCATACCGGTCCGCGACCGCCCGGCACAGCCCCAGCAGCTCCGGCGTCAGCACCCTCTCGGACGACAGCACCTGCGCGAGGGGCGCGAGCACCCCCCGGTACTCGCTCTCCGCCACCCGCTCCACGATGAACCCGCTGACCAGCTTGCCGCCCTCGCGGCGGCCCCCCTTCTCCCCCGCCCCGAACCGCACCCGCACCCGCACACCGGGCTGCGCCTCGGCATCCATGGCCGCCGGCACCGCGTAATCGAAATACCGGTCCAGGTGCACCAGCCCCTTGTCGACCAGCACCCGCGCCACCGGCAGCCCGGCCGCCAGCTCGGCCCCCCGCCACGTCCGGGGCTTCGCCCGCTCCGCCTTGCTCCCCCGCACCGTCTCCCGGATGAGAGCCAACTGCTCGCCCGCACCCGCTTCCGCCCCCGGTCGCCCGTTCTCCCTGCTCACAGCTCCAGGTTTAGCAGATGGGTCGGACAGCGGCGGGCGGCGATGCTCAGACGTACGGCCCCGGACCGCCAAGCGGTCCGGGGCCGTACGTCACAGCGAGCTGGGGCGAATTACACGCCCGCAGCCTTCTTCAGCGCCTCCACGCGGTCCGTGCGCTCCCAGGTGAAGTCCTCCAGCTCACGGCCGAAGTGGCCGTAGGCGGCGGTCTGGGCATAGATCGGGCGGAGCAGGTCGAGGTCGCGGATGATCGCTGCCGGGCGGAGGTCGAAGACCTCGCTGATGGCGGTCTCGATCTTTTCGACGTCGACGGCTGCGGTGCCGAAGGTCTCGACGAAGAGGCCGACGGGCTCGGCCTTGCCGATGGCGTAGGCGACCTGGACCTCGCAGCGGGACGCGAGGCCGGCCGCGACGACGTTCTTGGCGACCCAGCGCATGGCGTAGGCGGCCGAGCGGTCGACCTTGGACGGGTCCTTGCCGGAGAAGGCGCCGCCGCCGTGGCGGGCCATGCCGCCGTAGGTGTCGATGATGATCTTGCGGCCGGTCAGGCCGGCGTCGCCCATCGGGCCGCCGATCTCGAAGCGGCCGGTCGGGTTGACCAGCAGGCGGTAGCCGTCGGTGTCCAGCTTGATGCCGTCCTCGACGAGCTGGTTGAGGACGTGCTCGACGACGAACTCGCGGATGTCGGGTGCGAGGAGCGAGTCGAGGTCGATGTCCGAGGCGTGCTGGGACGAGACGACGACGGTGTCCAGGCGGACGGCCTTGTGGCCGTCGTACTCGATGGTGACCTGGGTCTTGCCGTCGGGGCGCAGGTAGGGGATGGTGCCGTTCTTGCGGACCTCGGACAGGCGCTTGGAGAGGCGGTGCGCGAGGTTGATCGGGAGCGGCATCAGCTCCGGGGTCTCGTCGCAGGCGTAGCCGAACATCAGGCCCTGGTCGCCGGCGCCCTGCTTGTCCAGCTCGTCGTCATCGCCCTCGACGCGGTTCTCGTACGCGGTGTCGACACCCTGGGCGATGTCCGGGGACTGCGCGCCGATGGAGACCGAGACGCCACAGGAAGCGCCGTCGAACCCCTTCTTGGACGAGTCGTAGCCGATGTCCAGGATCTTGTTGCGGACAAGGTTGGGGATGTCGGCGTACGCCTTGGTCGTCACCTCGCCGGCCACATGGACCAGGCCGGTGGTGATCAGCGTCTCGACGGCGACCCGGGAGGTCGGGTCCTCCTTGAGGAGCGCGTCGAGGATGGTGTCGCTGATCTGGTCAGCGATCTTGTCGGGGTGGCCCTCGGTGACGGACTCCGAGGTGAACAGGCGGCGGGACACATCGCTCCCTGGGGTTGCAGCGGCTGCTGGCTGATCATTGGCGGAAGGGCCGAGAGCTGCGCTCGGCCCGATCCACTCGCCAGTTTATCGGTCGGATGTGGCGTTCGGGCACGCAGTCTCGATTTATGGACCCCCCGTGACCTGGGACACCACGGCCCACCGTAGGACAATCACCTCAGGGAGGCGGTCGGGTCAAGGGGGCACGCCGGTGTGTGCGGGGTCGATGAGGCCAGGTGGGGGGCCGGACGGGAGGGCTCCGCGGCGCTCAGGAGCGGGGCTCGCTCAGACGCGGAGCGACGAGATCCCAGAGAATTTCGGCCAGGTCCTCCTTCGGACCGTACGGCACCGGGGTCTCACTCCCGTCCGCGGCGAGGATCACCGCCTCGTTCTCGGCCGAGCCGAAGGCCTTGTGCTCGCCGACCTCGTTGACGACCAGCAGGTCACAGCCCTTGCGGGCGAGCTTGGCACGGCCGTTGGCGAGGACGTCGTCGGTCTCGGCGGCGAAGCCGACCACCAGCTGACCGGGGCGCGCCCGGTCGGCGGAGAGCTCCGCGAGAATGTCCGGATTTCGGACCAGGGTGACGGGTTCCGGCTCCTGGCCGTCCTTCTTCTTGATTTTTCCGCTGGCGTAAACGGCCGGGCGGAAATCGGCCACGGCGGCGGCCATGACGACCGCGTCGGCGTCCGCGGAGGCCTTGAGCACGGCCTCGCGCAGCTGCCGGGCCGTACCGATGCGGAGCACGTCGACCCCGGCCGGGTCGGGCAGCTCGGTGTTGCCCGCGACGAGGGTGACCCGGGCGCCCCGGGCCGCCGCGGTGCGGGCGAGGGCGTAGCCCTGCTTGCCGGAGGAGCGGTTGCCCAGATAGCGCACGGGGTCCAGGGGCTCGCGGGTGCCGCCGGCGGAGATCACGACATGGCGGCCCGCGAGGTCCTGGGTCAGGGCGCGGTCACCGCGGGCCAGCACCCGGCGGCACAGTTCGAAGATCTCCACGGGGTCCGGGAAGCGGCCCTTGCCGGTGTCGACGCCGGTCAGGCGGCCGACCGCGGGCTCGATGACGAGGGCGCCACGGCGGCGGAGGGTGGCGACGTTCTCCTGGGTGGCGGGGTTCTCCCACATCTCGGTGTGCATCGCCGGCGCGAAGATCACCGGACAGCGGGCGGTGAGCAGCGTGTTGGTCAGCAGGTCGTCGGCGAGGCCGTGGGCGGCCTTGGCCAGCATGTCGGCGGTGGCGGGGGCCACCACGACGAGGTCGGCGGCCTGGCCGATGCGCACGTGCGGGACCTCGTGAACGGATTCCCAGACCTCGTGACCGGCCGGATTGCCGGACAGCGCGGACCAGGTGGCCTCGCCGATGAAGTGCAGCGACGCGGCGGTCGGCACCACCCGTACGTCGTGCCCGGACTCGGTGAGCCGCCGCAGCAGCTCACACGCCTTGTACGCGGCGATCCCGCCGCTGACCCCCAGGACGACCCTGGGCCGTTCCCGCTCCTGTTTGTCCATCGCTCCGCCGCTCCCCGAGACACCGGTTCCGTACGCGGTCCGTACGTATCTGCCCCTATGACACACCAAAGGCCCGGCGGTCGTCCCGCCGGGCCCTTGCTGAGCTGCTGTGCCGCTTACTGCGCCGGGCCCTCGATGGCCTCGGAGGTCAGCAGACCCGCGTTGATCTCGCGCAGCGCGATCGACAGGGGCTTCTCGTGGACGTGCGTGTCGACGAGCGGACCGACGTACTCAAGCAGGCCCTCACCGAGCTGCGAGTAGTACGCGTTGATCTGGCGCGCGCGCTTTGCGGCGTAGATCACAAGGCTGTACTTCGAGTCGGTGGCCTCGAGAAGCTCATCAATTGGCGGATTGATGATGCCCTCGGGTGCGGTGATGGAAGAGGACACTCTCTGCCTTCCGAAGGGGATGAAGCGGGGGTGGTGCATGAAACGCAAAAAACTTTGACGGTCCGGGGAAGCCGTTTTCTCGCCGCGGGGTCAGCCGCTGATGTTCCGGTCCCCAGATCGATCCAGCATCAAGGCTAGCAGCTCACGGCTGACGGCCTCGACGGAGGTGTTGACAAGGGTCACATCGAATTCCTTCTCCGCGGCCAGTTCGACCCTGGCGGCCGCCAGCCGGCGCTCGATGACCTCGGGTGCCTCGGTGCCCCGGCCGGTGAGCCGGCGGACCAGCTCCTCCCAGCTCGGCGGGGCCAGGAAGACCAGCAGGGCTTCCTTCATGGACTCGCGGACCTGACGGGCGCCCTGCAGATCGATCTCCAGCAGCACCGGCTCCCCGGCCTCGAGGCGGTCCAGGACCGCCTTGCGGGGGGTGCCGTAGCGGTTGCCGGCGAATTCGGCCCACTCGAGCAGTTCGCCGTTGGCGATGAGCTTGTCGAATTCCTCGTCGTCGACGAAGAAGTACTGGACACCGTGCCGCTCCCCGGGGCGCGGCTTGCGGGTGGTGGCCGAAACCGAGAGCCAGACCTCGGGATGGACCTTGCGCAGATGCGCGACGACCGTGCTCTTGCCGACCCCCGAGGGGCCGGAGAGCACGGTCAGCCGCGGTTGTCTGACCGGGGGTACGGGGGTCTCCCCCCGGGAGACTGCAGAACTCATACAGCGATTATTCCAGCTTCCCGGCTATGCCGGAAAACTCAGCCGGCAGCGCTGCCGCCAAACTCGCGCTCCAGGGCCGCGATCTGGTTGGAGCCAAGACCCCGGACGCGGCGGCTCTCGGAGATCCCGAGCCGCTCCATGAGCTGCTTGGCGCGGACCTTGCCGACGCCGGGCAGGGACTCAAGGAGGGCGGAGACCTTCATCTTGCCGATGACGTCGTTCTCCTGGCCCTGCTTGATGACCTCATGGAGGGAAGCGCCGGAGTGCTTGAGCCGATTCTTGACCTCGGCGCGCTCCCGGCGAGCCGCGGCGGCCTTCTCGAGCGCGGCTGCGCGCTGTTCAGGGGTAAGGGGCGGAAGAGCCACGCCTACGTCACCTCGGATGTCGAACTGTCGGATACGGACCGGTGTGGAACCTAGTCGCCCCGCACCTGCGGAGCAACGAGCAACGCGCTTACGTGCAGTGCTCTCGACGGAGACTAGCGGCAGAGGGCGCCGGAGTCAGCGAGAACAGACGAAAAGTCCTGGTCAGACTCTGCTGACCAGGACAATTCGGGATCAAAACACCTGCCGAAGAGCTCTTCGGCGCTCTCAACCGACCGCGGTCCGCACCTCTTCGGCGAATCGGGCCGCCGCGGCGCGCAGAGCTGCGGCGTCCGGACCGTGCCGGAGCACGCCGCGGCTGACGCTCGGCACCACATTGCGTACGGCGTCCCCGAAGACCGTCGGGAGGTCGGCGGGGGTGGCACCCTGCGCGCCGATGCCGGGGGCGAGCAGCGGGCCGTTGATCGCGAGATCGAACGACGAGAGATCGCCGAGGGTGGCGCCGACGACCGCGCCGAAGGAGCCCAGCGGCTCGGTACCGGCATTCTCGGCGGCGAGGTGGCCGAGCATGGTCGCGGCGAGCGTCCGGCCGTCCTCGCGTACCGCGCGCTGGACCTCGGCGCCCTCCGGGTTGGAGGTGAGGGCGAGGACGAAGACGCCGCAGCCGTTCAGGACGGCGGCATCGAGCGCCGGACGCAACGACCCGAAGCCCAGGTACGGGCTGAGGGTGACCGCGTCGGAGAAGAGCGGGCTGCGCGGGTTGAGGTAGGTGTCCGCGTACGCGCCCATGGTCGAGCCGATGTCGCCGCGCTTGGCGTCCATCAGGACCAGAGCGCCGCGCTCGCGGGCCTCGGCGACGGCGGTCTCCAGGACGGCGAGGCCGCGCGAGCCGAAGCGCTCGAAGAACGCGGACTGCGGCTTGAAGACCGCGACCGTCTCGCCGAGCGCCTCCACGACGGTGCGGGTGAAGCGGGCCAGGCCCGCGACATCGTCGTTCAGGCCCCAGTCGGCCAGCAGCGAGGCGTGCGGGTCGATGCCGACGCAGAGCGGGCCGCGCTCGTCCATGGCGCGGCGCAGGCGCGCACCGAATGACTCCAGGGTCATGCCGTGACCTTCTTGTGCTCGGCGCCGACGGCGTCGGCGAGGGTGGCGTACGGGCTGTTGCGCAGGCGCGCGGCCAGGCCCTTGTGGATCGCGCGGCACCAGAACGGGCCCTCGTAGATGAAGGCGCTGTAGCCCTGGACGAGGGTGGCGCCCGCGAGGATGCGCTGCCAGGCGTCCTCGGCGGTGGTGATGCCGCCGACCCCGATGAGGGTGATCCGCCCGCCCACGCGGGCGTAGAGGCGGCGCAGGACCGCGAGGGAGCGGTCCTTGACGGGTGCGCCGGAGAGGCCGCCGGTCTCGGCGGTCAGAGCCGGGTCGGAGATCAGGCCGAGGCCGTCGCGGGCGATGGTGGTGTTGGTGGCGATGATGCCGTCCAGGCCCAGCTCGACGGCGAGGTCGGCGACCGCGTCGATGTCCGCGTCGGCCAGGTCCGGGGCGATCTTGACGAGCAGCGGGACCCGGCGGTCGGTGACCGTACGGTCGGCGGCCTCGCGCACCGCGGTCAGCAGCGGGCGCAGGTGGTCGACGGCCTGGAGGTTGCGCAGACCCGGGGTGTTCGGGGAGGAGACATTGACGACCAGGTAGTCGGCGTGCAGCGCGAGCCGCTCGGTGGAGGTGACGTAGTCGGCGGTCGCCTCGGCCTCCGGGACGACCTTGGTCTTGCCGATGTTGACACCGACGGTGGTCGGGAAGACGGGGTTACGGGCCGCGAGGCGGGCCGCCACGGACGCCGAGCCGTCGTTGTTGAAGCCCATGCGGTTGATCAGCGCGCGGTCCGGGACGAGCCGGAAGAGGCGCTTCTTGGGGTTGCCGGGCTGCGCCTGGGCGGTGACGGTGCCGATCTCGACATGGTCGAAGCCGAGCATCGTCATGCCGTCGATGGCGACGGCGTTCTTGTCGAAGCCGGCGGCCAGGCCGAACGGGCCGTGCATCCGCCGGCCGAGCGCCTCGGTGCGCAGTTCCTTGTAGCGGGGCGCGAGGGCGGCGGCGATGAAGGTGCGCAGCACGGGGGTGCGGGCGGCCAGCTGGATCCAGCGGAAGGCCAGGTGGTGGGCCTTCTCGGGGTCCATACGCTTGAAGATCAGGTTGAAGAAGAGGCGGTACATGGCGGTACGGGGGCCTTCCACGGTCAGGGGTGCGGGGCTCACGAAGAGGGGGACACCGTCTCGGTGTCCCCCTCCTTGGCCCTACTCCTCGCGGGCCGCGATGAGCTGCTGCGCGTGTTCCTGGAGGGAACGGACGCCGACGTCGCCGCGGGACATCGCCTCGATGCCCTGCACGGCCGCGGCCAGCGCCTGCACCGTGGTCAGGCAGGGGATGCCACGGGCGACGGAAGCGGTACGGATGTCGTAGCCGTCGAGGCGGCCGCCGGTGCCGTACGGCGTGTTGACGATCAGGTCGACATAACCGTCGTGGATCAGCTGGACGATGGTCTTCTCGCCGTTCGGCCCCTCGCCCTCGGAGTGCTTGCGCACCACGGTGGCGTTGATGCCGTTACGGCGCAGCACCTCGGCGGTGCCGGAGGTGGCGAGCAGTTCGAAGCCGTGCGCGACCAGCTCACGGGCCGGGAAGATCATCGAGCGCTTGTCGCGGTTGGCGACCGAGACGAAAGCGCGGCCCTTGGTGGGCAGCGCCCCGTAGGCGCCGGTCTGGGACTTGGCGTAGGCGGTGCCGAAGACCGAGTCGATGCCCATGACCTCGCCGGTGGAGCGCATCTCCGGGCCGAGGATGGTGTCCACGCCGCGGCCCGAGGCGTCCCGGAACCGGGACCAGGGCATAACGGCTTCCTTGACGGAGATCGGCGCGTCCAGCGGCAGGGTGCCGCCGTCGCCGGTCTTGGGGAGCATGCCCTCGGCGCGCAGTTCGGCGATGGTGGAGCCGAGCGAGATCCGGGCGGCGGCCTTGGCCAGCGGCACCGCGGTGGCCTTCGAGGTGAAGGGGACCGTACGGGAGGCACGCGGGTTGGCCTCGAGGACGTAGAGGATGTCCCCGGCCATCGCGAACTGGATGTTGATCAGGCCGCGGACGCCAACTCCCTTGGCGATGGCCTCGGTCGAGGCCCGCAGCCGCTTGATGTCGAAGCCGCCGAGGGTGATCGGAGGCAGTGCGCAGGCGGAGTCGCCGGAGTGGATACCGGCCTCCTCGATGTGCTCCATGACGCCGCCGAGGTAGAGCTCGCGGCCGTCGTAGAGGGCGTCGACGTCGATCTCGATGGCGTCGTCGAGGAAGCGGTCGATGAGGACCGGGTGCCGGTCGATCAGGCCGGCGTGGCGGGTGAGGTACTCGCCCAGCGACGGCTCGTCGTAGACGATCTCCATGCCGCGGCCGCCCAGGACGTAGGACGGACGGACCATGACCGGGTAGCCGATCTCGGCGGCGATCTGCTTGGCCTCGGCGAACGAGAAGGCCGTGCCGTACTTGGGTGCGGGCAGCCCGGCCTCGGTCAGGACGCGGCCGAAGGCGCCGCGCTCCTCGGCGAGGTCGATCGCCTCGGGCGAGGTGCCCACGATCGGTACGCCGTTGTCCTTGAGCGCCTGCGCCAGGCCCAGCGGGGTCTGCCCGCCGAGCTGGACGATGACGCCGGCGACCGGTCCTGCCTGGGTCTCGGCGTGCACGATCTCCAGCACGTCCTCGAGGGTCAGCGGCTCGAAGTACAGGCGGTCGGAGGTGTCGTAGTCGGTGGAGACGGTCTCCGGGTTGCAGTTGACCATCACCGTCTCGTAGCCCGCGTCGCTCAGGGCGAAGGAGGCGTGGACGCAGGAGTAGTCGAACTCGATGCCCTGGCCGATGCGGTTGGGCCCGGAGCCGAGGATGATCACGGCCGGCTTCTCGCGCGGCGCGACTTCGGTCTCCTCGTCGTAGGAGGAGTAGAAGTACGGCGTGTTCGCGGCGAACTCGGCGGCGCAGGTGTCGACCGTCTTGTAGACGGGGCGGACGCCGAGGGCGTGCCGGACCTCGCGGACGACGTCCTCGCGCAGACCGCGGATCGCCGCGATCTGGGCGTCGGAGAAGCCATAGCGCTTTGCGTCCGCAAGGATCTCCGGGTGGAGCTTTTCGGCCGCCGCGATCTCGTCGGCGATCTCCTTGACCAGGAAGAGCTGGTCGACGAACCACGGGTCGATCTTCGTGGCGTCGAAGACCTCCTGCGGGGTGGCGCCCGCGCGGATCGCCTGCATGACGGTGTTGATCCGGCCGTCCGTGGGGACCTGGGCCTTGACCAGCAGCGCCGCCTTGTCGCCCGGCTCGCCGACGAAGTCGAACTGGCTGCCCTTCTTCTCCAGCGAGCGCAGCGCCTTGTTCAGCGCCTCGGGGAAGTTGCGGCCGATCGCCATCGCCTCGCCGACCGACTTCATGGTCGTGGTCAGCGTGGCGTCGGCGGCCGGGAACTTCTCGAAGGCGAAGCGCGGGACCTTGACGACGACGTAGTCGAGGGTCGGCTCGAAGGACGCCGGGGTCTTCTCGGTGATGTCGTTGGGGATCTCGTCGAGGGTGTAGCCGACGGCGAGCCGGGCGGCGATCTTCGCGATCGGGAAGCCGGTGGCCTTGGAGGCCAGGGCCGAGGAACGCGAGACGCGCGGGTTCATCTCGATGACGATGACCCGGCCGTCCTCGGGGTTGACCGCGAACTGGATGTTGCAGCCGCCGGTGTCGACGCCGACCTCGCGGATGATCGCGATGCCGACGTCCCGCAGGATCTGGTACTCACGGTCGGTGAGCGTCATGGCCGGCGCGACGGTGATCGAGTCGCCGGTGTGCACGCCCATCGGGTCGAAGTTCTCGATGGAGCAGACGACCACGACGTTGTCGTTCTTGTCGCGCATCAGCTCCAGCTCGTACTCCTTCCAGCCGAGGATGGACTCCTCCAGGAGCACCTCGGTGGTCGGCGAGAGCGTCAGGCCCTGGCCGGCGATGCGGCGCAGCTCCTCCTCGTCGTGCGCGAAGCCGGAGCCGGCGCCGCCCATGGTGAAGGAGGGGCGGACGACGACGGGGTAGCCGCCCAGCTCGTCGACGCCCGCGAGGACGTCGTCCATGGAGTGGCAGATGACCGAGCGGGCGGACTCGCCGTGGCCGATCTTGGCGTGCACGGCCTCGACGACGCCCTTGAACAGGTCGCGGTCCTCGCCCTTGTTGATCGCCTCGACGTTGGCGCCGATCAGCTCGACGCCGTACTTGTCGAGGGTGCCGGACGCGTGGAGGGAGATCGCGGTGTTCAGGGCCGTCTGGCCGCCCAGGGTGGGCAGGAGCGCGTCGGGGCGCTCCTTGGCGATGATCTTCTCGACGAAGTCCGGGGTGATCGGCTCGACGTAGGTGGCGTCGGCGATCTCCGGGTCGGTCATGATCGTCGCCGGGTTGGAGTTCACCAGGATGACGCGCAGGCCCTCGGACTTGAGGACCCGGCAGGCCTGGGTGCCGGAGTAGTCGAACTCGGCGGCCTGGCCGATGACGATCGGGCCGGAGCCGATGACCAGGACGGACTGGATATCGGTGCGCTTAGGCACGCTGGCCCTCCATCAGGGAAACGAAGCGGTCGAAGAGGTACGCGGCGTCGTGCGGACCCGCGGCGGCTTCGGGGTGGTACTGGACGCTGAAGGCCGGCTGGTCGAGGAGGTGCAGGCCCTCCACCACGTCGTCGTTGAGGCAGACGTGGGAGACCTCGGCGCGGCCGAAGGGGGTGTCGGAGACCTTGTCGAGCGGGGCGTCGACGGCGAATCCGTGGTTGTGCGCGGTGACCTCGACCTTGCCGGTCGTCCGGTCCTGCACCGGCTGGTTGATGCCCCGGTGGCCGTACTTGAGCTTGTATGTGCCGAAGCCCAGCGCACGGCCCAGGATCTGGTTGCCGAAGCAGATGCCGAACAGCGGCGTCTTCCGCTCCAGGACGCCCTGCATGACGGAGACCGGGTGGTCGGCGGTGGCCGGGTCGCCGGGGCCGTTGGAGAAGAACACGCCGTCCGGGTTGACCGCGTAGATGTCCTCGACGGTGGCGGTGGCGGGCAGGACGTGCACCTCGATGCCGCGCTCGGCCATGCGGTGCGGGGTCATGCCCTTGATGCCCAGGTCGATGGCGGCGACGGTGAACTTCTTCGTACCGATGGCCGGGACGACGTAGGCCTCCTTGGTGGCGACCTCGGTGGAGAGGTCCGCGCCCTTCATCTCGGGGGCCTGGCGCACCTTGGCCAGCATGGTGCCGGCGTCGGGCAGCGCCTCGCCGGAGAAGATGCCGACCCGCATCGCACCGCGCTCGCGCAGGTGCCGGGTCAGCGCCCGGGTGTCGATGCCGCTGATGCCGACGACGCCCTGGGCCACCAGCTCGTCGTCCAGGGAGCGCACCGAGCGCCAGTTGGACGGGATACGGGCGGGGTCGCGGACGACATAGCCGGAGACCCAGATCCGCTGCGACTCGGGGTCCTCGTCGTTCACACCGGTGTTGCCGATGTGCGGGGCGGTCATGACGACGACCTGACGGTGGTACGAGGGGTCGGTCAGCGTCTCCTGGTAGCCGGTCATGCCGGTGGAGAACACCGCTTCGCCGAAGGTCTCCCCCACGGCCCCGTAGGCACGGCCACGGAAGCTGCGGCCGTCCTCCAGGACGAGTACGGCGGGGAGCCCCCTTGTGCCGTGGGCGGTACCCCTGGTGGAGGTCGTCATCGTGCGCCTTCCGTTTCGGTGTGCTCGGTGGTGCTGGTGGTGGAACTGAGGGTGTTGACGGCCTCGACCCAGGCCGCGTGCTCGCCCGCCCGGTCGGAGCGGAAGCCGGAGTCGATCTCCTTGTCCCCGTGCGCCCAGGTGACGATGAGCAGGCCGCCCTCGGTGAGGACCTTGCCCGCGATGCCCTTGTCGAGGCGGGCGCCGCGCAGGGCGGCGGCGGGTACGAAGAAGTCCTGCGCGCCCGGCCGTACGACGTCCAGGCCCTGGTCGGTCAGGGTCAGTTCGGCCCGGCTACGGGTGCCCAGGCCGCGGGCGACGATCCGGTCGAGCCACTGCCCCGCGGTGGTGGAGCCGTGGTAGCGGCCGCTGAGCGTCAGCCGCGGCTCTCCGAGACCGTCGGGGGTGGCGGGCAGCTCGGGCAGATCGCCCTGGAGCGTGCCGCGCCACTTCCAGCCCTGGCGCATCAGCCAGTAGAGGAAGATCACGAAGACCAGCAGGCCGACGACCCAGCCGATCCGTTCGGCCCAGTCGGTGACCGGCGCGGACTGCTGCGCCTCGGCCAGGGGGATCAGTGAAGGAGTCACGCCAGCTTCCCGTCGATGAGCGTTGCGCGGCCCCGCAGGAAGGTGTGGGTCACGCGACCCGGCAGCTCACGGCCCTCGTAGGGGGTGTTGCGGCTGCGGGAGGCGAAGCCCGCGGGGTCCACCTCTCCACGGTAAGCGGAATCGAGCAGGGTGAGGTTGGCGGGCTCACCAGCCGAGATGGGGCGGCCGTGGCCCTTGGCCCCGCCGATCCGCGCGGGCTTGAAGGACATCCGGTCCGCGACGTCCGCCCAGGTCAGCAGGCCGGTCTCGACCATCGTCCGCTGCACGACCGACAGCGCGGTCTCCAGGCCCACCATGCCCATGGCGGCCGCGGCCCACTCGCAGTCCTTGTCCTCGTGCGGGTGCGGGGCGTGGTCGGTGGCGACGATGTCGATGGTGCCGTCGGCGAGGGCCTCGCGCAGGGCCATGACGTCGCGCTCGGTGCGCAGCGGCGGGTTGACCTTGTAGACGGGGTTGTAGGTGCGCACCAGCTCGTCGGTGAGGAGCAGGTGGTGCGGGGTGACCTCGGCCGTCACGTCGATGCCGCGGGACTTGGCCCAGCGGACGATCTCGACGGAGCCGGCGGTCGACAGGTGGCAGATGTGGACGCGGGAGTCCACGTGCTCGGCGAGCAGGACATCCCGGGCAATGATCGATTCTTCGGCGACGGCCGGCCAGCCGCCGAGTCCCAGCTCCGCCGAGACGATGCCCTCGTTCATCTGGGCGCCTTCGGTGAGCCGCGGCTCCTGGGCGTGCTGGGCGACGACGCCGCCGAAGGCCTTCACGTACTCCAGGGCGCGGCGCATGATCACGGCGTCGTCGACGCACTTGCCGTCGTCGGAGAAGACGGTGACGCCGGCGGCGGACTCGTGCATGGCGCCCAGCTCGGCGAGCTTCTTGCCCTCGAGGCCGACGGTGACCGCGCCGATGGGCTGTACGTCGCAGTAGCCGTGCTCCTGGCCGAGCCGGTAGACCTGCTCGACGACGCCGGCGGTGTCGGCGACGGGGAAGGTGTTGGCCATGGCGAACACCGCGGTGTAGCCACCGGAGGCGGCGGCCCGCGTGCCGGTGAGGACGGTCTCGGAGTCCTCGCGGCCGGGCTCGCGCAGATGGGTGTGCAGGTCGACGAGCCCCGGCAGCAGCACCTTCCCGCCGGCCTCGACGACCGCGGCGCCCTCGTCCGAAAGGCCCGTACCGACGGCCTCGATGAGCTCCCCGTCGATCAGGACGTCCTGCGGTTCCCCACCGAGCACCTTCGCACCGCGGATCAGAATCTTGCTCATGGTTCTTACTTCTCCTCGGTGCCGGTGGCGGGGCGGGGGTTGGTGACGGCGGGCTCGTTGCCGCCCAGGAGCAGGTACAGGACGGCCATCCGGACGGACACGCCGTTGGTCACCTGCTCGATGACCGTGCAGCGGTCGGAGTCGGCGACCTCGGCGGTGATCTCCATGCCGCGGACCATCGGGCCGGGGTGCATCACGATGGCGTGCTCGGGCATCCTCGCCATCCGGTCGCCGTCCAGGCCGTAGCGACGCGCGTACTCACGCTCGGTCGGGAAAAAGGCGGCGTTCATGCGCTCGCGCTGGACCCGCAGCATCATCACGGCGTCGGACTTCGGCAGCACGCTGTCGAGGTCGTACGACACCGCGCACGGCCAGGTCTCGACGCCGACCGGCACCAGGGTGGGCGGCGCGACGAGCGTGACCTCGGCGCCGAGGGTGTGCAGAAGGTCGACGTTCGAGCGCGCGACCCGGCTGTGCAGCACGTCCCCGACGACGGTGATGCGCTTACCGCCGAGGTCCTGGCCGAGCCCGGCGTCGGGACCGATGAGCCGGCGCCGCATGGTGAAGGCGTCGAGCAGGGCCTGGGTGGGGTGCTGGTGGGTGCCGTCGCCGGCGTTGATGACGGGAGCGTCGATCCAGCCGGAGGTGGCGAGCCGGTACGGGGCGCCGGAGGCGCCGTGCCGTATGACGACGGCGTCGACGCCCATCGCCTCCAGGGTCTGGGCGGTGTCCTTGAGGGACTCGCCCTTGGAGACGCTGGAGCCCTTGGCGGCGAAGTTGATGACGTCCGCGGACAGGCGCTTCTCGGCGGCCTCGAACGAGATCCGGGTCCGGGTCGAGTCCTCGAAGAAGAGGTTGCAGATCGTGCGGCCACGCAGGGTGGGCAGCTTCTTGATCGGCCGGTCGGCGACCCGGGCCATCTCCTCGGCGGTGTCGAGGATCAGGACGGCGTCGTCGCGCGTGAGATCGGCGGCCGAGATGAGGTGACGCTTCATCCGGTTTTCTCCGTGGGTAAAGGAGGATGTACGGGAATGTCCGTTGAGCAGGCATGCGTACGGGCCCGGGATCACCGGGGCCCTGCGCGGTGCCTAGCGCTCGCCGGCCGGGGCGGTCCGCTTGACGCCGAGCAGCACGGCGTCGCGGCCGTCCTCCTCGGTGAGCTGGACCTTTACCGTCTCGCGCAGCGACGTGGGGAGGTTCTTGCCGACGTAATCGGCGCGGATCGGCAGTTCGCGGTGGCCGCGGTCGACCAGGACCGCCAGCTGCACGGCGCGCGGCCGCCCGATGTCGCCCAGGGCGTCCAGCGCGGCGCGGATCGTGCGTCCGGAGAAGAGGACGTCGTCGACGAGCAGGACGACCCGGCCCTCGATGCCGTCGGCGGGGATCTCCGTACGGGCGAGCGTCCGGGCGGGGCCCAGGCGCAGGTCATCGCGGTACATGGTGATGTCGAGCGAGCCGACCGGAACCGTGCGGCCGGTGATCTCCTCGAGCTTGGCGGCCAGCCGCCGGGCGAGGAAGACGCCGCGGGTGGGAATCCCCAGCAGCACCACGTCGTCCGCGCCCTTGGCGCGCTCGACGATTTCGTGGGCGATGCGGGTGAGCATCCGCGTGATGTCCGGGCCTTCGAGAACCGGGCGCGCGGGAAGCTGATCACGTACGTCCGATGCGCGTACGTCGGAACTGCTTGCGTCCATAAGAAACGGACCCCCTTCTCCGCCTCACGGGACGGACTTTAAAGGACGTCGGAATTACGTTCCTCAGGCTACCAGGGGGCCTCTCAGGGTCCGCGCGCACCCCTGACGGGCGATGGTCCGGCCCATTCGGCTTGACGAAGTCAGATTACGCTGCGTAACCTCACAGTGAGTTACCAGCCACGCGGCGGAGCCGCATGTCGATACAGCCGTCTGGGGAGCTTTATGTCCAGCGAATACGCTAAACAGCTCGGGGCCAAGCTCCGCGCCATCCGTACCCAGCAGGGCCTCTCTCTCCACGGTGTCGAGGAGAAGTCCCAGGGCCGCTGGAAGGCCGTGGTGGTGGGCTCGTACGAGCGCGGCGACCGTGCCGTGACCGTCCAGCGCCTCGCCGAGCTCGCGGACTTCTACGGAGTGCCGGTGCAGGAGCTCCTGCCGGGCACGACACCGGGCGGCGCGGCCGAGCCGCCGCCGAAGCTCGTGCTTGACCTGGAGCGCCTCGCCCATGTCCCGCAGGAGAAGGCCGGCCCACTGCAGCGCTACGCCGCCACGATCCAGAGTCAGCGCGGTGACTACAACGGCAAGGTGCTCTCGATCCGCCAGGACGACCTGCGCACCCTCGCGGTGATCTACGACCAGTCGCCCTCGGTGCTCACCGAGCAGCTGATCAGCTGGGGCGTGCTGGACGCGGACGCGCGCCGCGCGGTGGCCCACGACGACATCTGACGCCGCAGTCATCTGCAGAAACGTACCGCCGCCTCGGGATCCCCGGGGCGGCGGTTGCGTTATGTCCGGCCGAAGCGGGTTTTATGCCCCGCGTGACACCTGCACATGCGGCCGCTGAGGCGGTTGCACGGGTCCAGGCGGCGTTCTGCGGGCATACGAAAGGCCCGGAGCAATCTGCATCGCTCCGGGCCCTTTCGCGTGCTCAGCCGTCCGTCTGGCGCCGCAGGCTCGCCTTCAGCTCCTTGAAGCGGCCGAGGAGGCCATTGACGAAGGCCGGGGAGTCGTCCGTGGAGAACTCCTTGGCGAGCTGTACCGCTTCGTCGATCGCCACCGCGTCCGGCGTGCCGTCCACCCAGATCAGCTCATAGGCGCCGAGCCGCAGGATGTTGCGGTCGACGACCGGCATCCGGTCCAGCTCCCACTCGACGGAGTAGGTGGAGATCAGCTCGTCGATCCGGTCGGTGTGCTCCGCGTACCCCTCGACCAGCTCGAGGGTGTACTCGTTCAGCGGCGGCTGCCGGGGGTCGGTCCGGGCGTGCCGCATCCAGTCCGCGAGCACGGACTGCACGTCGGCGCCGCGCTGATCGGCCTCGAAGAGGATCTGGAAGGCGCGCTTACGGGCCTTGTTGCGGGCAGCCACGGTTAGCTGTTCACCCGGCCGAGGTAGTCGCTCGTGCGGGTGTCGACCTTGATCTTCTCACCAGTGGTGATGAAGAGCGGCACCTGGATCTGGTGGCCGGTCTCCAGGGTGGCCGGCTTGGTGCCACCGGTGGAGCGGTCGCCCTGGACGCCCGGCTCGGTCTCCTGGACGACGAGCTCGACGGCGGCCGGCAGCTCGACGTAGAGCACCTCGCCCTCGTGCTGCGCGACGGTGGCCTCGAAGCCCTCGAGGAGGAAGTTCGCGGCGTCACCGACGGCCTTGCGGTCGACCATCAGCTGGTCGTAGGTGCCCATGTCCATGAAGACGAAGTACTCGCCGTCCATGTACGAGAACTGCATCGTGCGCTTGTCGACGGTGGCCGTCTCGACCTTCACGCCGGCGTTGAAGGTCTTGTCCACCACCTTGCCGGACAGCACGTTCTTGAGCTTGGTGCGCACGAAGGCGGGGCCCTTGCCGGGCTTGACGTGCTGGAACTCGACGACGGACCAGAGCTGGCCGCCTTCGAGCTTGAGCACCAGGCCGTTCTTGAGGTCGTTCGTGGAAGCCACGGTTGCGGAATCTCCTGGACTGCAGGTGGTGGGACCCCGGAGCCGTACACCGAGCCGCTACGGCTCAGAGTGCGAGCAGCTCCTTGGTCGTGATCGTGAGTAGCTCGGGCCCGCCGTCCGCCTCGGGGCGGACGACGAGTGTGTCGTCGATGCGGACACCTCCGCGGCCGGGGAGGTGAACCCCCGGTTCGACGGTGACCGGCACGCAAGCGTCCAGTTTACCCATGGCGGCAGGCGACAGCTGAGGGTCCTCGTCGATTTCGAGTCCCACACCGTGCCCGGTCCATGGCCCGAGCCGCTCGCCATGGCCCGCCGCGACCAGGACATGGCGGGTCACCCGGTCCACCTCGCGGCACTCCACCCCAGGTGCCAGCGCCTCCCGGCCGGCCCGCTGGGCGGCGAAAACCAGGTCGTAGAGGTCGATCTGCCAGTCGGCGGGCGTGGTCCCGATGACGAAGGTCCGGCCGATCTCACAGCGGTAGCCACGGTAGTTGGCGCCCAGGCTCACGGTCAGGAAGTCGCCCTCCTCGACCCGCCGGTCGGTGGGCAGATGCCCGGGGCGGCCGGAATTCTGGCCGGTTGCGACGGAGGTGGGGAACGCCGGGCCGTCGGCGCCGTGGTCGACGAGGCGGCGCTCCAGCTCCAGGGCGAGATGCCGCTCGGTGCGCCCGACGAGGATCGATTCGAGGAGTTCGCCCAGCGCCTGGTCGGTGATCTCCGCGGCGATCCGCAGACAGGCGATCTCGTCGTCGTCCTTGACCAGCCGCAGCGCCTCGGCCGCGCAGCCCAGATCCGCGAGCCGCATCCTCGGCGCGACCTGGGCGAGCGCCCGGTGACGGGCGACGGTGAGGTGATGCTCCTCGACGGCGAGGGTGTCGGCGCCGGACTTCGCGGCGAGATCGGCGCCCGCCACGACGGGGTCGCCGCCGCGGGCGGGCAGGACGGACACCCGTACATCCTCCGACGGCCGTCCCTCGGACGGGTCCCCGCTCAGCGGCATACCGCAGACCAGGACGTCGTCGGCCGGGCCCAGCAGCAGCGCGGCGCCGGGCGGCGCGCAGCCGGTGAGGTAGCGGACGTTCGCGGGGCGCGAGATCAGGGCGGCGGTGCTTCCGGTTGCGGCGCAGCGGTCACGCAGCCGCGTGCGTCGAACCGCGTACAACTCGGACATATCCCGAGAGTAAGGCGGCGCCGCGCGGGCGGCCGGTCGAGCGCCGCCGCCCGGGGGACGCGGGCCCGAAGGACGCCCGTTACCAGCTGGGCGGGCTGGCGATGGAGCGGGCGACGACATCGTCCAGCACCCGCACGGTCGTCGTGACGTCGTGCTGGGAGTTGTCGATGATCGGCAGCCCGGAGCCGTACCAGCCGGCCATCCGGCCGTGGATCCGTGCCACCTCTTCGTCCGAGAGGCGGCGGTTACCGCTGCGGCGGGCATTGCGCTCCAGGACGATCTCCAGCCCCGGGAGCAGCACGATCGGCAGCAGGCCGGGGCCCACATGCCGCTTCCAGCCGCCGAGGCCGACGACCGGGCGGTCCGGGAAGACGGCGTCGTCGAGGATGCAGGAGATGCCGTTGGCGAGGAAGTTACGGGCCGCGAAGCCGCAGGTGCGGCGGGCGAGGCGGTACTGCGCCTCGGAGTTGTCGTTCCAGCCCTTCTGCGGGTCGGCGAAGCCCGAGCGGACCCATTCGCGCACATCGTCGAGGCTGATGTGCGCGGTCGGCACCCGCCGGCTGTCGGCCCAGTGGCGGGCGACGCTGGTCTTGCCGGCGCCGGCCGGGCCGATGAGCAGGACCGCGACGGTGGCGTGCGCGGAGTCCTGGGCCGCGGTGCCGGCAGGCGGGTCGGGCAGCGCCACCGGGGCCCCCGGGGGCAGCCGGAGGTGACCGGTGATGTCCGTGCTGTGCGGCGTCGGCGCCTCCTGGTACGGCGCGGGGCCGTTCCAGCCCGGTCCCTGGGCGGGCGGGGCGGCGGGGGGAGGCGGCGCCGAGGGGGACGGCGGCGAGCCGGGCGGTATGGGCTGTCCCTGGTTGGGGGTCCAGTTCATGGTGGCCCCGGGGACTGGTCCCGGCCGGCGGGGCGGTGGCAGCGGAGCCCCCACTGCGTACTGCATCCGGTGGCTCTCCGTCTCGTGCGGTCGACGTGTGCGGTGGCGCGGCGCCGGGCCGGGCTGCCCGGTGCGTCGTGCGGTAACCCAGCGGCCCGGACGGGCCGTTGTGCCCCACAGCCGTCGGCGTGGGTGGTGCTGCAGCGAACGGTACCCTCCCCGCCCCCGGCGCTCGGTGGAAGAACGGGCGGGGGTGGCGGGGAGTGCCCGAAAAGGCGCGTCAGCCGCTCAGTTCCTCGGCCAGCGCCCGCAGCGCCAGACGGTACGAGCCGATACCGAAACCGGCGACCGTACCGCTGGCCACCGCCGCGATAACCGAATTGTGGCGGAATTCCTCGCGTGCGTACGGGTTCGAGATGTGCACCTCGATGAGCGGGGCGGTGCGCTGGGCGGCCGCGTCCCGCATGCCGTACGAATAGTGCGTGAAGGCACCGGGGTTGATGACGACCGGAAGGGATCCGTCCGCGGCCTCGTGCAGCCAGCGGATCATCTCCCCCTCGTCGTTGGTCTCCCGGACCTCGACCTCGAACCCCAGCTCCTTGCCGAGCGTGGTGCACTGCTCGACCAGGCCGGTGTAGGAGGTGGCGCCGTAGACGTCGGGCTCGCGGGAGCCCAGGCGGCCGAGGTTGGGGCCGTTGAGGACGAGGACACGACGTGTCATTCGGCTCACTCTGCGATCTCGGCGTGCGCGGCCAGCAGCATGGCCGGGTCGGGGCCCTCCAGGACGGTCGGCTTGGCCAGGCCGTCCAGGACGATGAAGCGCAGCCGGTCACCGCGCGACTTCTTGTCGACCTTCATGGTCTCCAGCAGCTTGGGCCACTGGTCGCCGCGGTAGGTCAGCGGCAGTCCGACGGACTCCAGGACCGCGCGGTGCCGGTCCGCGGTGGCGTCGTCCAGCCGTCCGGCGATCCGGCCCAGCTCGGCGGCGAAGACCATGCCGACCGAAACGGCCGCGCCGTGGCGCCAGTTGTAGCGCTCGTTCTTCTCGATGGCGTGCGCCAGGGTGTGCCCGTAGTTGAGGATCTCGCGCAGACCGGACTCCTTGAGGTCCGCGGAGACGACCTCGGCCTTGACCCGGATCGCCCGCTCGATCAGCTCGGCGGTGTGCGCGCCGTCGGGGCGCTTGGCGCCCTCCGGGTCGGCCTCGATCAGCTCGAGGATCGCCGGGTCGGCGATGAAGCCGGCCTTGATGACCTCGGCCAGGCCGGAGACGTAGTCGTGCACCGGGAGGGAGTCCAGGGCGGCGAGGTCGCACAGCACCCCGGCCGGGGGGTGGAAGGCACCGACGAGGTTCTTGCCCTCGGCGGTGTTGATGCCGGTCTTGCCGCCCACCGCCGCGTCCACCATGCCCAGGACCGTGGTCGGTACGGCGATCCAGCGCACCCCGCGCAGCCAAGTGGCGGCCACGAACCCGGCCAGGTCCGTGGTGGCGCCGCCGCCGACGCCGACGATCACATCGGTGCGGGTGAAGCCGGTCTGGCCCAGGGCCTTCCAGCAGTACGCGGCGACCTCGACGGTCTTGGACTCCTCGGCGTTGGGCAGCTGGATGGCGATCGCCTCGTAGCCCTGGGACGCGAGGTCCTCGCGCAGCGCCTCACCGGTGGCGGCCAGCGCCTCCGGGTGCAGCACCGCGACCCGCTTCGCGGCGTCCCCGATCAGGCCGGGGAGCTCGCCGAGCAGCTGCCGCCCGACGAGCACCTCGTACGGGTCGGTGCCCGCCGTACCGCCGACCTGGATACGAGTGGCCTGCTCCGTCATGCCTGTTCCTCCCTGTGGGCGGGCCGCGGGGCATCCGCCGCGGTCTGCCGTAGCTCCAATGCGTCCAGGATCGCCTCGACGACGTCCTCGGGGGTGCGCTCCCCGGTGTCGATCACGGCACGCGCGACCTCGGTGTACAGCGGACGGCGGCGCTCCATCAGCTCGCGCCACTGCTTGCGCGGGTTGACGGCCAGCAGCGGGCGAGGCGCGTCCAGGCCCACCCGCTTGACGGCGTCGGCGAGTTGGACGTCCAGGAACACGACCGGCAGCCCCGTCAGCAGCTTGCGGGTGCCGTCGTCCAGGATCGCGCCGCCGCCGAGCGAGAGCACGCCCGGGTGGCTCTCCAGTGCGCTCCGGACCGCCTCCCGCTCCAGCTCGCGGAAGTGCGGCTCGCCCTGGTCGATGAAGATCTCCGCGATCGGCCGGCCGGCCGTGACGACGATGTCCGCGTCGGTGTCCCGGTAGTGCACGCCCAGCCGCTCAGCCAGCAGCGCGCCCACCGTGGACTTGCCCGCGCCGGGCGGGCCGATGAGTACGACGAGCGGCGACGTCACTTGATCGCCAGGCTGTCGAGGAAGCTGCGGACGTTGCGGCGGGTCTCCGGCACGCTGTCGCCGCCGAACTTCTCCACCACGGCGTCGGCCAGGACCAGCGCGACCATCGCCTCGGCGACGATGCCGGCGGCCGGGACGGCGCAGACGTCCGAGCGCTGGTGGTGCGCCTGGGCCGCCTCGCCGGTGCTCACATCGATGGTCGCCAGCGCCCGCGGCACGGTCGCGATCGGCTTCATCGCGGCCCGCACCCGCAGAAGTTCGCCGGTGGTCAGCCCGCCCTCGGTGCCGCCGGAGCGGCCGGAGGTGCGCTTGATCCCGTCCTCGGTGGCGACGATCTCGTCGTGCGCCTTCGACCCCGGCACCCGGGCCAGGTCGAAGCCGTCGCCGACCTCGACGCCCTTGATGGCCTGGATGCCCATGAGGGCGCCGGCCAGCCGGGCGTCCAGCCGGCGGTCCCAGTGGACGTGCGAGCCCAGACCCACCGGCACGCCGTAGGCCAGGACCTCGACCACACCGCCGAGGGTGTCGCCGTCCTTGTGGGCCTGGTCGATCTCGGCGATCATCGCCTTGCTCGCGTCCGCATCCAGGCAGCGGACCGGGTCCGCGTCCAGCTTCTCGACGTCGGAGGGCTTGGGGTAGACGCCATACGGAGCCTTCGCCGCGGCCAGCTCCACGACATGCGAGACGATCTCGATGCCGGCCGTCTCCTTGAGGAAGGAGCGGGCCACCGCGCCCAGGGCGACCCGGGCGGCGGTCTCGCGGGCGGAGGCGCGCTCCAGGATCGGGCGGGCCTCGTCGAAGCCGTACTTCTGCATACCGGCCAGGTCGGCGTGACCGGGGCGGGGGCGGGTCAACGGCGCGTTACGGGCCAGCTCGGCCAGCACCGCGGGGTCGACCGGGTCGGCCGCCATGACCTGTTCCCACTTGGGCCACTCGGTGTTGCCGACCATCACGGCCACCGGCGAACCCAGCGACAGGCCGTGCCGCACGCCGCCCAGGAACGTGACCTCGTCCCGCTCGAACTTCATCCGGGCACCGCGGCCATAGCCGAGCCGGCGCCTGGCCAGTGCGTCCGCCACCAGATCGGTGGTGATCGGGACTCCGGCCGGAAGGCCCTCCAGCGTCGCCACGAGTGCGGGGCCGTGCGACTCCCCCGCCGTCAGCCAGCGCAACCTGCTCAACGGTGCTCCTCATGTACTGCTCATCCGCGTACGGTCTCCCCCCGATCCTCCCACGTCGCGCCGGGGAGGCGGCGCCCAGTCCAGGGAACGGACCGGGTGGTCCGGCCGGCGGATCAGCGGGCGGCGAGCGCCGCCTCGCCCGCGGCGCGCATCGCGGCCGGCGGGGCCGGCATGCGTCCGGTCATCTGCTCCACCTGGAGAACCGCCTGGTGGACCAGCAGATCGAGCCCGCCTACCACCGCGCCGCCGCGGTCGGCCCAGGCGGTGGCCAGCACCGTGGGCCACGGCTCGTAGAGGACGTCGAAGAGGGTGCCGGGCCGGTCGGGCACGGCGGCGGCGAGCGCGTCGGTGGTGCCCGCCGGGGTGGTGGCGATGATCAGCGGCTCGCCGAAGGCCTCGGCCGCGTCCTCCCAGGCTGCGGTGCGGACCGCGACACCCAGCCGCTCGCCCCAGCCGCGCATCTCCTCGGCGCGCGCCGCGCTGCGGACGTACGCGGTGACCTCGCCGGTGCAGATCCGGGAGAGCGCGGCGAGGGCGGAGGAGGCGGTGGCGCCGGCGCCCAGGATCGCCGCCCGCTCGACCCGCTCCACCCCGCGCTCACGCAGCGCGGCGAGCATGCCGGGGATGTCGGTGTTGTCGCCGACACGGCGCCCGTCGGCCGCAAAGACGACGGTGTTGACCGCCTCTACGGAGGCGGCGGTGTCGGTGATCTCGTCCAGCAACGGAATCACCGCACGCTTGAGCGGCATGGTCAGGGAAAGGCCCGCCCATTCGGGACCGAGCTTCTCGATGAATCCGGGCAGCGCGGCCTCGTCCACCTCGAAGCGGTCATACGTCCAGCCCGTCAGGCCCAGTTCCGCGTAGGCGGCACGGTGGAGGACCGGGGAGAGTGAATGGGCGATCGGGGAACCGAGGACCGCGGCACGACGTGTGGGACTCATTGCTCGGGCTTTCCGTGTTCCTTCAGGTAGATACGGCGGTTCCGCTCCTGCTCTTCGTTCGTCGCGGCGAACAGCGTCTTTTCCGGGCTGATCGAGACGAAGTAGTACCAGTTGCCCTCGGCAGGGTGGATGGCCGAATTGAGCGCCACCTCACCCGGGTTGCCGATCGGCCCCGGCGGCAGTCCCTTGAATTTGTAGGTGTTGTAGGCGTCGTTGAATTTCCGCAGATTGTCGACGGTCCCGGTGTCCAGGGTGCTCCGCGACCTGGCGTAGTTCACCGTCGAGTCGAAGTCGAGCAGCCCGTAGGTCTCGGTGTTGCTCGGCTTGAGGCGGTTGTAGACGACCCGCGCGACCTTGACGAAGTCGTGCTTGTACTTGCCCTCGGCCTGCGTGAGGCTGGCGACGGTGAGCAGCTGGAGCGGCGACCTGAGGTTGAGCTTGCGGGCATTTCCTTCCAGGTCGTACTTCTCGTAGACCTGATTGGCGCGCGCGACCATCTGCTTGAGGACCGCGGCCGGCTTCGCGTGGTCGCCCACGCTGTACGTGGACGGGTAGAGGAATCCCTCCAGCGGGTCCTTTATCTTCTCGTTGTCGTCGGCCCAGGAAGGCAGGCCGAGGTTCTTGACCTCGCGCTCGGCGACGTCCTTGGTCGTGCCCGTCTTGAGCTTGAGCTTTTTGTCGATGAGCGCGTAGATGTCTTTGGCACGCAGACCCTCACGGATCGTGAGGCCGTTACGGCTCTTGGGGTCCAGCATCAGCTCCATGGCCGCGGCCGCCGACATGTGCTTGCGCAGCGAATACGTGCCCGGCTGCAGGGACCTCGACTTCTTGTCGTCGCCGGACGCCGCATCGTTGAACGCACCGGCGCTCTTGATCACGCCCTTTTTCGCGAGGATCTCGCCCATGTCCGAAATCAGCGAACCATTCGGAATCTCGACCTGTACGGTGCCGGATCCCTCGCCCTCGTAGTCGGGCGCCGAACCGAAGTGGGCCATGAAGAAGTCGTAGCCGAAATAGCCGACGGCGCCGACCGCACCGGCGAAGACCAGCGTCACGACCAGACAGGCCGTACCGCTGCGCCGCTTGTTCTTCTTGCCGTTCTTCTTGCCTCGGCGGTCGCGGGCGCCGCGGCGCCCGCGCGCATCCTCGTCGGGGTAGTCGTCCTCGTCATCGCCCTGGTCTGCGAAGAACGAGTGCTCCGGCTCCGGTTCCCGCGGCCGCTCCGGATCGGCCCGCCAGTCGTCGCCCGTGGTGTCCTCGTACGGCGGCGCGGCGTGCGGATCGGCATGTGCACCGGCATGCGGATCGAGGTGCTGCTCGTACGACGGCCCGGCGTGCTGCTCGTACTGCTGTGGCGGGTACTGCTGCTGGTGCGGCACCTGCTGCTGTGGCTGCTGATGTTGCTGCTGGTAGGGGTCCTGATGACCGTAGTAGTCCTGCCCCGCCCCGGCGTACGGATCGGCCGGCGGCTGCTGCGCATAGGGGTCGTACGGGTCGTACGGCAGCTGCCCGCCCTGCGAGCCGTCCCAGCCGCCGTGGCCCCCCTGGTACTGCTGCTGGGGATAGGGGACGGACTGCTGGCCGTCCCACTGGGGCTGCTGTGCCTGGCCTCCGTAGGGACCCTGGTCTCCGTAGAGCGGGTCCTCGGGATGCCACGGTTCGGAGCCGTAGCCCCGGCCATACTCGGTCATCGATCCCCTAGAGCCGAGAGGCGGCGCGCTCCGGCCTGGCAGCACGATTGCGGTGTACGGATCCGCCTCTACTTGCACGCGCGGCTGTTCGAACCGCCGCCACATCGCGCGGCACGTTACCGTATCGCGATCAGATGCCCACTTCGACGCTCTCCCCCGGGGGCTCCCCGGAGGTCCGTTCGGTTTCCAGCGCGCTCTGCAGGATGACCACCGCGGCCGCCTGGTCGACGACCGAACGGCCCTTCTTGCTGCGGACCCCGGAGGCCCGCAGCCCCTGGGTCGCGGTCACCGTCGACATCCGCTCGTCGACCAGCCGGACGCCTACGGGCGCGATGTTCTTGGCCAGCTCCTGGGCGAAGGCCCGGACCTTGGCCGCGGCCGGCCCCTCTCCCCCACTGAGGGAGCGGGGCAGGCCGACCACGACCTCGAGCGGCTCGTACTCGTCGACAATCGCCTTGAGGCGGCGGTGTGCTGACGGTACGTCACGTCCCGGCACGGTCTCGACGGGGGTGGCGAGGACCCCGTCGGGGTCGCACGAGGCAACCCCGATCCGGGCGTCCCCGACATCCACGGCGATGCGCCGGCCGCGTCGCATCTCACTCACGCGCGTCAGGCCGCCTCGGCCACGAGCCGCTCGACGGCTTCGATGGCCTCGGGCACGGCGGCGGCGTTCTGGCCGCCGCCCTGGGCGACGTCCGGCTTGCCGCCGCCGCCTCCGCCGAGCGTCTTGGCGGCCGTACGGACCAGGTCACCGGCCTTGATGCCGCGCTCACGGGCGGCCTCGTTGGTCGCGATGACCGTCACCGGGCGGCCGTTGGCGACGGAGAACAGGGCCACCACGGCGGGGCGGTCGCCCTGGATCCGGCCGCGCACGTCGAGGACGAGCTTGCGCAGGTCGTCGGCGGAAGTGCCGTCCGGGACCTGGCCGGAGGCGAGGGCCACCCCGCGCACGTCCTTGGCGCCCGCGGCCAGCCCGGCGGCGGCCTGCAGCACCTTCTCGGCGCGGAACTTCTCGATCTCCTTCTCGGCGTCCTTCAGCTTGGCCAGGACACCGGAGATCTTCTCCGGCAGCTCCTCCGGGCGCCCCTTGACCAGCTCGGTGAGCTGGGAGACGACGGTGTGCTCACGGGCCAGGAAACGGTAGGCGTCCACGCCCACCAGCGCCTCGACGCGGCGGACACCGGAACCGATGGAGGACTCGCCGAGCAGCTTCACCAGGCCCAGCTGGGCGGTGTTGTGGACGTGCGTGCCGCCGCACAGCTCCTTGGAGAAGTCGCCGATGGTGACCACGCGCACCCTGTCGCCGTACTTCTCACCGAACTCGGCGATGGCGCCCTGCTTCTTGGCGTCCTCCATGCTCATGACCTCGGCATGGACGTCGAGCTCACGGGCGAGGACGTCGTTGATCTTCTGCTCGACGTCCGTGAGGACGGTACCGGGCACGGCGGTCGGCGAGCCGAAGTCGAAGCGGAAGCGGCCCGGGGAGTTCTCCGAACCCGCCTGGGCGGCCGTCGGGCCCAGGGCGTCGCGCAGCGCCTGGTGGGTGAGGTGAGTGGCGCTGTGGGCGCGGGCGATGGCCCGGCGCCGGGTGATGTCGATGGCGGCGTACGCGGCGGAGCCGAGCACCACCTCACCGACCTGGACGACGCCCTTGTGCACCGTGACGCCGGGGACCGGCTGCTGGACGTCGCGGATCTCGACGACGGCGCCGGACTCCAGCTTGATCCGGCCGGTGTCGGCGAGCTGGCCACCGCCCTCGGCGTAGAAGGGGGTGCGGTCCAGGACGACCTCGACCTCGTCGCCTTCGTGGGCGGCGGGGGCCGGGACGCCGTTGACCAGCAGGCCCACGATGGCGGACTCGCCCTCGGTGGCGCTGTAGCCGGTGAACTCGGTGGCGCCGGACTTGTCGGCGACCTCGCGGTAGGCGGACAGGTCGGCGTGGCCGCTCTTCTTGGACTGGGCGTCGGCCTTGGCGCGCTCCCGCTGCTCCTTCATCAGGCGGCGGAAGCCGTCCTCGTCCACGGCCAGGCCCTGCTCGGCGGCCATTTCGAGGGTGAGGTCGATCGGGAAGCCCCAGGTGTCGTGGAGCAGGAAGGCCTTGTCGCCGGAGAGGACCGTGCCGCCGGCGGTCTTGGTGTCCGTGACGGCGGTGTCGAGGATGTTGGTGCCGGCCTTCAGCGTCTTGACGAAGGCGGCTTCCTCGGCGAGGGCGACCGTCTCGATGCGGCGGCGGTCCTCCAGCAGCTCCGGGTACTGCTGGCCCATCGTCTTGATGACGACGTCCAGCAGCTCGCCGACGACCAGGTCCGTGGCGCCCAGCAGGCGCATGTTGCGGATGGCGCGGCGCATGATGCGGCGCAGGACATAGCCGCGGCCCTCGTTGCCGGGGGTGACGCCGTCGCCGATGAGCATCGTGGACGTACGGATGTGGTCGGCGACCACGCGCAGCGAGACATCGCTGCCGTGGGCGCTGCCGTAGCGGACGCCGGTCAGCTCGGTGGCCTTGTCGATGACGACACGCAGGGTGTCCGTCTCGTACATGTTCGGCACGTCCTGCAGGATCATCGCCAGGCGCTCGAGGCCGAGGCCGGTGTCGATGTTCTTGCTGGGCAGGTCGCCGAGGATCTCGAAGTCCTCCTTGCCGGTGCCCGCGCCGCGCTCGTACTGCATGAAGACCAGGTTCCAGATCTCCACGTACCGCTCGTCGTTGACGGCCGGGCCGCCCTCGACGCCGAACTCCGGGCCACGGTCGTAGTTGATCTCGGAGCACGGGCCGCAGGGGCCGGGGACCCCCATGGACCAGTAGTTCTCCTTCTTGCCCAGGCGCTGGATGCGCTCCTTGGGCACGCCCACGACCTCGTGCCAGATCCGCTCGGCCTCGTCGTCGTCGAGGTAGACGGTGATCCAGAGCTTCTCCGGGTCCAGGGCGTAGCCGCCGTCGGCCTGCGAGCCGGTCAGCAGCTCCCAGGCGTACTTGATGGCGCCTTCCTTGAAGTAGTCGCCGAAGGAGAAGTTGCCGCACATCTGGAAGAACGTGCCGTGCCGGGTGGTCTTGCCGACCTCTTCGATGTCCGGCGTCCGCACGCACTTCTGGACGCTGGTGGCGCGCGGCGCGGGCGGCTTGACCTCGCCGAGGAAGTACGGCTTGAAGGGGACCATGCCCGCGTTGACGAGCAGCAGCGTCGGGTCGTCCGCGATGAGCGACGCCGACGGCACGACGGTGTGCCCACGCTCTTCGAAGAAGCGCAGCCAGCGGCGGCGGATTTCAGCCGACTCCATCAGTGGTCCTCATTTCCAGTCGGTCCGTTCAGCCCCGGACGGCCCGGGGTTCTCGTGGTGCGGTAGTGCGTTTCGAGCGCCGCGTGGGAGCGCGGCGCAGGCAGCTCGGCGGCCTCGCTCGTCTCGCCGAGACCGAGCGCGTCGTTCAGCTGCTCTTCACGGTCCGCCATTCCCGCGCGTACGTCCAATGCAAATTGGCGCAGCCGGTGTCCGGTCTCGACGGCCTTGTCCGCGGCCTGCGCCGCGAGGCTGTCGGGCTGCAGCTTGCGCAGCTTTCGGTGGACCTTGTTGGTGGCCCACACCCCGGCGGCGGCGCCGGTGGTGAACCAGAATGCGCGGCGGAACATCGCTGTGATCAGTCCTTGGAGCGACGGTTGCGGCGCCCGCCGCGGCGGGCGCCGGGCAGGGTTCGGCCGACGACGACGGTGCGCTTCGGCTCGCTTGCGCCCTTCTTGCCGATCGCGCGGCGCACGCCGTAGCCGAACGCGGCGACCTTGACCAGCGGTCCGCCGAAGGCGGAGGAGACGGTCGAGGAGAGCGCGGAGGCGTTGGCGGTGACCTCTTGGACGTCGGCGGCGATGGCGTCGACGCGGGCCAGCTGGGTGTGCGCGGAGCGGACGGTCGCGGACGCGTCGGCCAGGAGCGGGACGGCCTGGTCGGACACCTCGGCCACCATCTTGGTGGTCGCCTTGAGGGTCCCCGCCAGCCTCACCAGTACGAGGGCGAGGAACGACACAAGGATCGCCCAGAAGACGGCCACGAGGATCCCGGCCACCTCTCCACCGGACACGTTGGCACCACTCTCCGACTGGTTGGGGCTGGTCTCGTCCTGCTCGGCTCGTCCTGCTCGAACGGCAACCTTGACCTTATCGCGCCGTGACTGTCCGTCCGTACCCCGTTCCCCCCGCCACGGAGGCTTTCGAAAGCTGCGATTGTACGGTCCGCACGGGGCCGAGTACGCTCCGTGTGCCATGCCACGCATCCCGCGCGCCGACGGCTCGTCCGGCGCCTCTTCCCTGCCTCCGCCGTCACCGGGAGGCCCGGGGAATCTGCCCGCGGAGCTCAACCGCTTCATCGGCCGCGACGACGAACTGACCGCGCTGGCCCGGCGGCTGGAATCCGCCCGCCTGGTGACGCTGACCGGCCTCGGCGGCGTCGGCAAATCCCGGCTCGCCGGCCATGCGGCAGCGATCTTGCAGGATCGCTTCTGCGACGGCGCCTGGGTGGTCGAGGTGGCGTCGCTGCGCGATCCCCAGGTCCTGGAGCACGCCTTCGTCGAGGCGCTGGGACCGGCCGACCACACCGGGCGGCCGCCGCGGGCCGCGCTGTGCGACCACCTCGCCGGCCGCGAACTGCTGCTCGTCCTGGACGGATACGAGCATCTGGTGGCCGAGTGCGCCGACCTGACCGGGGAACTCCTGCGCCGCGCCCCGGGGCTGCGGGTGCTGGCCGCGGGCCGGCGCCCGCTCGGACTGCCCGGCGAGCACACCCTGCCGCTGGCTCCGATGAACGCCGCCGACGCGGCCGACCTCTTCGCGGACCGCGCCGCCGCCGTCGTCGCGGACTTCGCCGTCGGCCCGTCCAACGAAGCCGCCGTCACCGAACTCTGCCGCCGCCTCGACGGCATCCCGCTCGCCCTGGAACTGGCCGCCGGACGGCTGCGCGCGCTCTCCGTCGACCAGGTGCTGCACCGCCTCGACGACCGCTTCCGGCTGCTCACCGGGACGACCCGCGGCGCCCTGCCCCGCCATCAGACGCTGCGCACGGCGATCGGCTGGAGCCATGAGCTGTGCACGCCCCAGGAGCGGCTGCTGTGGGCCCGGCTGTCCGTCTTCGCCGGGCAGTTCGACCTGGAGGCGGCCGAGTACGTCTGCTCGGGCCCGGACCTGCCCGCCGATGAACTCCTCGATGTCACCGCGGAGTTGGTCGCCCAGTCGGTGCTCGTACGGGAGGAGGGCGCGGCCGGGGTGCGCTACCGGATGCTGGACACCGTACGGGCCTACGGTGCGGGGTGGCTGGAGGCGACGCACGACGGCGACCGGCTGCGGCGGCGGCACCGCGACTGGTATCTGGGACTGGCCACCTGGTGCGAGCTGGACT
Organism: Streptomyces sp. NPDC028368; assembly: GCF_055565615.1. NCBI lineage: Bacteria > Bacillati > Actinomycetota > Actinomycetes > Kitasatosporales > Streptomycetaceae > Streptomyces > Streptomyces sp. NPDC028368. The sequence continues at coordinate 392,647 of NZ_JBVHTY010000006.1, read as the reverse complement.
GGTTCAGCCCGCGGCAGGCCGAGGTCGCGGCCCGGATCGAGGCCGAGCTGCCCAATCTGCGGGTCGCGCTGGAGCAGAGCCTGGACAGCGAGGGCGATGCGTATCTGGGCCAGTATCTGGCGGGCACGCTGTGGTTCTACTGGGTGGGCTGCGGCCGGCTCTCGGAGGGCAGGCAGTGGCTCGACCGGGCGCTGGAACTGGAGAGCGACCACGACGAAGCGCGGCTGAAGGCGCTGTGGGTGGTCGGCTATGTCGCGGTGCTCCAGGGGGACACGCTCGGCGCGATGGCGGCGCTGCAGGAGTGCCGCGAGGAGGCGGACCGTACGGACAACGCCACCGCAGCCGCCTATGCGCTGCACCGCACCGGCTGTCTGGCGCTGGTCTGCGACGACATGCCGCGCGCCGAGAAGCTGCTGCGCGGGGCGCTGGGCCGCTACCGGGAGATCGGCGAGCTCAACAGCAATGTGCTGATGGGACAGGTCGAGCTGGCCATGGCGGTGGCCTTCCAGGGGGAGCTGGAGTACGCGGTGCAGCTGTGCGAGGACGTACAGCAGGTGTGCGGGGACCACGGCGAGCGCTGGACGCTGGCGTACGCGCTGTTCGTACTGGCCTTCGCGGCGTGGACCGGCGGCGAGGGCGGGCGGGCCCGCGAGCTGCTGGAGGAATGCCTGGCCATCGATCACACCTTCCACGATCTGCTGGGGGCGGTGCTGGCGATCGAACTGCTGGCGCTGGTGACGCTCGGCGAGGGGGACGCCCAGGAGGCGGCGGTGCTGCAGGGCGCGGCGGGCCGGATCTGGCCGTCGGTGGGGCTGCCGCTGTTCGGCTCGCGCTACTTCAACCAGCCGCATGCGCTGTGCGAGGAGCAGGCGCGGAAGCTGCTGGGCGCGGAGCGCTACGAGGCCTGCCTGCGGGACGGCGGCCGGCTGGATCTGGACCGGACGGTGGCCCGGATCCTGGGGAGCGCCGGTGAGGTGCCGGAGCCGCGCCGTACGGTCCGGATCGCGCCGCCCGCCAGGAACGAACCCGCCGCCTCCCCCTCCGCGAGCGGCGGGGAGACGGCGGGCTGAAGTGTGCTGCGCCTGCGGTGGTGCTTAGCGGGCGTAGTACTCGACGACGAGCTGCTCGTCGCAGATCACCGGGATCTCCTTGCGGTTCGGGTCCCGGTCGAGGCGGAACGCCAGAGCCGGCAGGTTGACCTCGAGGTAGCGCGGGGTCTCACCGTCGGTGTCGTAGCCACCCTCACGGGCGACCTGGAAGGGGTGCTTCTCGCGGCTGCGCTCGCGGACCATCACGACGTCGCCGGGGCGGACGCGGAAGGACGGCTTGTCGACCTTGCGGTCGTTCACCGACATGTGACCGTGGACGACCATCTGACGAGCCTGGTAGATGGTGCGGGCGATGCCCGACCGCAGGACGAGCGCGTCCAGACGGCGCTCAAGCTCGATGATCAGCGCTTCGCCGGTCTTGCCTTCGACCTTCCGAGCGCGGTCGTAGGCACGCGCCATCTGGCGCTCGCTGATGTCGTACTGCGCACGCAGACGCTGCTTCTCGAGCAGGCGGACCTTGTAGTCACTGCTCTGCTTGCGGCCACGGCCGTGCTCGCCGGGCGGGTAGGGACGGGCCTCGAAGTACTTGACGGCCTTGGGCGTCAGCGCGATGCCGAGCGCGCGGGACTTCTTGACCTTGGGACGCGACTGGTTCACGTGGAACGGACCTCCGTGTAAGTTAGGTGAGGCTTACCTTAGCGCGAGGAGAACGCATGTTTCGACCTGGGATCCCCCTGCCCGGCACACACAGCACCGAGGCGGGTCAGCCGCGTCCCGTGGAAGACGCCCAGCGGCCCACTGCCGCCGAGCGCGTACGGACCCTCGTCGAGTCCAATGGTATGGGGTCACTGAGCATTCCCGGAGTCGAGGAACTCGACGAGACCGGCCTCTCGGCGCCCGTCTGCCGGACCGTGACACCCGATGGCGACGTGCTGTTGCTGGTTCCTGGCGACTGTGCGGCGGCGCGGGCCGCCGCCCACGCCCAGGACGACGATCTCACCGCCGTGATGGAGATCACGGATGTCGCACCGGTATCCGTGCCCCATCGCATCCGCGGCCGGGCCTGGGTGGCCGGCTGGCTGACCCCCGTACGCAACGATCAGCGCGCCGGGGCCGCGATGCTGCTCGCCGAGCGGCACCCCGTCGGCGAACTGCTCGGCATCGGCGAGGCCCTGCAGCCGGACCCGTACGGGCGGTCCGCCTGGATGATGTTGCGCCTGGAGGTCGGCGAGGGCTCGGTGGACGACCTGTGGGGCGCCGAGTCCGTCGAACCGGACGACTTCGCCGCCGCGGCCCCGGACCCGCTGATCGCCCACGAGGCGGAGCTGCTCCAGCATCTGCACTCGGCCCACGGCGAACAGGTACGCGGCCTGTGCGCGCTCCTCGGCGACCGCTCGGCGGTGTGCGGGGCGCGCGACCGGGCCGTACCCGTGGGCCTGGACCGCTTCGGCCTCCGCGTCCGCTTCACCGACACCGAGCAGCGCTCCTTCGATGCCCGCTTCGACTTCCCGGAGCCGGTACGGGATGTGGCCGAGCTCCGGCGGGCGATGCATGTGCTCTTCGAGGCGGCGGCCGAATAGCAGCGCCGACGCGGCGGGGCAAGGCCGGCCGCGGCCCTATTCGGCCGTCCCCTCGCCGGCGGCGCCCCGAAGCCTGGCCCGGACCCGCTCCGCGACATCCGCATAGCGCGCCTCCGCGCCATGCCGCGTCGGCGCGTAATACCGCTTGCCGTGCACCTCGTCCGGTGCGTACTGCTGGGCCGCGATACCGCCCGGCAGGTCGTGCGGGTACTGGTAGCCCTGGCCGTGGCCGAGCTTCTGGGCGCCCTTGTAGTGACTGTCGCGCAGATGCTGCGGCACCGCGCCGGCGTGCCCGGCGCGGACGTCCGCCAGCGCCGCGTCGATCGCCGTATAGGCGGCATTCGACTTGGGCGCCAGGGCGAGCGCGATGGTGGCCTGGCTGAGGGTGATCCGGGCCTCCGGGAAGCCGATCATGGCCACGGCCTGCGCGGCGGCGACCGCGGTCTGCAGGGCCGTCGGATCGGCGAGGCCGATGTCCTCGCTCGCCGAGATCATCAGCCGGCGGGCGATGAACCGCGGGTCCTCGCCCGCCTCGATCATGCGCGCCAGATAGTGCAGCGCGGCATCGACGTCCGAGCCCCGGATCGACTTGATCAGCGCGCTGGCGACGTCGTAGTGCTGGTCGCCGTCCCGGTCGTACTTCACCGCGGCACGGTCGACGGACTCCTCCATCGTCTGGAGGGTGATCTCCTTCTCGCCCTTGGCCAGCGCGGAGCCCGCCCCGGCCTCCAGGGCCGTCAGCGCGCGCCGGGCGTCGCCGCCCGCGATGCGCAGCAGATGCCCCTCGGTGTCCTCGGGGAGGGTGACCGCGCCCGCCAGGCCGCGCGCATCGGTCAGCGCACGCCGCAGCAGCCCGCGCAGATCGTCGTCGGTGAGGGGTTCGAGGGTCAGCAGCAGCGAACGGGACAGCAGCGGGGAGATCACCGAGAAGTACGGGTTCTCGGTCGTCGCGGCGATCAGGGTGACCCAGCGGTTCTCGACGGCCGGCAGCAGGGAGTCCTGCTGGGCCTTGCTGAAGCGATGGATCTCGTCGAGAAAGAGGACGGTCTCCTTGCCGTAGCCGCCCGAGGCGCGCCGGGCGCCGTCGATGACCGCCCGGACCTCCTTGACGCCCGCCGTGATCGCGGAGAGCTCGACAAAGCGCTTGTTGGTCGCGTGGCTGACGACATGGGCGATGGTCGTCTTGCCGATGCCGGGCGGACCCCACAGGAACACGGAGGACGGGCCCGCGGGACCGCCGTCGCCCTCGCCGACGAGCCGGCGCAGCGGCGAGCCGGGCTTGAGGAGATGCTGCTGCCCCACGACCTCGTCGAGGATGCGCGGACGCATCCGTACGGCGAGAGGAGACCCCGCGGGGTCCTTCTCCTGACGGTCTTCGGCAGCGGCGGTGAACAGGTCGGGCTCCACGTCGACGAGCCTATGTCACCCCACTGACAACGCCCCGGCCGCCGTCATCGACGGGCCGGGGCGTGCAGCGGCTTCGGGGAGCTCCTAGATCAGGGTGCTCCAGTACGACCACCACTTGGTGAGGATCAGCAGCGCGATCACGCCGTACCAGAGCACCGGCACGACCCAGTGGAACTCCACCACGGTCCGGCGCAGCCCCTCGGGGGCCGGGATGATGCCGTGCTTGAGGTTGTGCACGGTGGTGTACCAGAACATCAGGATCGTGACGCACCAGGTCAGCGTGCACCACAGGCACAGCGAGTTGATGCTGTACAGCGACTGGGTCATCAGCCACATGCAGAAGACCGCGCTGAGCAGGGTGCCGACGTTCAGCCCGATCCAGTACCAGCGGCGGAAGCGGGCACCCGCCAGCAGGGCCATGCCGACCGCGATGACCACGCCGAAGCCGACCAGCCCGGCCATCGGGTTCGGGAACCCGAAGACCTCCGCCTGCTTGCTCTGCATGATGTTCGTGCAGGAGATGATCGGGTTGAGGCTGCAGGCCGGCGTGAACTTCGGGTCCTTGAGCAGCTCGAACTTGTCCAGGGTGATGATCCAGGCCGCCAGGACTCCCAGCGCACCGGTGATCACCAGGAGCAGTGCATAGCCGCGACCCGAGCCGATGGTGCCCGAGTCGCTCATGTGCTCGTCGTCGGTGGACACGTCGTCATCAACCGCTGTCGTCGTCATATCGCCGTTCCGTCGGTCGCTGGGGAGATGATGCCGGGCGGGCCCGCGAGAGCGCAGGCGCGCCCCTCATTCTGCCCCAACTCCACGACGGACCACCGTTCGCTGCGCATAAACGGGCTGCGTCCGAACCGGATGAATCCGCGCGCAGCCCGTTGACGCCGGCCGCTGCCGGCGCCGGATGCGGCTCAGCCCAGCTTGCGCTTGATCTCGTCCACGACGGCGTCCAGCGCCACCGGCGTCTGCTCGCCGCTCTGGAGGTCCTTGAGCTGGACGACGCCCTCGGCCAGGTCCCGCTCGCCGGCCACCAGCGCCAGCCGCGCGCCGGAGCGGTTGGCGGACTTCATGGCGTTCTTCAGGCCCTTGCCGCCGAACGCGAAGTCGGTGGCGACACCTGCCCGGCGCAGCTCGGTGACCGCGCCGAAGAGCACCCGGCGGGCCTCCTCGCCGAGCGGCACCGCGTACACGGCCGTCGCGGAGGGGATGTCGAGCGTGATGCCCTCCGCCTCCAGCGCCAGCACCGTACGGTCGACGCCCAGCGCCCAGCCGACGGACGGCAGCGCGGGGCCGCCGATCATCTCGGAGAGGCCGTCGTAGCGGCCGCCGCCGCCCACCGCGGACTGCGAGCCGAGGCCGTCGTGGACGAACTCGAAGGTGGTGCGGGTGTAGTAGTCCAGGCCGCGGACCAGCTTCTCGTCGTCCTCGAAGGCCACGCCCGCCGCGGTCAGCAGCTCCCGGACCTGCTCGTGGTACGCCTTGCAGGCCTCGCAGAGATAGTCGCGGAGCAGGGGCGCACCGGTCAGCTGCTTCTGTACGGCGTCGCGCTTGTCGTCCAGGACGCGCAGCGGGTTGATGTCGACCCGGCGCCGGGTGTCCTCGTCCAGCTCCAGGCCGCGCAGGAAGTCCTGCAGCGCGGCGCGGTAGACGGGGCGGCACTCCTTGTCGCCCAGGGAGTTCAGCAGGATCCGGAAGTCGCGCAGCCCCAGGGAGCGGTAGGCCTGGTCGGCCAGGATGATCAACTCGGCGTCCAGCGCCGGGTCCTCGGCGCCGATCGCCTCGGCGCCGACCTGCGAGAAGTGGCGGTAGCGGCCCTTCTGCGGGCGCTCGTAGCGGTAGTACGAGCCGGAGTACCAGAGCTTGACGGGGAGGTTGCCGCCCTTGTGGAGGTTGGCCTCCAGCGCCGCGCGCAGCACGGACGCGGTGCCTTCGGGGCGCAGCGCCAGCTTGTCGCCGCCCTTGGTCTCGAAGGCGTACATCTCCTTGGTCACGATGTCGGTGGACTCACCGACACCGCGGGCGAACAGCTCGACGTTCTCGAACCCGGGCGTCTCGATATAGCCGTACCCGGAATTCTTCAGGGGGCCGGAGATCGCCTCGCGGACCGCGAGATAGGTCGCGGAATTCGGCGGCAGCAGGTCGTAGGTGCCCTTGGGTGCCTGAAAGGTGCTCACGGAAAAGTCTCGTCACATTCCTCGTCGCGGAGCGGCGCGGAGGCCGTCTCCAAGGCCGGCGGCCACTTCCCGCAGATACGGGTTGGCGGCGCGTTCGCGGCCGATGGTGGTCTGGGGGCCGTGGCCGGACAGCACGACCGTCGAGTCCTCCAGCGGCAGGCATACGCGCGCCAGCGACTGAAGGATCTCGGCGTGGTCGCCGCCCGGCAGATCGGTGCGTCCGATGGAGCCGGCGAACAGCAGGTCGCCCGAGAAGAACACCGGCGGAATGTCCGCCTGCTCGGGCATCCTGAACGTCACCGACCCCTTGGTATGGCCCGGGGCGTGCGCGACGGAGAATTCCATTCCGGCCAGTTCCAGAGCACTGCCGTCGGTCAGCTCCTTGACGTCGTCCGGCTCCCCCACGGTCAGTTCGCCCATGAGCTGCTGACCGATGGAGCGGCCGAGGGCCTTCTCCGGGTCGCTCATCATGAAGCGGTCCTCGGGGTGGATCCAGGCCGGGACGTCGTGCGCGCCGCACACCGGGACGACCGAGGCGACGTGGTCGATATGGCCGTGGGTGAGGATGACGGCGACGGGCTTGAGCCGATGCTTTCTGAGCGCGTCCTCGACTCCCTGGGCCGCCTGGTGGCCCGGGTCGATGATCACGCACTCCTCGCCGGCGGCGGGGGCGACCAGGTAGCAGTTGGTCCCCCAGGCCCCGGCGGGGAACCCGGCAATCAGCACGTTCGTCCTTAAAGGTCGGTGGAGGTCGGTCCGCGGGACCGCTCCCGGAACATCTCGGCAGCTCCAGAGCCTACCGGCGCGACTCCCGCCGGGGCGAACCCGTATACCGTACGGCCACGGCAGACGACGGCGCTCGATGCGCACACCTCGAAGCTCAGACCAAGGAGACGACCGGTGGTCAGCAAGGATCAGCGGCGGCGGCAGCTCGCCCGGGAGAAGTTCGTGCGCCAGCAGCAGCGGCGGTCCGCGGACCGGCACAAGGCCAAGCGCCGCAACGTGATCATCGCGTCCGGCCTGGCGGTAGTGGTCGCCGCGGGCGCCGCCGCGTACGCCTCGGCCGGTCTGGCGGGCGGGGGCGACCGGGAGACGGACCGGGCCGCGTCGAACCCGTCGCCCACCCGGGCGCCGGACCCGTGCGGCAAGCCCGCCAAGGGTTCACCGTCCCGGCAGACGTGGAAGAAGGAACCGGCGATGTCGATCGACGCCGCCGCCTCCTACGCCGTGAAGCTGGGGACGACCTGCGGGCAGATCGAACTGAAGCTGGACGCGGCCAAGGCGCCGCACACGGTCAACTCCTTCGCGTTCCTCGCCGACCGGCACTACTTCGACCACAGCACGTGCCACCGCCTGGTTGACCAGGGCATCTTCGTCCTGCAGTGCGGCGACCCGACCGGCACCGGCCAGGGCACGCCCGGCTACACCATCCCGGACGAGAACCTCAAGGACCCCCGGCTCAAGGGCGATGTCTATCCGGCGGGCACGGTCGCGATGGCCAACAGCTACGACGGCAAGCACCAGAACACCCGTAACTCCGGCGGCAGCCAGTTCTTCCTCGTCTATCAGGACAGCCGGCTGCCGCCGAACTACACCCCGTTCGGGACCGTCACCGGCGGTATGGACGTCCTGAAGAAGATCGCCGCGGCCGGTTCCCGGCCCGACCCCAAGATCGGCAGCACGGCGCCGAACGCCACCGTCGTCATCGACAAGGCGACCGTCTCCGCATCCTGACCGCCCTGACCGGCATGCGGCTTTCCGCCGTCCTCCGCGCCAACGAACCGCGCAATTTCGGTGGTGCTGGATGCGGACAGCCGACCGCCGGTCGCCTAGATTGGCGTTGGGTAGGGTGCCCGCTCCGACGGCTGCCACCCTCACCCGCAAGACAGCACGTCGGACCGGCCAGGGCGCGGCTCTGCCGGACAGAAACTGTGGACGATGCCGGGGGGCCGCACGCCCCCGTCGGCATCATGTGGAGGAGGCGCTGTGAGCAGCGACCCATGGGGCCGCGTCGATGAGACGGGGACCGTGTACGTGCGTACCGCCGACGGCGAGCAGGTCGTCGGATCGTGGCAGGCGGGAACTCCCGAGGAGGCCCTCGCCTACTTCGAGCGCAAGTATGAGGGCCTGGTCGTCGAGATCGGCCTCCTCGAGCGCCGGGTCAAGACCACCGACCTGTCGACGAAGGACGCCACGACCGCCATCGATCATCTGCGCAAGCAGGTCGACGAGCACCATGCGGTGGGCGATCTGGCGGCGCTGAGGAAGCGGCTGGACAAGCTCGTCGAGGCCGTCGAGTCGCGGCGCGAGGAGCGCAAGGCGCAAAAGGCCAAGCAGAGCGACGAGGCCCGCCACGCCAAGGAGAAGCTGGTCGCCGAGGCCGAGGAGCTGGCGGCCAGTGAGCAGTGGCGGGCGGCGGGTGAGCGGCTGCGGGCGCTGGTCGACACCTGGAAGGGCCTGCCGCGGCTGGACCGCAAGGCGGACGACGAGCTGTGGCACCGCTTCTCGCATGCCCGCTCGGCATTCTCCAAGCGGCGCAAGGCGCACTTCGCCTCACTGGACGCGCAGCGCGAGGAGTCCCGTAAGGCGAAGGAGAAGCTGGTCGCCGAGGCCGAGTCGCTGTCGAACTCGACGGACTGGGGTGCCACGGCCGCCCGCTACCGCGAGCTGATGGCCGACTGGAAGGCCGCCGGCCGCGCCCAGCGCGAGCACGAGGACGACCTGTGGAACCGCTTCCGCGGCGCCCAGGACGTCTTCTTCCAGGCGCGCGGCGAGATCTTCGCGGAACGCGACGCCGAGCAGCACGAGAACCTGACCCGCAAGGAGGAGCTGGCCGTCGAGGCCGAGAAGCTGCTCCCGGTCTCGGACCTGAAGAGCGCGCGGGCCGCGTTCCGGTCGATCAACGAGCGGTGGGAGGCCATCGGCCACGTCCCGCGGGACGCCCGCCCCAAGATCGAGGGCCGGATGCATGCCGTCGAGCGCGCGATCCAGGAGGCCGAGGAAGCCGAGTGGCGGCGGACGAACCCCGAGGCGCGGGCCCGTGCCGCGGGGCTGACCGGTCAGCTCCAGGACGCCGTCGACAAGCTGGAGAAGCAGATCGAGACGGCGCGGGCGGCCGGCAACAACGCCAAGGCCGACAAGCTCGGCCGCGAGCTGGAAGGCCGCAAGGCGCTGCTGGACCAGGCGCTGAAGGGCCTTGAGGAGTTCGGCGGCTGAACAAGCCGAACAAGCCGAGAAGGCGGCCCCGGTACGGATCTCGTACCGGGGCCGCCTTCTCGTTGCGCCGTTACGGCCGGCGGGCCGACGTCACGCGGTACACGTCGTACACGCCCTCCACACCCCGTACGGCCTTGAGCACATGCCCCAGATGCTTGGGGTCGCCCATCTCGAAGGTGAAGCGGGAGGTGGCGACCCGGTCGCGGGAGGTCTGGACGGCGGCGGAGAGGATGTTGACATGCTGGTCGGACAGGATGCGGGTGACGTCCGACAGGAGGCGGGAGCGGTCCAGCGCCTCGACCTGGATGGCGACCAGGAAGACCGAGGACTGGGTGGGCGCCCACTCGACGTCGAGGATCCGCTCCGGCTGCTTGGACAGCGAGTCGACGTTGACGCAGTCGGCGCGGTGCACCGAGACGCCGTTGCCGCGGGTGACGAAGCCGATGATGGGGTCGCCCGGCACCGGCGTACAGCAGCGGGCGAGCTTGACCCACACATCGTCGACGCCCTTGACGACCACGCCCGGGTCGGCGCTGGAGCGGCGCTTGGAGCGCGGCCGGATCGGGGTGGACTCGGCGATGTCCTCGGTGGCCTCGTCCTGGCCGCCGAGCGCCTGTACCAGCTTCTGGACGACGCCCTGCGCCGCGACATGGCCCTCGCCGATGGCGGCGTAGAGGGAGGAGATGTCGGGGTAGCGCATCTCGTGCGCGAGGGTCACCAGGGAGTCGCCGGTCAGGATCCGCTGGATGGGCAGATTCTGCTTGCGCATCGCGCGCGCGATGGCGTCCTTGCCCTGCTCGATCGCCTCGTCGCGGCGCTCCTTGGAGAACCAGCCGCGGATCTTGTTGCGGGCGCGCGGGGACTTGACGAAGCCGAGCCAGTCGCGGGACGGTCCGGCGCCGGGCGCCTTGGAGGTGAAGACCTCCACCAAGTCGCCGTTGTCCAGGGTCGATTCGAGCGGTACGAGCCGTCCGTTGACCCGCGCTCCTATCGTGCGGTGGCCGACCTCGGTGTGCACCGCGTACGCGAAGTCGACAGGCGTGGCGCCGGCCGGCAGCGCTATGACATCGCCCTTCGGCGTGAAGACGAAGACTTCGTTGCGGGAGAGGTCGAAGCGCAGCGATTCGAGGAACTCGCCGGGGTCCTCGGTCTCCTTCTGCCAGTCGAGCAGCTGCCGCAGCCAGGCCATGTCGTTGACGGTGTCCTGGCCCGAGCCCTTGCCGACGCCCTTGGGGATGTCCGTACGGATCTTGGAGGCGCCGGCCACCGCCTCCTGCTTGTACTTCCAGTGGGCGGCGATGCCGTACTCGGCGCGGCGGTGCATGTCGAAGGTACGGATCTGGAGCTCAACGGGCTTGCCGCTGGGGCCGATCACCGTCGTGTGCAGCGACTGGTACATGTTGAACTTGGGCATCGCGATGTAGTCCTTGAACCGGCCGGGGACCGGATTCCATCGCGCGTGGATGGTGCCGAGGGCGGCGTAGCAGTCGCGGACCGTGTCGACCAGGACGCGGATGCCCACCAGGTCGTAGATCTCGGCGAAGTCGCGGCCGCGCACGATCATCTTCTGGTAGACGCTGTAGTAGTGCTTCGGGCGCCCGGTGACCGTGGCCTTGATACGGGCGGCGCGCAGATCGGCCTGGACCTCGTCGGTCACTATCGCCAGATACTCGTCGCGCTTGGGGGCCCGCTCGGCGACCAGCCGCACGATCTCGTCGTACATCTTGGGGTAGAGGATCGCGAAGGCGAGGTCCTCCAGCTCCCACTTGATGGTGTTCATGCCCAGGCGGTGGGCCAGGGGCGCGTAGATCTCGAGGGTCTCGCGGGCCTTCTTCTCCTGCTTTTCCCGCTTGAGATAGCGCATCGTGCGCATGTTGTGCAGCCGGTCGGCGAGCTTGATCACCAGGACGCGGGGGTCCTTGGCCATCGCGACGACCATCTTGCGTACGGTTTCGGCCTGTGCGGCCTCACCGAACTTGACCCGGTCGAGCTTGGTGACGCCGTCGACCAGCAGCGCCACCTGGTCGCCGAAGTCGCGGCGCAGGGTGTCCAGGCCGTACTCGGTGTCCTCGACGGTGTCGTGCAGCAGGCCCGCCATCAGGGTGGCCGGGTCCATGCCCAGCTCGGCGAGGATGGTGGTGACCGCGAGCGGGTGGGTGATGTACGGGTCGCCGCTCTTGCGCTTCTGGCCGCGGTGCCAGCGCTCGGCGACCTGATAGGCGCGCTCGACCTGGCGCAGCGTCGCGGTCTCGATCTTGGGATCATTGCCGCGGACGGCGCGCAGCAGCGGTTCGAGAACCGGGTTGTACGGGCTGGAGCGCTGTACGCCCAGTCGGGCGAGGCGGGCCCGTACACGGTTGGGGGTGCCGGAGCGGCCCGCGGAGCCGGACGGGGCGGGCTTGGGTGCCGAGGAGGCATGCGCGCCGGGCGGGTCGGCCTTGGCGGGCGGCTTGGGGGCGGCACCCGCGCCGGGCTTGGGCTCGGATGCGGCGGCGCCCGGCTTCGGCCGGGACTCGGGACGGGGCCGGTCACTGCCCTCGGCGCCGCTCTTCTCGGGCCGGGGCGTGGCCGCGGAAGCCGCGTCCTTGGGCTTCGTCTCGTCCGGGCGCGCGTCGGGGGATCCCTTCGGACGCAGTCCGGGGGAGAGCGGCTGGGCCTCGTCTGGCAAGAGCACTCCTCAAGCGGTTCCGGACCCCGAGACCACAAACAGGCCGGGGTGCCATGGTATCGACCCCACGGCCGCCGCTCTCGCGCGGCCATGGCTCCGTACATGACACAGCAGCAGGGGCACCCGGAAGATTCCGGGTGCCCCTGCTGCCTCATCTGGCGGGTGCGGTCGCTCAGACCGTGATCAGCGCCTCCAGCGGGGCGCCCTTCAGGCCCGGCTCCAGCCGCTGCCGGCCGGCGAGGAAACCGAGCTCCAGCAGCACCGCGACGCCCGCGACCTCGGCGCCGGCACGGCGGATGAGCTGCAGCGACGCATCGGCGGTGCCGCCGGTGGCCAGTACGTCGTCGATCACCAGGACCCGGTCCCCCGGGGCCAGCGCATCGGCGTGGATCTCGATCTCGGCGGTGCCGTACTCCAGCTCGTAGGCCTGCCCGAGCGTCGCACCGGGCAGCTTGCCCGCCTTGCGTACGGGGACGAAACCGATGCCCGCCTGTACGGCGACGGGGGCGGCGAGGATGAAACCGCGCGCCTCCAGCCCGACGACCTTGTCCGTGCGATGCAGCCGGCACAGGTCCGCGAACGCCTCGGTCAGCGCGCCGAAGGCGGCCGGGTCGGCCAGCAGCGGGGTGATGTCCTTGAACATCACGCCCGGCTGGGGGTGGTCCGGGACGTCCGCGATCCGGCTCAGCAGCAGCTCACGCAGCTCCGCGGCGGCCTTCATCGGCGCTTGCCCGACGGGCGGCCGCGTCCGCGGTTACGGGAGGCGGGCTGGTTGCGCGGTCCGACGACCGCGGGGTCGTCCTCGGAATCCTGCGTGCCGGGGGCCGCATCCTGCGGGTCGTCCTCGCTCCCCTCCTTGGCCGCGGCCGAGGCGCGCTTCGCCTTCACCCGCTTGGCCAGCGCCTTCATCTGCGGCTCGCGCTCCTTGAGGTCGGCGACCAGCGGAGTGGCGATGAAGATCGAGGAGTACGCACCGGCGGCCAGACCGACGAACAGCGCCAGCGAGATGTCGTTGAGCATGCCCGCGCCCAGCACACCGCCGCCGACGAACAGCAGACCGGCGACCGGGAGCAGCGCCACCACCGTGGTGTTGATGGACCGCACCAGGGTGCTGTTGATGCTGCGGTTGGCGATGTCGCTGTAGGTGAAGCGGGTCTGCTTGGTGATGTCCTTGGACGCTTCCTTGAGGCTGTCGAAGACGACGACCGTGTCGTACAAGGAGTAACCGAGGATCGTCAGCAGACCGATGACCGTGCCCGGGGTGACCTCGAAGCCGACCAGGGCGTAGATGCCGACGGTGATCGTGAGGTCGTGGATCAGCGCGACCAGGGCCGCCAGCGCCATCCGCCACTCGAAGGCGATGGCCAGATAGAGCACCACCAGGGCCATGAAGATGCCCAGACCCAGCCACGCCTTGTCGGCGATCTGCTCGCCCCAACTCGGGCCGACCAGCTGGGTGTTGATGTCCTTGACCGGGACCTTCAGGTCCTTGGCGAGCTCTTCCTGGACCGGCAGCGCCTGCTTGGTGTCCAGGCCGCTGATCTGGATGCGCAGCGAGCCGTCGCCGAGCTTTTGCACCACGGCCTGGTGGCCACTGGCCGCGGACTCGGCCTGGTGCTGCGCCTGGGTGGCGGACACCGAGGTGTTGGGGGTGGCGAAGACCGCGCCGCCGGAGAACTCGATACCGAAGTTCAGACCGCGCACCGCCAGGCCGACGAGGGCCGTGATGGTGATGAGGATCGAGACGCCGTACCAGATCTTCCGCTTGCCGATGAAGTCGTAGCCGACCTCGCCGCGGTAGAGCCGGGCGCCGATGCTTCCGAGCTTGGACATCTCACGCCTCCTTCGTCTGGGTGGGGGCGCTGCCGCGACGGCGGCGCAGCGGCGGCTTGGCTCCCAGGCGCTTGGGATCGAGGCCCGACCAGGGATGGCCGTTGGCGAAGAACTTCCGCCGGGCCAGGAGCGTCATCAGCGGCTTGGTGAACAAGAAGACCACGACGACGTCGAGGACGGTGGTCAGGCCGAGCGTGAACGCGAAGCCCTTCACCTTGCCGACGGTGACGATGAACAGCACCGCGGCGGCCAGGAACGACACGAAGTCGGAGACCAGAATCGTGCGGCGGGCCCGCGGCCAGCCGCGCTCGACGGCCGGACGCAGGGTGCGGCCCTCGCGGATCTCGTCCCGGATGCGTTCGAAGTAGACGATGAACGAGTCGGCGGTGATACCGATGGCGACGATGGCGCCGCAGACGGCCGGGAGGTTCAGCGCGAACCCGATGGCCGGCCCGAGCAACGTCATGATCGCGTACGTCAGTATCGCCGAGACCAACAGGCTCGCCAGCGCGACCAGCGCCAGCCCCCGGTAGTAGGCGACGAGGTAGAGGACGACCAGTGCGAGGCCGATCGCGCCGGCGATCAGACCGGCGTGCAGCTGCTCACCGCCGAGCGCCGCGGTGACCGTGGTCTCGTCGTCGATCTTGAAGGAGAGCGGCAGGGCGCCGTACGACAGCATGTTGCCCAGGTCCTCGGCGGACTGCTGGGTGAAACCGCCGGAGATGGTGGCGCTGCCGCCGTTGAGCTGCTCCCTGACCCGCGGGTCGGAGACCACCGCGCCGTCCAGGACGATCGCGAACTGGTTCTGCGGCTCCGTCTTGGTGGCGAGCTTGCCGGTGATGTCCGCGAACTTCTTGCCACCATCGGAGGTGAAGTCCATCTGGACGATCCAGCCCTGGCCCTGCTGGCTGTCGAAGACCGCCTTGGCGTCCTTGACGTCCATGCCCTCGACGGCGACCGGGCCCAGCACGTACTTCTGCGAGCCGTCGTCCTTACAGGCGACGACCGACTCGGACGGCTTGGCGCCGGCGGCCTTCTGGCCTGCCACCGCGCGGCCCTGCGGAGTGGCGCAGTCCAGCGCGGCGAGCTGCTTCTGCAGGGCCGGCGAGATCTGGTCGGCGCCACCCGTGGGCGGCACCGGCGGCGTGGACGGCTTGGCCGAGCCGGAGGGGCTGGGCTTGGCGGACGGTGCCTTCTTCAGCGAGTCCGTGACGGCGCGGCCCTGCGTGGTGGGCTTGGTGCTGGGCGTCGCCGAGGCGTTCTGCTGGGTGCCCGGCTTGCCGGTGACCTTCTCGCCGTCGCCCTGGGCGTTCTTGCCCTGGCCGCCCTTGCCGGTGTTCTTGGAGGGCGTGGGCTTGGGCGCGGGGGTCTTGGCGCCCGCGGTGGTGATCAGCACCGGCCGGAATCCGAGCTGGGCGGTGGTGCCGACCTGCTGGCGGGCCTGCTTCGCGTCTGTCCCCTTGGGGATGTTCACGATGATGTGGTCGCTGCCCTGCGTCTGGACCTCGGTCTCGGACACACCGAGACCGTTGACCCGTCGCTCCATGATCCCGGCGGCGGTGTTCATGTTGGTCTCGTTGATCGCGTTGGGCTTGCCCGGCTGGTTCTGGGCCGCCAGCGTGAAGCTGGTGCCGCCCGCCAGGTCGATGCCCAGCCGGGGCGTCAGATGCCCGTAGTAGAACATCCCGCCGACCAGCCCGATCATCGCGATCAGGATCAGGACCAGGGTGCGGCCCGGATGACCCTGGCCCGCGGGCGCCCTGCGGCCCTTATTCGGTGCTGCCACCTTCTCGTATCTCCCTGTCCAACCCCTCGGCTTCGGGTGTCGCCGAGCGGCCACGAAGTGTTGTGGGGACGTGCCCCCCGCCGGAGCCTAGACCGTCGAGGAGCCGCGGCGCGCCGAACGCGCGGCGCACCACGGCTCCGTCGGGGGCGGACTACTTCGCGTCGGCGCCGCCGGACTTCTTGTCCTCCTCGGCGGAATCCGCGTCGGCCTTGTCGGCGTCCTTCGCGTCAACGGCCTCGGCGGCGTCCTCGTCGGTCTTGGCGTCCTCGGCGGCCGGCTTGTCGGCGTCGGCCTTGGGGGCGTCCTTGCCGAGGTCGATCTTCTCGGCCTGGTCACCCTTGTCGGTGTCCTCATCGGCGGCGTCGCCGGTCAGCGACGAGGCGTCGTCCGGAACGACCGGCTCGCCGGACTTGATCGGGTCCGCGCCGTCCAGGATGCGGTTGTACTCGTCATCGGCCAGCACGGCGCCGATGGCGTTCTTGGCGTAGATGGCGTGCACGCCCGGTGCGACCTCCAGGAGGACCGATTCCTCGTGGATTTCCTTGACGGTGGCGTACATGCCCCCGATCGTCCGGATGCCGGTGCCGGGCTGCATTTCGTTGCGCATCTGCTGCGCCGCCTGCTGCTTCTTCTTGGCAGACCGGGTCATCAGGAACATGGCCCCGATGAGGACGATGAAGGGGAGGAGAGTCACGATACTCACGGGACGGGAATCCTTCGCACGACCGCAGCTGCGCGGTCTCATATACGGGGGTGGGTATACCGTCCATGCGGACGGCATCGGCGGAGTCTAAGCGAGTCCCCACCAGTGGAACAACGCCCAGCATCGCACCGCAGTTCCTGACCGGGCGAGTCTCCGCGCCGTCACGGCCCGAACAGGCCCTGCTGCCCGCCGGCACCCGCTTGCTGCTGCGGCGGGACCAGCCCCATGTGGGCCCACGCCGCCGGCGTCGCGATCCGGCCCCGCGGCGTCCTGGCCAGCAGTCCTTCCCGTACGAGGAACGGCTCGGCCACCTCCTCGACCGTCTCGCGCTCCTCCCCCACCGCGACCGCCAGCGTCGACAGACCCACCGGGCCGCCGCCGAACAGCTTGAGCAGGGCCGTGAGCACGGCGCGGTCCAGGCGGTCCAGGCCGCGGCCGTCGACCTCGTAGACGGCCAGGGCCTGAGAGGCGATCTCGCGGGTGATCACGCCGTCCGCCTTGACCTGGGCGTAGTCGCGGACGCGGCGCAGCAGGCGGTTGGCGATACGGGGCGTGCCGCGCGACCGGCCGGCGATCTCGGCGGCGCCCGCTGCCGCTATGTCGACATCCAGCAGGCCGGCCGAGCGGTGGATGACCCGCTCCAGCTCGGCCGGGGCGTAGAACTCCATATGGCCGGTGAACCCGAAGCGATCGCGCAGCGGGGGCGGCAGCAGACCGGCCCGGGTCGTCGCCCCGACCAGCGTGAACGGGGGAAGCTCCAGCGGAATGGCGGTGGCCCCCGGCCCCTTCCCCACGATCACATCGACGCGGAAATCCTCCATCGCCATGTAGAGCATTTCCTCGGCGGGCCGGGACATCCGGTGGATCTCGTCGAGGAAGAGGACCTCGCCCTCCTGGAGGGAGGAGAGGATCGCGGCGAGATCGCCGGCGTGCTGGATGGCGGGGCCGGAGGTGATCCGGATCGGGGCGCCCATCTCGGCCGCGATGATCATCGAGAGGGTCGTCTTGCCCAGCCCCGGGGCTCCGGAGAGCAGGACGTGATCGGCGGTGGCGCCACGGGCGCGGGCGGCCCGCAGCACCAGGTCGAGCTGTTCACGCACCCGCTCCTGGCCGACGAACTCCTCCAGGTCCTTGGGGCGCAGCGCGGCCTCGACGGCGGTGTCCTCGCCGTCGGCATCGGCCGCCACCAACCGGTCGGGCGCGTCGGCGGGCAGGTCGTCGGCGGTGGAGGGTGCGGTGTCGTCCCAGTTCACTGCGGGTTGCCTCGCGGGGTCGGGGCGGCCGGGCCGCCGGTGGAGTCGTACGGTCGGGGGCGCGCGGCCCGTCCGGCGCCGGTCATCGCGCGCGGTTCAGCGTCTGCAGGGCCGCCTTGAGTAGCTGCGGCACCTTCGGCTGCGCGCCGTCGGCGACGGCCGCCTCCGCCTGCGGGGCGACCGCGTCCAGCGCTTCGTCCGCCTCGCGGGTGGCATAGCCGAGTCCGATCAGCGCGGCGTGCAGCTGGTCGCGCCAGCCGGCCGTGACGGGGCTGCCGATGGCCGCGCGGCTCGTGCCCATGGGCGCGCCGAGCCGGTCCTTGAGCTCCAGGAGCAGCTTCTGCGCGCCCTTCTTGCCGATGCCGGGCACGGCGGTGAGGGTCTTCTCATCGCCGTTGGCGACCGCCAGCCGCAGGGTGTCCGGGGCGTGCACGGCCAGCATGGCCTGCGCGAGCCGGGGGCCGACGCCGCTGGCGGTCTGCAGCAGCTCGAAGGTCTGGCGCTCGTCGTCGTCGGCGAACCCGTACAGCGTCAGGGAATCCTCGCGGACGACGAGGGACGTGGCGATCTTGGCCTGCTGACCGATGCGCAGCCCGGACAGGGTGTTGGGCGTGCACTGGACGGCCATGCCGATACCGCCGACCTCGACCACGGCGGAGTCGGGGGCCAGGGCCGCGACCGGGCCGGAGACAAAAGCGATCATCGGGTGCCCTTCAGCGTGCGTACGGGAGCGGCGCGGCGGGCCGCGGCATGCGCCTGCTGGAGGCGGTTGACCGCGGGAGCGCGCCAGATGTGACAGATGGCCAGCGCCAGGGCGTCCGCGGCGTCGGCAGGTTTGGGCGGCGCGTCGAGCCGCAGCAGCCGGGTGACCATCGCGCCGACCTGCGCCTTGTCGGCGCGGCCCGATCCGGTCACGGCGGCCTTGACCTCGCTGGGGGTGTGCAGCGCCACCGGCAGTCCGCGGCGGGCGGCGCAGAGCATGGCGACCGCGCTGGCCTGGGCGGTGCCCATGACCGTGCGGACGTTGTGCTGGCTGAACACCCGCTCCACGGCGACGTATTCGGGGCGGTGCGTGTCCAGCCACTCCTCGATGCCGCGCTCGATGAGCACGAGGCGGTGCGCGATATCGGCGTCCGCGGGCGTCCGCACGACGCCGACCCCGGCCATCGTCAGCGGCCGGCCGGCCATCCCTTCGACCACGCCGACGCCGCAGCGCGTCAGCCCCGGGTCCACCCCGAGCACCTTCACGGTGCCCCTCCCCTCATGCCGTACCTGATGCCGCACCTGCCTGCCGCACCTGCCGTACCGTTTCGGCCCGCCGCTCCCCCATGGGGGGACGGAGATCCCCTGCTCAGCACAGTATCGGGTGGCACTGACAACGCGACGGGCCGACGGGGTGTGTTCCCCGTCGGCCCGTCCGCGTCAGCCGTGGTGTGGCCGCCTCAGGCGTCGACCTTGGCCATGACGTCGTCCGAGACGTCGAAGTTGGCGAAGACGTTCTGCACGTCGTCGCTGTCCTCCAGCGCGTCGATCAGCTTGAAGATCTTGCGCGCGCCCTCTTCCTCGAGCTCGACCTGCATGGTCGGGACGAAGTTGGCGTCGGCCGAGTCGTAGTCGATGCCGGCCCCCTGGAGCGCGGAACGGACCGCGACCAGGTCGGTGGCCTCGCTGAGCACCTCGAAGGACTCACCGAGGTCGTTGACCTCCTCGGCACCCGCGTCCAGGACGGCGCCGAGCACGTCGTCCTCGGCCAGCTCGCCCTTGGGGACGATCACCACGCCCTTGCGGTTGAACAGGTAGGACACCGAGCCCGGGTCGGCCATCGAACCGCCGTTACGGGTCATCGCGACGCGGACGTCGGAGGCGGCGCGGTTGCGGTTGTCGGTGAGGCACTCGATGAGGACTGCGACACCGTTGGGGCCGTAACCCTCGTACATGATGGTTTCGTAGTCGGCGCCGCCCGCCTCGAGACCGGCACCGCGCTTGACCGCGGAGTCGATGTTCTTGTTGGGCACCGAGCTCTTCTTCGCCTTCTGGATGGCGTCGAAGAGGGTCGGGTTGCCGTCGATGTCGGCGCCACCGGTGCGCGCCGCAACCTCGATGTTCTTGATCAGCTTCGCGAAGAGCTTGCCGCGCTTGGCATCGATCACGGCCTTCTTGTGCTTCGTCGTAGCCCATTTAGAGTGGCCGGACATCCGCCTGTCTCCTTCGCGTAACCCACTTCTGAAACGAACGCCTTGGATCCTACCGGGGTCACGTCACACGGTGTGACGCACCATGTCCACGAACAGGGCGTGGACCCGGTGGTCGCCGGTGAGCTCCGGGTGGAACGACGTGGCGAGGACGTTACCTTGTCGCACGGCCACGGTGTGCCCGTTGTACGTCGCCAGCACCTCGACCGCGGCACCGACCGACTCGACCCAGGGCGCCCGGATGAAGACGCCCTCAACCGGTCCGCCGGGGATGCCGGCCACGTCGATGGCCGCCTCGAAGGACTCGTTCTGCCGTCCGAAGGCGTTACGGCGCACGATCATGTCGACGCCGCCGAGCGTCTCCTGGTCCTCCCGGGCGTCCAGCAGCTTGTCCGCGACCATGATCATGCCGGCGCAGGTGCCGTAGACCGGCTTGCCCGCCCGGACGAACGCGCGCAGCGGCTCGAGCATGCCGAAGGAAACGGCCAGCTTGGACATGGTGGTGGACTCGCCGCCCGGTATGACCAGGCCGTCGACCTCGTCCAGCTCCTCGGGGCGGCGGATCGGCCGCGCCTGGGCGTCGGCGTCCGCGAGCGCCTTGACGTGCTCGCGGACGTCACCCTGGAGCGCCAGCACACCGATGATGGGGGTGCTCATCTGCCTGTACGTCCCTGTCCTTACCAGCCGCGGTTGGCGTAGCGCTCGGCCTCGGGGAGGGTGTCGCAGTTGATGCCGACCATGGCCTCGCCCAGGTTGCGGGAGACATCCGCGATGACCTTGGGGTCGTCGTAGAAGGTGGTGGCCTTCACGATCGCGGCGGCGCGCTTGGCGGGGTCGCCGGACTTGAAGATGCCGGAGCCGACGAACACGCCCTCGGCGCCGAGCTGACGCATCAGTGCGGCGTCGGCCGGGGTGGCCACACCACCGGCGGAGAACAGCACGACCGGCAGCTTGCCGAGCTCGGCGACCTCCTTGACGATCTCGTACGGGGCGCGCAGCTCCTTGGCGGCGGCGAACAGCTCGTTGTTGTCACAGCCGCGCAGCTTGGCGATCTCGGCCTTGATCTGACGCAGGTGGCGGACCGCCTCGACGACGTTGCCGGTGCCGGCCTCGCCCTTCGAGCGGATCATGGCGGCACCCTCGGCGATCCGGCGCAGCGCCTCGCCCAGGTTGGTGGCACCACAGACGAAGGGGGTGGTGAAGGCCCACTTGTCGGAGTGGTTGACCTCGTCGGCCGGGGTGAGGACCTCGGACTCGTCGATGTAGTCGACACCGAGCGACTGCAGGACCTGGGCCTCGACGAAGTGGCCGATGCGGGACTTGGCCATGACCGGGATGGAGACGGCGTTGATGATCCCGTCGATCATGTCAGGGTCGGACATCCGGGCCACGCCGCCGTCCTTGCGGATGTCGGCGGGGACCCGCTCCAGGGCCATGACGGCGACGGCGCCCGCGTCCTCGGCGATCTTCGCCTCTTCCGGCGTGACGACGTCCATGATCACGCCGCCCTTGAGCTGCTCGGCCATACCGCGCTTGACGCGCGCGGTTCCGGTCTCGGGGTGCTGGGGCGTGGTGGGCGTGCTGGACACGGTTGACCTCACTCTTTGCGGGTGGTTGTGCGTGTCGCCCACACAACCGTTTGCGTGGGGGCAGAGGAAAGGGCCAATTCAAGGCGGGTGGCTCGTTACGACATCGCGTCACATGGCCGGGAGTCGCGCGTCGGACCTCCCGTCCGACGATCTCTGCCCGTTTTACCCTCTTTTACCTTCGGTCTCCATTGTCAGCCACCCGCCGAGCGGTCGTCCAGCACCGCCGGCGGCTCATCATCCATCTCGAAGGCCAGGGGGAACGGGGCGTGGCCCGCGAGGCGGAGGTAGCGCACGACCCGGTGCCGGCGGACCGCTCGTGCGGCCCGTACGGCGTCGTTGTGGAAGCGGCGGGCCATCGGGACACGGCGTACGGCCGCAGTGAGTTCGGTAACCGTCTGCTCGCCGCCGGGGGCCTGCCGTACGGCTTCCAGCTGGGCGTCTTCGGCGAAGATCGCGCGCAGCGCCTGGCTCAGTTCGCTCTCCGCGACCTCGCGGTGATCGTCCTGGGCCTGCCGGGCCTCGTGGGCGGCCTGGTAGAGAACGATGGAAGCGGCGGGGTCGAGAACCCCCGACGTGCCCACCTCCTGGGCAACCGAGGCGCGGCGCAGGAGCTGGGCGTCCAGGGCCGCCTTGGCCGCGTCGATCCGCGCGTGCAAACGGTCCAGACGGCCGGCCGTCCAGCTCAGGTAGATACCGATGAGGACGATCGCGACGGCGATCCAGATGAGGGTGGTCACGCAGGGCGACGTTACCGGTATCCGGCGGGGGCGCCGATGCGCTGCGCTGTGCCTTGGCCGTACGTGGTCGGGTGCGGCGCCGTTTCGCCTGCCGGGTCGCTGCGCTGTGCCTTGGCCGTACGTGGTTCAGCGCGGCGCCGTTTCGCCTGCGGCGCCGATTTCGCTGCGCGGGGCTGTTCGGCTGCGCCGCCGTTCGCCTGCGGCGGGCTGTGTCCGCTGCGCGGGGCTTTTCGGCTGCGGTGCCGGGCCTCCGCGGCTTCGCCGCTGCGGCCCGGCGCCTTCCGTGGGGGGTGGGTGAAAAAGCGGGTGCGGGGGGCTCGCCTGGGTGGTGTGGTGCGGGTTTGGGCTAGTCGCGGGCCAGGCCCCAGCGTGCCCTCAGGCCTACCCGTTCGTCGGTGGCCACCGAGGCGGCGCCTGCGGTCACCGTTTCGTAGACGGCGAGGATGTCGGCGCCTACCGTCGACCAGTCGAAGCGGCGTACGTGCTTGATGCCGCGGTCGCGGAGTTCGGCGAGGCGGGCCGGGTCGCCCAGGAGGCGTACGGCGGCGGTGGCCAGGGCTTGTGCGTCCTCGTTGGTGAAGAGTTCACCGGCCTCGCCCTGGTCGAGGACCTGTGCGAAGGCATCCAGGTCGCTGGCCAGGACGGGGGCGCCGGCCGACAGGGCCTCCACCAGGATGATGCCGAAGGATTCGCCGCCGGTGTTGGGGGCGACGTAGACGTCCACGCTGCGCAGCAGGCGGGCCTTGTCCTCGTCCGTGACCATGCCGAGGAATTCGACGCGGGAACGCAGGGCGGGGGGCAGGGTCGCGACCGCCTCTTCCTCGTCGCCGCGGCCCGCCACCAGGAGCCGGGCGTCGGGGACCTCGGCGAGAATGTCGGGGAGCGCCTTCATCAGCACGGGCAGGCCCTTGCGCGGCTCGTCGATGCGGCCGATGAAGCCGATGGTCCGTCCCTGCCACTCGCGCTTGGGCTCGGCGCGGGCGAAGAAGTCGACGTCCACGCCGTTGGGGATGACCACCGCGTCGCCGCCGAGGTGCTCCACGAGGGTGCGGCGGGCGTATTCGCTGACCGCGATGCGGGCGCTGATCTTCTCCAGGGCGGGCTGGAGGATCGGATAGGCCGCGATCATGGCCCGGGAGCGCGGGTTGGAGGTGTGGAAGGTCGCCACGATCGGGCCCTGGGCCGCCCAGCAGGAGAGCAGGCCGAGCGAGGGGGAGGCCGGTTCGTGGATGTGGATGACGTCGAAGGCGCCGTTCTGCAGCCAGCGGCGGACCCGGGCGGCGGAGAGGAAGCCGAAGTTGAGGCGGGCCACCGAGCCGTTGTAGGGGACGGGTACGGCGCGGCCCGCGGAGACGACGTACGGGGGCAGCGGGGTCTCGTCGTCGGCGGGGGCGAGGACGGAGACCTCATGGCCGAGCCGGATGAGATGTTCGGCCAGGTCGCGGATGTGGAACTGGACGCCGCCGGGGACGTCCCAGGCGTACGGGCAGACGATGCCGATCTTCACGGCGTCTCCGTTCGGGAGGACGGGGCGCCGGGCTCGTCGCGCGGTTCCAGGTCGGCGAGCCACAGGCGCTGCAGCATGTGCCAGTCCTCGGGGTGGTCGGCGATGCCGGAGGCGAAGGCGTCGGCGAGCGCCTGGGTCATCTGAGCGGCCTTTTCGGTGCGGGTGCCGGTCTGCGGGACCTCGATCTCCGAATGGACCCGGCCGCGCATGACGGGAGTCTCGTCGTACCAGAGAGTGACGGGCAGCAGCATCGCGCCGGTCTGTACGGCGAGCATCGCGGGGCCGGCCGGCATCTTGGCCTCCTCGCCGAAGAACTTGACCGGTATGCCGGAACTGGAGAGGTCGCGGTCGGCGACGAGGCAGACCAGCCCGCCGGCCCGGAGCCGGCGCGCGAGGGTGCCGAAGGCGGCGCCGCCGGTGTGCGGCAGGACCTCCATGCCCAGGCCCTCGCGGTAGCCGACGAAACGGTCGTAGAGGGATTCGGGCTTGAGGCGTTCGGCGACGGTGGTGAAGGGGGTGTTCAGCTTGGTGGTGACCCAGACGCCGGCGAGGTCGTAGTTGCCCATGTGGGGCAGGGCGAGGATGACGCCGCGGTCGCTTGCCAGGCCGTCGGTCAGGTGGTGGACGTCCTCGGCCACGAAGCCGTTCCTTATGCGGTCCTTGCTCCAGGCCGGCAGGCGGAAGGATTCCATCCAGTAGCGCATGTACGAGCGCATCCCGGCCCGGGAGAGCTCGGCCAGGCGCTGCGGCGAGGCGTCCGGGACGACCCTGGCGAGGTTCGACTCCAGGCGGCGGATGCCCTTGCCGCGGCGCTTCCAGACGGTGTCGGCGATCCGCTGCCCGAGCCGTACGGCGACCCCTTCGGGCAGCTTCTTGACGGTGCTCCAGCCCAGGCCGTAGAGCCTGTCGGCCAGCTTCCCGGTGTCGATGACCGGCTTGCGGCTCATACGCCGTTCCCCCCTTGTGCGATGGCGTCGGCCTCGGCCGACTCCCGGCGTACCGTCACCACGCGCTGGCCCAGGGTGACGGCGCTGCCGACGCCGACGATCCACAGCGCGATCGGCAGCAGGATTTCGACGCCGGGCACCCCGAACGTGCGCAGACCCGCCAGGCCGCAGGCCACCAGCGTGATGACCAGCCGCTCGGCGCGCTCCACCAGGCCGTTGACGTTCACCGGCAGTCCGATGGCCTCGCCGCGCGCCTTGGTGTACGAGACCACCTGGCCGCTGGCGAGGCAGAAGATCGCCATCGCACAGAGCACCAGGTCGTTGCCGCCCCCGGCGTACCACAGGGCCAGCCCGCCGAAGATCGCCGAGTCGGCGACCCGGTCGAGGGTGGAGTCCAGAAAGGCCCCCCAGCGGCTGGAGCGGCCCAGCTGGCGCGCCATGTTGCCGTCGACCAGGTCGGAGAAGACGAAGAGGGTGATGACGACCGTGCCCCAGAAGAACTCGCCCTCCGGATAGAAGATCAGCGCGCCGGCCACCACGCCGCCGGTCCCGACGAGGGTGACCGCGTCCGGGCTGACCCCGAGGCGAATGAGCAGGGCGGCGAACGGCGTGAGAACACGCGTGAAGAAAGCACGCGCGTACTTGTTCAGCATGGCCTTCCCGGAGGTCGATACGGGCCGCGCGGTCAAGGGGCCACCGGCTGGCCCATCGTAGCCAGGCGGCCACGGGCGACCACGAACGCATCGCGGCGCCGGGTGCAACGCACGGCGCAGGCCCCTTGCCGCACGCCTCCCGGCGCATTCCCGGGCCGGATCACCGGCCCGATCCCCCGCCCCCCGTTGCGCCATGTATGGACGCATGGTGACCTCGGTGGAAAGCTCGAATCACCGCAAAGTGTCGACCTGGAGGCGAGACACATGAGCGAGAAATCGAGTACACGCCCGGGAGCCGCCGGAGGCGCATCGACGGCCGACCGGCCCACCGCCCTGCGGAATGTGGTGCTGGTCGGCCACAGCGGCTCGGGCAAGACCACCCTGGTCGAGGCGCTCGCGCTGGCATCCGGCGCGGTCAATCGGGCGGGCCGGGTAGAGGACGGCGGCTGTCTGTCGGACTACGACGAGATCGAGCACCGCCAGCAGCGTTCCGTACAGCTCTCCCTGGTCCCGGTCGACTGGGGCGACATCAAGATCAATCTCCTGGATACCCCCGGATACGCCGATTTCGTCGGGGAGCTGAGGGCCGGTCTGCGGGCAGCGGACGCGGCCCTCTTCGTCGTTTCGGCGGCGGACGGGGTGGACGGCTCGACCCGGATGGTCTGGGACGAGTGCGCGGCGGTCGGCATGCCGCGCGCACTGGTCGTCACGCACCTGGAGGCGGCCCGGTCCGACTTCGACGAGATGACCCAGCTGTGCCGCGACACCTTCGGCGGCGAGGATCCTGACGCCGTACTGCCCCTGTATCTCCCGCTGTACGGCACGCCGGGCGCCGACGGCCACGCCCCCGTGCACGGCCTGATCGGTCTGCTCTCCCAGCGGGTCTTCGACCACTCCTCCGGCGAGCGCGCGGAGCGTGCGCCGACGGCGGACGAGCTGCCGCTGATCGAGCAGGCCCGTAACCGCCTCATCGAGGGGATCATCGCGGAGAGCGAGGACGAGTCGCTCATGGACCGGTATCTCGGCGGCGAGGAGATCGATATCAAGACGCTCATCGGGGACTTGGAGACGGCGGTCGCCCGGGGCACCTTTCACCCCGTACTGGCCGCCGCCCCGGCCTCCGACGGCGCCAAGCAGGGGCTGGGCACCGTCGAGCTGCTGGAGCTGATCACCGGCGGTTTCCCGACGCCCGCGGAGCGTGAGGCACCGGCCGTGACCGGTACCGACGGCACTCCGTGCACGGCGCTGGCCTGCGATCCCGACGGCCCGCTCGCGGCCGAGGTGGTCAAGACCTCCTCCGACCCGTACGTCGGCCGGATCTCGCTGGTCCGGGTCTTCTCCGGCACCCTGCGCCCCGACGAGACGGTGCATGTCTCGGGGCACGGTCTGGAGGACCGCGGGCACGAGGACCATGACGTCGACGAGCGGATCGGCGCACTGTCCGCCCCGTTCGGCAAACAGCAGCGCCCGCTGTCCCAGGCGATCGCGGGGGATCTGGCGTGCGTGGCGAAGCTGACCCGTGCCGAGACCGGCGACACCCTCTCGGCCAAGGACGCTCCGCTGCTGATGGAGCCCTGGACGATGCCGGACCCGCTGCTGCCGGTCGCCATCGAGGCACACAGCAAGGCCGACGAGGACAAGCTCTCCATCGGCCTGGCCCGCCTGGTGGCGGAGGATCCGACGCTGCGTCTGGAACACAATCCGGACACCCATCAGATGGTGCTGTGGTGCCTGGGCGAGGCCCATGTCGATGTGGCGCTGGAGCGGCTGCGTTCCCGCTACGGCGTCCAGGTCGACACCGTGCCGCACAAGGTGGCGCTGCGGGAGACCTTCGGCTCCGCCGCGTCCGGGCGCGGCCGCCATGTCAAACAGTCCGGCGGCCACGGCCAGTTCGCGATCTGCGAGATCATGGTCGAACCGCTGCCGGGCGGCTCCGGCATCGAGTTCGTCGACAAGGTCGTGGGCGGCGCGGTGCCCCGGCAGTTCATCCCGTCCGTGGAGAAGGGCGTACGCGCCCAGGCCGCGCGCGGGGTCGCCGCCGGGCATCCCCTCGTCGACATCCGCGTCACGCTGCTGGACGGCAAGGCGCACTCTGTCGACTCCTCGGACGCCGCGTTCCAGAAGTCCGGTGCGCTGGCGCTGCGCGAGGCCGCCGCCGACATCCGGATCGATCTGCTGGAGCCGGTCGCCGAGGTGAGCGTGCTGGTTCCGGACGATTTCGTCGGCCCGGTGATGAGCGATCTGTCGGGCCGCCGCGGCCGGGTGGTGGGCACCGAGCAGTCCGGGGCGGGCCGCACCCTCATCCGCGCCGAGGTCCCCGAGACCGAGCTCGGCCGCTACGCCGTCGATCTGCGCTCCCTCTCGCACGGCACCGGCCGCTTCACCCGCGGCTACGCACGGCATGAACCGATGCCGCCGCAGCTCGCCGACAAGGTGCGCGAAGAGACGGAGAACGACGCCTAGTCGAACGGCGCATAGTGAACGGTGCATCAGCCGCTGTCCGGCTCAACTCCCTTGGGCTGGACGGCGGCTGTACGCTGAGAGCGGAGGTCACAGGCTCAGCAGGTGTGCCGTGAGCGGTAGTCGGGAAAGAGCCGCATCATCGGATGCGTGCGGTGATGGGGGCGGTAGTGGCAGACGGCTTTGACTTCAGTCCGGGGGCGCAGGTGCCGGTCTCCGGGGGCGCCGGCCAGACGGCCGCGACCCAGGCGCTGGCCTCGGCCGCCTATCGCGACAGCCCGCTCGCCGACATCGCCAAGGCCGACTCCGATGCCCACAAGTCCGAGATCAAGAAGCCGAAGCTGTCGCTGTTCGCCCCCAACCTCGGCGAGGCGTTCTCGCGCGCCGTCCAGGTACGGATGCTCGGCGGCGGCCGCAAGGCCCTCATCCAGTCCTTCGGGACGGAACCGCAGACCATCGTCGAGCACTGCCTGTCCGCCACCCGGGTCCGCAAGCAGCGGGACGCCAAACTCACGCTGATCATGGTGCTGTTCGGGCTGCTGTTCCTGCCCGGTGTGCTGCTGTGGCTGGGCGCCTTCCAGCTCAAGAAGATGCTCTCCAAGGACGGCGAGGGCAGCGGCGTCTCCCTGCTCGGCGGGGCGCTGCTGGTGGTGCTGGCCGGTGTCGCCGTGTTCTTCATGGTCAAGCTGCCGCTGAACGGCTTCTGGCCGCTGTACGTCCGCGCCATGGTCATCGCCCCGGTGGTCGGGTGGTGGTGGGCCAAGCAGATCTGCGAGACGTCCGCCGTGGCCATGCGGGAGGCGTGGAAAGGCCTGCTCGAGGGCGGTGGCGTGGCCGCGAAGATCCCGGAGGCGGTACCGCAGGATCCCAACCAGGTCGCCGCCGAGACCCTCCGGCAGAATCTCGCCAAAGTCAGCGCCGAGCAGAGCAGCAACGTCGTCTTCTACGCCGGCCCCAAAGGGATACTCGGCATGGGGACGCGCTGGGGCAGCTGGCAGCTCGCCGAGGAGCTCAGGCCCGCGCAGGAAGGCGTCGAGATCCACCCCTTCCGCAGCTGGGACGTCGTCCGGGTGATCCACGACCGGCTGCGTCTGCTGGAGCGCTCGCCGCTGCACACCGGTGGCTTCCCGGCCCCGTCGGTGCGCCACTGGATCGTCGCGCCGGTCGGCGAGAAAGCCGGCTCGGTCTCCCGCCCGGACGGCACGGACACCGACGCGTACCAGATCCGCGGGCACGAGATAGAGCGCATCTGCAACGAGCAGCAGTTCGGCGCCGGCAACCGCCACTATCTGGGCGTCCAGTTCGTCCTGTGGGACGGCCAGCTGGTGCTCACGCTGATGATCACCGTCACGGTCCTGCACGAGACGCTGCGCATCGAGGTGACCGGTCACGCCCTCGGCCCGGTCCACGGCCTCTTCACGACCAAGCCGGAGCCCAAGACCAAGGACGTCGCGAAGACCGTCCGGTTCTGGGAGACCAAGAAGATCACGCTCCCGCTCATCGACGCGGGCGAGGTCGTCCGGCTCGCCGCCCGCGCCCCGCTGACGTGGTTCCCGCCGGTCCTGGACTTCCTCGGCGGCAAGCTCACCCTCCCCGAGCCGTTCGGTCTGCGCCATGTCTGGGCCGACAAGCCCTGGCGGCACCGCTTCATGGCCGACGACGCGCTGCGCGCCGCGACCCCGGTGCTGCGGGTCGTGCACGCCGCCGCCATGAGCGTCCTGAAGGAGAACGGCGTGGACACCGAGCGCTTCGACAACCGCTCGCTGGTGCTGAGCGGGATGGTCCAGAGCGTGGAGCCGAGGAAGGCCGACGAGTACCAGGCCTAGGGCTGTTCCAGGGCCTGTCCGGTGGTGGAACGTCCTCCTAGCGGAAGATCCCCGTGTGGCCCAGCGAGTACCGTCCCGGCTGCGGATACACCGCCAGTCCGTGCGGCCCCTGGCCCACGGGGATCTTCGCGAGCGTCTTGCCGCTACGGGTGTCCAGTGCGTACACCTCCGAGTTGTAGCGCCCGGACAGCCACAGCACCCGTCCGTCCGCCGAGACACCGCCCATGTCCGGGCTGCCGCCGCCGCGGATGTGCCATTTGCCGACGAGGTCGCCGGTCTTGAAGTCGAGGAGCGAGATGGAGCCCTCGCCCCGGTTGGAGATGTACATCTTCTTCGAGTCGCGGCTGACGTAGAGGCCGTGGGTGCCCTTGCCCGTGGGCAGCAGCCGCGGCTTGGTGAACCGGTCGCCGTCCAGGACCCACACCCCGTCGGCCATCATGTCGGCGATGTACCAGGTCTTGCCGTCCGGCGAGATCTTCACGTCCTGCGGCATCGCGCCCTCGAACGGCAGCTTCTCCTGGCCGATCACCTTCATCTTCTCGGTGTCGACCTTGAGCAGCTCGCCGGAGAACTCACAGGAGACGATGAAGTACCGCCCGTCCGGTGAGAAGTCGGCATGATTGACGCCGGCGCAGTTCACCGGAAGGGTCTTGCGGACCGCCATGGTGTGCGGGTCCCGGAAGACCAGCTGCCGGTCCATCGAGGCCATCACGACCGCGTACTTCCCGTTGGGCGTGAAGTAGAGGTTGTACGGGTCATGGACCTTGACGGGCTTGCCGGCCTTGCCCGTGGCGGCGTCGATCGGGGTGAGGTCGTGCCCCCGGTTGTTGTTGACCCAGAGCGTTTTCATGTCCCACGACGGCACCACGTGCTGCGGCTGGACGCCCACCGGGATCGTCTCGATCACCTTGTACGTCTTCGGGTCGATGACGCTGACCGAATCGGAGCCGGTGTTGGGCACGTACACCCGTGAGGGGAAGTCCCGCACCTGCCGCGCCAGCCTGTTGGGCCGGTCCGCGGCGTAGAGGTCGCTCTCGTCCACCAGCGGCGGCATTCCGGGCAGGCCCGGCTTGACGGCCCTGGCCTCCGAGGGCCTGGCGGGGCGCGGGCTGTTCTCGGCGGCCTTGGTCGCGCGGCCGCTGGAGCAGCCAGCCGCCGCCAGGACGCATGCCACGGCGAGCAGCGCGGCCTCCCGGCGGCCGGGCCGGGGGGATCTGCGGACGGGGGTACGGTTCCGGTCAGCCATCAGGTCACTAGCTCCGTTGTCGTCACCGCGCGCAGCCCGCGCCGGCTCAGTCCGTCGAGGATCGAGGGCAGCGCGGCCACCGTGCCGGCGTGCCCGAGGTGGAGGCTCACGACCGAGCCCGGCCCGACCCCGTCCAGGACCGTGCGCCGGACGGCCGGGGCACCGGGGTCGTTGGAGTCGAGGGAGTCCAGGTCGTAGGACAGGACGTGCGGATAGCCGGCCTTGCGTGCCAGCCGGGTCACCAGGTCCGATGCCCGCCGGGTCTGCGAGGGGCGGAACCAGCTGCCGATGCTGC
Organism: Streptomyces sp. NPDC028368; assembly: GCF_055565615.1. NCBI lineage: Bacteria > Bacillati > Actinomycetota > Actinomycetes > Kitasatosporales > Streptomycetaceae > Streptomyces > Streptomyces sp. NPDC028368. The sequence continues at coordinate 361,523 of NZ_JBVHTY010000006.1, read as the reverse complement.
CGGTCAGCCGCCGCAGCCGGTCGGCGCACCCGCTGATCTCCGCGTACGCCTCGGCCTCCGGCAGGGCGCAGATATTGCGGTGGTGCAGCGTGTGATTGCCCAGCTCGTGGCCGCCGTCGAGGATCCGGCGGGCCATCGCGGGCTGCTCGTCCAGCCAGTCGCCGACGGCGAGCACGGTCACCCGGGCACCGGCCCGCTCGGCCTCGCTCAGCAGGGCGGTCGCCAGCTTGGGGTCGCCCCGGCCGTGGAAGGTCAGCGCGACCGCATGGCCGTCCCGCGGCCCGTGCTCGATCTGTACGGGCCGGCCGGGCGCCCTGGTCGGCGGCCGGGCGGCATGCGCCGGGACCGGATTCGGTGCGCTGGGCCCGCCGGAGTGCGGGGAGGTGGGGGCCCGTACGGCCGAGGCGTCCGTACGGGCCGGGGCACAGCCCGAGGCGAGCGCACCGGCGGCCGCGGCCGAGGTGGCCGCGCGCAGCACGGTGCGACGGTCTGGGAAGGTCACCACATCATTAGAGTGGCAATCATCCGAATTTGTGGCGATCTATCCGATTTACCCGGTCGCGTGTCGCCCGAGGCACCGCCGGACAGGCCCTAGGCGGGCCAGGCCTCCGCGAGCATCGTCCGGGTGTCGGCGAGGAGTTGGGGCAGCACCTTGGTGTGGCCGACCACCGGCATGAAGTTGGTGTCGCCGCCCCAGCGCGGTACGACGTGCTGGTGGAGATGGGCCGCGATCCCGGCGCCGGCGACGGTGCCCTGGTTCATCCCGATGTTGAACCCGTGCGCCCCGGACGCCGTACGCAGCGCCGTCATCGCCCGCTTCGTGAACTCCGCGAGCTCCGCGGTCTCCGCGTCGTCCAGCTCGGTGTAGTCCGCGACATGCCGGAACGGGACCACCATCAGGTGCCCGCCGTTGTACGGATACAGATTCAGCACCGCATAGACCTGCTCGCCGCGCGCGATCACGAGGCCGTCCTCGTCCGACTTCGCGGGGATCGTGCAGAACGGACAGCCGTCGTCGGCCCCCGGGCCGCTCGGCTTGTTCTCGCCCTGGATGTAAGCCATCCGGTGGGGCGTCCACAGGCGCTGGAAGGCGTCCTGTGTGCCGACTCCGATCTGCTGTTCCGGCTCGCTTGTCATACGGGCCAGCATATTGCTTCGCCCATTGGCAGCGTGTCGTTGGGGCGGACCTCACCGGCCGCTCCGCGATGCTGAACCGATGGACGGGCAACAGCGGCTGCGGGAGTGGGGGCGCACTGCCGAGCCCTGCCTCCTGGTCGCCTCGCTGCTCTTCCTCACCTCCTACGCGGTCCGGGTCCTCGTCCCCGGCCTCTCCCCCGGCTGGCACACCTTCTGGGCGCTCGTCACCGTGGTGACCTGGGGGATCTTCGTCGTCGAATATCTGACCCGGCTGCTGCTCAGCGACGACCGCCGGCGCTTCCTGCGCACCCGCTGGCTGGACCTGGTGGTGACCGTACTGCCCCTGCTGCGGCCGCTGCGGATCGTCGAAATGCACGAGCGGATGCAGCGCCGCAGAGATCATCCGCGGCTCGCCCTGGAGGCCCGCGTCATGGCCTACGCCGGTCTGACCTCGCTCCTCCTGGGCTTCGCCGCCAGCCTGGCCGTCTACCACGACGAGCACTCCGCCCCGCATGCCACCATCCGCAGCTTCGGCGACGCGGTGTGGTGGGCGGCCTCGACCCTGACGACGACGGGCTACGGCGACGCCACCCCCGTCACCGGACGCGGCCGGGTGACGGGGGTGGGCCTGATGTTCGTCGGGGTGGCCCTGGTGGGCGCGGTGGTGGGCTCGTTCTCGTCCTGGCTGCTGCGGCGGTTCCGGCTGGACGGGGAGAGATAAGGACACGGCACAAGGACATGAGGAGGCCCCGGAGAGCGGGTCGCTCTCCGGGGCCTCGCGCTCAGACAGCGGGTGTCACACCTGGACGCGGCGCTCCACGATGTCCAGGATCTCGGCGATCGCCTCGTCGCGCGGAATGCCGTTCTTCTGCGACCCGTCGCGGTAGCGGAACGAGACGGCACCGGCCGCCATGTCCTCGTCACCAGCGATGATCATGAACGGGACCTTGGCCTTCTGCGCGTTCCGGATCTTCTTCTGCATCCGGTCCGACGAGGAGTCCACCTCGACCCGCAGCCCCTTGGCCTTCGCCTGCGCGGCGAACTCCTCCAGGTACGGAACGTGCGCGTCACCGATCGGGATGCAGGTCGCCTGCACCGGCGCCAGCCAGACCGGGAACGCCCCCGCGTAGTGCTCGAGCAGGACCGCGAAGAACCGCTCGATCGAACCGAAGAGCGCCCGGTGGATCATGACGGGCCGCTGCTTGGAACCGTCCGGCGCGGTGTACTCCAGGTCGAACCGCTCGGGCAGGTTGAAGTCCAGCTGGACGGTGGACATCTGCCAGGTACGGCCGATGGCGTCCTTGGTCTGCACCGAGATCTTCGGGCCGTAGAACGCGGCGCCGCCCGGGTCCGGGACCAGCGGCAGCCCCTGCTTCTCGGCCACCTGGCGCAGCGTCTCGGTGGCCTCTTCCCAGACCTCGTCCGAGCCGACGAACTTCTCCGGGTCCTTGGTGGACAGCTCCAGGTAGAAGTCGGTCAGACCGTAGTCGCGCAGCAGGTCCAGGACGAAGGTGAGCGTCGAGTCGAGCTCGTCCGCCATCTGCTCCTTGGTGCAGTAGATGTGCGCGTCGTCCTGGGTGAAGCCGCGGGCACGGGTCAGGCCGTGCACCACGCCGGACTTCTCGTAGCGGTACACGGTCCCGAACTCGAAGAGACGCAGCGGCAGTTCGCGGTACGAGCGGCCGCGCGCGTCGAAGATCAGGTTGTGCATCGGGCAGTTCATGGGCTTGAGGTAGTAGTCCGTGCCCTCGTCGAGCTCCATGGGCGGGTACATACCGTCGGCGTACCAGTCCAGGTGGCCCGACTTCTCGAACAGCTTCCCCTTGGTGGCGTGCGGAGTGTAGACGAACTCGTAGCCCGACTCCTCGTGCCGCCGCCGGGAGTAGTCCTCCATGACCCGGCGGATGATCCCGCCCTTGGGGTGGAAGACCGCCAGGCCGGAGCCGATGTCCTCGGGGATGGAGAACAGATCGAGCTCCGCACCGAGCTTGCGGTGATCGCGCTTCTCGGCCTCGGCGAGGAACTCCAGGTACGCCTTGAGCTCGTCCTTGGTCGGCCAGGCGGTGCCGTAGATCCGCTGCAGCTGCTTGTTCTTCTCGCTGCCGCGCCAGTACGCGGCGGCCGAGCGCATCAGCTTGAACGCCGGGATGGCGCGGGTGCTGGGCAGGTGCGGGCCGCGGCACAGGTCCTTCCAGCACAGCTCGCCGGTCTTGGCGTCGAGGTTGTCGTAGATGGTCAGCTGGCCGGCGCCCACCTCGGCGGAGGCACCCTCGGCGGCGTCCGCGGCGGAGCCCTTGAGCCCGATCAGCTCGATCTTGTACGGCTCGTCCGCCAGCTCCTCGCGCGCATCGTCATCGCTGACCGCACGGCGCGCGAACTTCTGCCCGCGCTTCTGGATCTCCTGCATCTTCTTCTCGATGCGCTTGAGATCGTCCGGGTGGAAAGGGGTCTCGACGTCGAAGTCGTAGTAGAAGCCGTCCTTGATGGGCGGGCCGATGCCGAGCTTCGCCTCCGGGAACAGCTCCTGCACGGCCTGCGCCAGCACATGCGCGGTGGAGTGCCGCAGGATGTTCAGACCGTCCTCGGAGGTGATCTCGACGGGCTCGACCGCATCCCCGTCGGCGATCTCGTACGCGAGGTCCTTCAGCTCTCCGGCCACCCGCGCGGCGACGACGCTGCGCTCGCCCTGGAAGAGGTCGGCGGCCGTAGTGCCCGTGGTCACCACGCGTTCTTCCCGCTCGGAATCGCGTTGGACGGTCACACGGACGTCTGACACCGGTCTCTCCTGACTCATGTCTCTTTCACGTCAGCAATTGCTGCGCAGCCGAATCGTACCGAGCCACCGGACCCGACCGCGAAACGGATTCATCGCCGGCGGCCCGAAGGCCGTCATTCCTCCGCGCCGCACGCCTCCTCGAAGAAGTCGAGATTCTCCTGGAGCGACTTGAGCAGCCGGTCCCGCTCCGCCTCGTCGACCTGTACGGGGGTGACATCGCGGCCGCCGGTGATCCGCCGGAACCCGCCCCGGCTCTCCAGCCGCCCGCTCACCCGGATCGGCAGCCCCACCAGGTGGGCGTGCCCGGCGATCCGGTAGTCCTCCTCCCCCAGCGCGACGCGCACCTGCACCACATCCGCCCCGGTGATCACCCGCAGCCGCACCGTGCCGGGACCGCCCGGCCGCTCCCTGCGCAGCCGTACGACCGTGCCGGTCACCCGTACCGGCAACGAGGGCTCGTCCCGCACATACCGCTGGGCGGCCTGCTGCAGCGCGGGCAGATCGCCGGGCGAGAACTCCACCGGCTCCGGGCGTGCCGCGAAGCCGACCGGGGTACCGGCGGCGGGCGACCACTCCACCGCGATACGGACCCCCTCCGCGTCCCGCACCAGCGCGATCAGCGCCTGCGCCAGCTCGTGGCAGACGCCCAGCTCGACGGCGGCGTCGAAGGCCTCCATCCGGCCGGTGGCGCGCTGGTAGTCGGTGGCGTCGCGGATCGCGTGCAGCGCCCGCTGCAGCCCGGAGACGGCGGCGCGCCCGCCGTGCACGGGGACGAACGCGGTCAGCCGGCTCCCGGCCGACACCGGCCCGACCAGCACCTCGCCCAGGAACGCCTCGGCCTGCCGTTTGTGCCGCGCGCCGTAATAACCGGCACGGGCGTACGTGCCCAGCGCCCCGGCCAGCAGCATCGAGCGGGCCGCGCCGCGCAGCTGCTCCTGCGCCACCCAGTGCACGGCTCCCGACCCGTCGTCCGGGATCTCGCGCTCCCAGCGCACCTCGTCGCTGGGCACCGCGAGCCCCACCAGCACCTCGCGGGCGGACGGTACGGCGCTCTGCGCCAGCGCCGCCAGCGCCTCGGCGATCAGCTCCCCGCTGTCGGGGAACCGGCGGTCGTGCGGCACCAGCAGGCTGGTGCCACCGCCTCCGCCGGGCGGCGTCCACCGGACGAAGTGGCCGGCGGCCCCGCCCCTGCGCCGCCAGCCGTGCCGGGCCAGCAGCGCGCTGAGCACCCTGGGGTCGAGCTGCGCGGGATCGAGCAGCCGGGCATCGTATTCGGCGTATCCATGGGTTGGCCGGTCCATCAGGGTCTCCCTCCCGCCCCGACCCGCGTCATGATCTCGCAGAGCGCGCGGTCGTCGAAGATCCGCGTGGTCGGGATCCGCACAGTGGTCCTGCGCCGGCCGGTCACCGGGTGGCCGGCCAGATTGATCCAGTAGCAGCAGTGGCGCAGTTCGAGACGGTCGTGGCTCGCCCGCAGCCAGTCGTCCTGGGTCCGTGGCACCAGCATCACGACCAGGATCTTGTGCACCGATACGGGCGTACGGGCCAGCTTCACCAGATGGTCGTTGTCGAGCGTGAAGGCGAAGGTCGGACCCGGTGGGTGGGGGGCGATCTGGTAGGTGCACTTGAGCTGCACCTTGATGGTGACCTCGTCGTCGACGGTGTGGCCTGGCGCGGCGTGGCTGACGTGCCAGTCGATTCCGTTGTCCGGGAAGGGCTGCGCCAGGGAGCACCCGGAGGCGGCGGCGATCGCGTGCAGATAGCCCACCTGGAGGGTCTCCATGCAGGCAGTCGTGGCGAGTCCGCCGCGCGCCGGGGTGGTCCGCTGAGGCAGGAGCCCGCCCGGTTCGGGCTGCGCGAGCGTCATCGCGGGGTTGCCTTCCGGGCTGTGCCGATCGATGCGTCTGGCTGACGGGGCGGCCGCACACAGGACGAGGCGGCCCGTCCCTCTGGTTGTCTCCGCGTCAAGTACCTGTCAAACAAAGACCGGTTCGAGAACCTCGCGGCTCGGGTATCACCAGCTCGGATGGCCCGCGTCGTCATCCGCCCCACGAACCCGAGGAGTTGGGATGATGCCGCCCTGGTACGACGGGCCACTTGCTTCCTTCGACACCGAGACGACGGGGATCGACGTCGAGCACGATCGCATCGTCTCCGCGGCCCTGGTGGTCCAGGAGACCCCGCGCTCCACCCCCCGTATCACCCGCTGGCTGGTCAACCCCGGCGTCGCCATACCCGAGGCGGCGACCGCGGTGCACGGCCTGACCGCCGACCATCTCGCCCTGCACGGCCGCTGGCCGGCGCCGGTGCTGGAGGAGGTCGCGCGCGCCCTGGCCGCCCAGTCGGTGGCCGGCCGCCCGCTGGTCGTGATGAACGCCCCCTTCGATCTGACCCTCCTGGACCGCGAGTTGAAGCGCCATCGCGCCAGCTCCCTCGCGGCCTATCTGGGCGGCCATGCGCTGTGCGTCCTCGATCCCCGGGTGCTGGACAAGCACCTCGACCGCTACCGCAAGGGCCGCCGTACCCTGACCGATCTGTGCGCCCATTACGAGGTCGAGCTGGCCGACGCCCACGAGGCGGCCGCCGACGCGCTCGCCGCGCTGCACGTCGTCCGGGCGCTGGGCAACCGCTTCGCCGAGCGGCTGGAGGGACTGCAGCCGGGCGAGCTGCACACCCGCCAGGCGGTCTGGTACGCCGCCCAGGCCCGCGGGCTCCAGGCGTGGTTCGCCCGCAGCGGCACCCCCGAGGCGGTCGATCCCCACTGGCCGCTGCGGCCGGAACTCCCCGCCGTGGCCTGATAGCGCATCAGCAATTCCCGGCCATTCCAGGAATGGCGGCCGGAACGGCATTCCTGGGAGTTCTCACCACGCGCCCCGACAGGCACTCCAACAAAAAGGACCGGGCCGCCAATTGGCGGCCCGGTCCTTGATCCCGGTGGGCGATACTGGGTTCGAACCAGTGACCTCTTCGGTGTGAACGAAGCGCTCTCCCACTGAGCTAATCGCCCGGGTGTCTGCGGGTTTCCCTCGCGAACGAGCAGAACAATACAGCCCGCCACGGCCTTCCATCAAATTCCTGTTCCCGGCCGCCTCACCCCCTGGCCAGCCAGGCGGCCAGCCCCCGCCGCCCGGACCGCATCATCAGCGCGTGATTGAGCCGGAACAGCGGCCGCCCCAGCAGCGCGAGCCGCCGCAGCAGCGGCTTGCAGACCTCGACGTCCTGCTCGAAGACGACCCGCGTCCCGCCGTGGCCCGGCCGGATCGTCCAGCGCGCCCAGCCGCCCATGTCCCCGCGCAGCGTTATCTCCAGCACGCCCGTCCCGGGATCCCGTATCCGCTCGGTCGCCACGACCGTCAGCTCGTACGGAAGCCAGGACCGGAACCGGGCCAGCCCGCTGTGTTCATCGATCGATGTCACCTCGCGCACCTGGGGCCACCAGCGCGGATAGGCCTCGCCGCGTTCGAGCACGGCATAGACGACGGCGGGCGGGGCGTTGAGGAGCCATTCGCTGTGAAAGCGGTGGCGGTGCAGTCGGCTGGACCAGTCGGGCATGATCCCAGTGTGCGCCCCGACGGGGCTCAGGGTGCCCAAATACCGCGACGGCCCGGAGACTTCGTGTCTCCGGGCCGTCGTCCGGGGTGGGCGATACTGGGTTCGAACCAGTGACCTCTTCGGTGTGAACGAAGCGCTCTCCCACTGAGCTAATCGCCCGGCGCACCGCCAACATTACCGCACGTCGGCGGGGGCTCCTGACCATTTCCCGGTCGCTCGCCGGCCACGGTCACTGCCCGACGTTCCACGGCATCGCGAACCCGAACTTCCACACATAGACCGCGAGCAGCGCGGCGATGATCACCACTCCGATGCTCGTGAGAATGATGTTGCGCCGCCGCACCTTCGGGTCCAGCGCCTTCTTGGCCGCCTCGGTGACCTTCCGCTTGGTCCACCGCAGCACCAGCTGGGCCCAAACGAATTCGGTCGCCCAGATCGCCATTCCGGCAAAGATCACCAGCCAGCCGGGTCCCGGCAGCGGCAGCATGATCACTCCGACGACCACCACCGCGAGGCCGACCAGGAAGACTCCGACCTGCCAGCTCAGATGCAGCGGCCGGGAGCGTTTGATGAAGTGCGGCGCCCGCGAACCGAGCGGTTGCTCGGCCGGCCCGGCACTCCCCTCGGTGCTTTCCGGCCCCCCGTCACTCTCCGCATTCATAAGGCCCAACTTACCGGACGTGATCCCTCCGCCGGAATTACCGCCGAGGACGATCCCGCAATCCGCCGTAAGAGGTACGTGAAGCCACCCAAAACCGTCAGAGGGGTTTACAACGGCACCGTAGGTGGCATGTCGATTTCGCCGACGTGCGAATCCCCGAGCGCACACTGAGCGAAAGGCCCTGGCGCTTATGAACACCACGGTCAGCTGCGAGCTGCACCTGCGCCTCGTTGTGTCGAGCGAGTCCTCACTGCCTGTACCCGCGGGCCTGCGGTATGACACGGCCGATCCCTATGCCGTGCATGCCACCTTCCACACCGGAGCCGAGGAGACCGTCGAGTGGGTTTTCGCCCGCGACCTCCTCGCCGAGGGCCTGCACCGGCCCACAGGCACCGGAGACGTCCGTGTATGGCCGTCCCGGAGCCACGGTCAGGGTGTTGTCTGCATCGCCCTGAGCTCCCCGGAAGGCGAAGCCCTGCTGGAAGCCCCGGCACGGGCTCTCGAATCCTTCCTCAAGAGGACCGACGCCGCCGTACCACCCGGTACGGAACACCGGCATTTCGATCTCGACACCGAGCTCTCCCACATCCTGGCGGAGAGCTGAGACGCACTACAGCCACCCACCGCAACCACCCGCTCACACTTGCGACCGTCCGACTCGGGGAGACGGCGCAGGACCGACAAGTTCATACGGCACACTTCGGCGCCGTCGCCGCGGACCCACCGCGGAGACGGCGCCGAGGCTTGTTCCAGGCGCTAGAGTCGGCGACCATTCGGCAACGACACCGGGGGCGGCGCCCGCCCGCTCCCCACTCGGCCAGGGAGCGGAACCGTGCTGATCACCCATGACACCCGGTGCTCGCTCGACGCGGTCGTCGATCTGCTCAACACCGCTCCGGAGGGCGAGGCGCCCGGAGCACCGGACAGCCTGACCGGTCTCGCGGCGCTCGAAGAGTTCGTGCTGCGCAACAACATCAGCGATGTCGGCGTCCTCGGGGAGGCCGATCTGGCGGCCGTACGAGACCTCCGCGCAGGGCTCGCCCAGGTCTTCGCGGCCGAAGACGACCGCGACGCCGCCAAGCTGCTCAATGCGCTGGTCGCCTCGGCCGGCACCACCCCGCAGCTGACCGATCACGACGGCTACAACTGGCATGTCCACTACTTCGCGCCGGGCGCCTCGGTCGCCGAGCACCTGGCCGCCGACGGCGGGATGGCGCTGGCCTTCATCGTCGTCGCCGGGGAGCGCGAGCGGCTGCGGCACTGCGAGGCACCGGACTGCCGGCATGCCTTCGTCGACCTCTCCCGTAACCGCTCCCGCCGCTACTGCGACAGCCGCACCTGCGGCAACCGTCTGCATGTCGCGGCGTACCGGGCCCGGCAGCGGGATGCGGCGAGCTGAGGGACAGCGCGACGGGCCGACGGCGCGTCGGCCGGCACCGGCGGCTCACAGGATGTAGAGGTCGTGTACGGCGCCGAGAAGGAGCAGAAAGCCGATGATGCCGAGGAAGAGCATCAGCGGTGGCTGGGACAGCGCGAAAAGACAGCCGCGCGTTTCGGGGGCCGGGGCGTCCTCCCGGGCCAGGGCGCACTCATCGTTCATCTCGCGCGCATCATGGCGCAGATGATCGTCTTCCTGCTCCCAATATCCGCCTCAGCAGCGGTAGTTCATCAGATCCCGTGCTTTTTCAGGATCGCTTCGATGTCCGAGAAGTCATCCTTCGGTGCACCGCCCTTGGCCTTGGTCTTCGTCTTCGCAGCCGGCTGAGCCGCGCTCCGGCCGGCGGTGAGGGAGGGCGCCGAAGCCGCCGGCGCCACCACGTCGTGCCCGGCCGCCGCGGCGGCCTTGCGCTCCTTGCGGCCGCCTGTGCCGCCCCTGCGGCGCTCCGCCATCCTGCTGATCATGAACAGCAGTGCCGAGATGGCGAGCACGCCGAACCCGGCCCAGACCGTGGGCTTGAAGACGATGTTGGTGACCCAGTCGATGACGCCCGTCATCACCAGGCCGATGGGGATCAGGGAAAACGCCGCGATGCGGGTCGCGGCCAGGAACCGCTTGCGGTAAGCCGTCAGCGCGGCGATGCCCAGGCCCGCCGCCGACACCGCGGCACAGACGGTCGAGGTCAGCATCCGGTCCTCCTGCCGGTGGATGGTCGAGCGCGCAGGGCGTTCCGCGCAGTGCTCGATGTGCTCCCCTCCATCCTGCCCTGTCCGGCCCGCGAACGGACATGTTCCGGTCCGGCCTCAGGGACATCTCGGGGTCAGCGTCCTCCGAAGGTGCCGGTTCGGGCTCCGGTGTACGGGCTGGGAGACTGGCCCCATGAACGACGCCACCGCCTCCGGCCCCGCCCGTCCCCCGCGCCCCGTCCTCGACGTGTGGTGCGAGCTGCAGTGTCCGGACTGCCATGCCGCCCTGGACGATCTGCGGGCGCTGCGCGAGCACTACGGCGACCGCCTGGACATCCAGCTGCGTCACTTCCCCCTGGAGAAGCACAAGCACGCGTACGTCGCGGCCCAGGCCGCCGAGGAGGCCACCGAACAGGGCCGGGGCTGGCCCTACATCGAGGCCGTACTGGGACGCACCGACGAGCTGGCCAAGGGCGGCGAGAAGCTGCTGCTGAGGGTGGCCGGGGAGCTGGGGCTGGACGCCGAGGAGATGGACACCGCGCTGATCGACGGGCGGCATCTGCTGATCGTCGACGCGGACCAGGCGGAGGGCAAGGCGATCGGCGTGACCGGCACCCCGACGTATGTGATCGGCGGCGAGCGGCTGGACGGCGGCAAGAGCCAGGAGGGGCTGCGCGCCCGGATCGAGGAGATCGCCGACCGGCTGCTGGCCGAGCAGGCCTGAGTTACCGGGGCCGAACAGGCCTGAGCCACCGCCCCCCGGCCGCGGGCTACAGGATGCGCTTCCCCAGCTCGTACGCGGTGGGCCGGTAGCCCAGCGAACCGTAGAGCCCGAGCGCCGGTGCGTTGTCCGCGTACACATTGAGCCGCAGCACCGGCCGGCCCGCCGCCAGGCACACCCGCTCGGCGACGAGCATCAGCGTGCGGCCATGGCCCCGGCCGCGGTGCTCGGGGTGCACCGCCACATCGACGACATAGCCGCCGGGATGTCCGGGGATCTCCACCGCGACCCAGAGCGTGCCGACGTCCACCCCGTGGTGGGAAAGAATCCGCAGGGCGTGGCCAGGCGTCGCCGCGCCGTCCGGCAGCATCGCGGCATGCCCGTCGTACGACGCCCGCTCGGCCCGCTCCCGGGGCACGCCCAGGCCCGTCTGCACCCGGGTGTGCTCGGCGAGCGCCGCCTCGCGCCAGGCCGGGTACTCCGCCGCGCTCATCCGGCGTTCATGGCTGCCTTCGGGGAGCTCAGGCGGGGTGTCCAGGGCCTTGGCCATCTTGCGGCTGCGCTCGGTGTAGCCCAGGGCCGCGGCCAGGCGTACGGCGGGCTCGGCGTCGGAGGGGACGGTCACCTCGATCTGTTTGCAGCCCCAGCCGCGCAGCACTTCCTCGGCGGCGAGGGCGGCGACGGTGGCGCGGCCGCGGTGCCGGTCCGGCCGGTCGATGTCCAGCGCCTCGATCCGGCCGGCGACCGGCCCGAAGCGGGCATCGGTGGTCAGCCGGATCCCGCCGACGCGGCGGCTGTTGACACAGACGTCGTACGAACGGGCCCGGCGCCCGTCGTCATGGCGTTCTTCCGCTCCCGCGGGGCGCAGCGTAGTGGTCACGGGGACTTCCTACCCTGCCGCGCGGGCCGGTCACCACAGGCGCATCACCGGGGATCGAAGTCCGCGGCCGCCTGCTCGTCGAAGATCCGCATGGCCGCCGCCGTCACCGGGCCCGGCCCGTCGGCCAGTTGGCGGCCGTCGATACGGGTCACGGCCTGGACGTCGCGCAGCGTGGAGGTCAGGAAGATCTCCTCGGCCCGCTCCAGGACGTCCAGCGGCAGATCGGTCTCCTTGGCTCCCGCCCAGGTGGCCGTCAGGGCACGGGTGATGCCGGCCAGACAGCCGGAGTGCAGCGGCGGGGTGTGCAGTTCGCCGTTCAGGACGACGAAGACATTGGAGCCGGTGCCCTCGCACAGCGCGCCCACGCTGTTGGCGAACAGCGCCTCGGAGGCGCCCAGTTCACGGGCGCGGGCGAGCGCGACGACGTTCTCGCCGTACGAGGTGGTCTTCAGCCCGCTGAGCGCACCGCGCTCGTTACGCGTCCAGGGGACGGTGACGGCGGCGGTGGCGTCGGGGCGGCGGTGGGCCTCGGAGGCCGCGATGACCAGCGTCGTGCCCTTGTCGCCGCGCTCCGAGCCGAGCGGGGAGACGCCGCCGGTGTAGGTGATCCGCAGCCGGCCGAGCGCCATCGGGTTGGCGTCCAGGACGGCCACGCAGCCGCGCCGCACCTCGTCGAGATCGGGTTCGGGCAGGCCGAGCCCGCGGGCGGAGGTGGCCAGGCGCTCCAGGTGGCGGGTGAGGGCGAAGGCGCGTCCGCGGTCGGCCTTGACGGTCTCGAAGACCCCGTCGCCGACCGTCAGCCCATGGTCGAAGACCGAGACGCGGGCGCCGTCGGCGTCCGTCAGCGTCCCGTCGAGCCAGATCTTCATCGTCGCTTTCCTCCACTCACTTCGTGCACACCCGACGCTACCGCGAGCAGCCGGCTCGCCTTCAGCTCGGTCTCGGCCCACTCCCGCTCCGGGTCGGAGTCCCAGATGATCCCCGCCCCGGCGCCGAACCTCAGCACCGGTCCGCCGGGCGCGACGCGGTCGATCCAGAACGTACGGATGCCGACATTGAGCTCGCCGGTGCGGCGGTCCGCGTCGACCCAGCCGATGCCGCCGCAGTACGGGCCGCGGGGCGCGGTCTCCAGCTCATCGATGATCCGCAGCGCGCTGGATTTGGGGGCGCCGGTGATCGAGCCGGGCGGGAATGTGGCGTCCAGCAGATCCGCCCAGGCCGTCCGCTCGTGCGCCTCGGCCAGTTCGCCGCGGACCGTGGAGACGAGGTGGACGAGGCCGGGGTGCGGTTCGACGGCGCACAGTGCCGGGACGCTCACCGTGCCGGTGGCACAGACCCGGCCGAGATCGTTGCGCACCAGGTCCACGATCATCACGTTCTCCGCCCGGTCCTTCTCGGAGAGGTCCTCCGCCGTCCTGCCGGTCCCCTTGATGGGCCCTGACTCGACCGTACGGCCGTCGCGCCGCAGAAACAGCTCCGGCGAGGCGGTGGCGACCTCGACGCCATGGGCGGGCAGCCGGATCGTGCCCGCGTACGGGGCGGGGTTGCCACGGGCCAGCACCGCGGACAGCGCGTCGACATCGCTGTGGGCGGGGTCGGGCAGCGGCGCGGACAGCACCCGGCAGAGGTTCACCTGGTAGACCGTGCCCGCGGCGATGTGTTCACGCACTCGCCGCACGCCGGCGGTATAGGCGTCGCGGTCCATGCTGCTGCGCCAGTGGCCGTGCGCGGGGCCGCGCCAGTCGCCCGGGGCGGGCTCGTCGGCGGCGGTGGCGGGGCGTACGTCGCCGAAGCGGGCACAGACCATGTCCCCTTCGAAGCCGGCGACCACGGCCCACCAGCCCGTGGAGTCCAGGGCGGCGGGATCCGTGGTGACATCGCGCAGGTCGGTGGCTATCAGGCCGCCGAAGCGGGCCATGGGAGGGAAGTCGCGCACGTCAGTGAGTCTATGGCGGGGGCCCGACGGCCGCCTCGGCCGAGCGTGCAGCGCAGCACGCTGCACAAACGCGTTTTTGTACTGGCCCCGGAATCCGCTAGAGTTCAACACGTCGCCGGGACGCGGAAGCGCCCCGGAGGCCAAGTAGCTCCCGGACGTAGTCTGGGAGAGACACCTGCGGACGTAGCTCAGTTGGTAGAGCACCACCTTGCCAAGGTGGATGTCGCGAGTTCGAGTCTCGTCGTCCGCTCGATGTGGGGGATCTTCCCGAACCCCCTCACTCCTGGTGGAGTGGCCGAGAGGCGAGGCAACGGCCTGCAAAGCCGTCTACACGGGTTCAAATCCCGTCTCCACCTCCAAGGACGATTAGCTCAGCGGGAGAGCGCTTCCCTGACACGGAAGAGGTCACTGGTTCAATCCCAGTATCGTCCACTGGCCCGGCTTCACCGGGCACCCGCGCGATTAGCTCAGCGGGAGAGCGCTTCCCTGACACGGAAGAGGTCACTGGTTCAATCCCAGTATCGCGCACGCAGCACTCCGCGGCTCCTGGGCCGTGGTCCCGAGGACGATTAGCTCAGCGGGAGAGCGCTTCCCTGACACGGAAGAGGTCACTGGTTCAATCCCAGTATCGTCCACATGAGCCGAAGGGCCGGAGCGATCGCTCCGGCCCTTCGGCGTTGTTCCGGCGGTCCTTGTGGGGGCCTTGTTCAGGAAGAGAACAGCATGTGGCCGAAGCTGCGGTGATGGCCGTGGTGTCCGTGATGGCCGTGATGACCTTGGTGCGGGGCGCCCCAGGCGGGGGCCGCGGGGTAGGCCTGCGGGGCGGGCGGCGGCGGGGCCTGCTGCATCCACTGGGACTCGAGGCGGCTCAGCGACTCCAGCTCGCCGTAGTCCAGGAAGATCCCCCGGCAGCCGGCGCACTGCTCGATCTGGACGCCATTGCGGTTGTACGTATGCATCGGCGCATGGCACTTGGGGCACTGCATCGTCGGCTCAGCTCCTGTCATTGGCTGCGGCTCACTGCGGCACCGCCGGAACGGCCTCCCGGCGATGCGGTGTTCACCCTACGACGGGCGCGGCGGGCGCCAACTGGTCCGGCAGGGAAGTCATCCGGGCACAGGCATCTATGACCGCGGTCTCGATCTCGTCCAGGGGGCGGGAGGCGGTGGCGGCCTTGGCGACGGCGAGTGCGGCGGTCTGTACGGCCAGGGCGCGGGCGGGAACCTCCAGGGCGGGCCAGGGATCGCCGTCGGGGCGTACCGCGCGGCCGCCGGCGGCACGGTAGGCGGCCAGGAAACGGGACCAGATGTCCGGGGCGAGCAGGCCGGTGGCGAACCAGGCGGCGGGGCGGGCCAGGTCCCAGGCGCCGTCGCCCAGGCCCAGGTCGTCGATGTCTATCAGGAGCCAGCGGCCGTCGGTGGCCGGATGGCGGACGAGCTGGCCGAGGTGCAGGTCGCCGTGGCAGAGGAGGTCCGTACGGGGCGGCGGCGCGGCGGCGCGGGCCCAGGGCGGGAGCAGGGTCCAGGCGCGTTCGACGGCGGCGGCGGCCGAGGCGAGCGGCGCGGCGTGGGTGCCGGGGGCGAGCGCGGTGCGCAGGCGGGTCAGGGCTCGGGCGGCCTTCGCGGGGCCGCGCATCGGCGGGAGGGGGCCGGGAAGTTGGCGTACGTCCACGGCGTGCAGTCGCGCGAGCAGGCGCGCGGCGTCCTCCCAGGGGGCGGCGTCCGGGTCGTCGGGCGGGACGGGGCTGCCGTAGGGCCAGCGGGTCAGGGCGCGGCCGTCGTCGGCGAGGGTGAGGAAGCCGTCGGGGGCGGTGACGGGGAGCGGGGGCAGCAGGGTGCCGTGCAGGAGGGGGTGCGCGGCGATACGGAGCCGGGTGGCCAGGTCGTGCGGGTCGCAGTCGGGGGCGTGGGCCTTGGCAACGGTGCAGCCGCTGCGGACGACGGTGCCGTCGGGGCGGTCCGCCAGCACTTCGGGGGCGGTCCGGGAGGGCGGGCCGGGCGTCGCGGACAGGGTGGCGAGGCGGCGCAGCAACGGTGTGGTGGTGGTCATGATGCCCCCGAGTCCTGCGAGCGGTGCCGGGCGGGCCGGTGGTACGCGTCGTGCGGCCGGACCGTGGACGGCCCGGCCTGGGATCGTACGCGCGGCGCGGGCTCTGCGGGCGGCGGCCGCCGGGAAAAGCTCGATGGCCGGGCATCTCCCCAGATGCCCGGCCATTCGTGCCGTCCGCCGCACCCCCGTCCCCACGGGGTTTTGGCCGGAGGTCCCCCGTCCCGGGCCGCTCTCCCGGGACCGGGGCGCCGCTCAGCGCCCCAGCATTCCGGCCACGGACGACGCCTGTGTGACGACGGCTTCCCAGCCGCCGAAGACCACGGACAGGAGTATCGCCAGCGGCACCACCATGGCCACGGCCACCAGCGGATGGCGGGTTCCGGAGGACTGCCGGCCGCCGAGCGCCGAGGCGACGCGGCGCCCCTGTGCCCGAAGGGCCGTCCGCCCTGAGGTGTCCGCCATCGCACCGCTCCTGTCGTGTGGGAGCGGCGGGCGTCTGACCTCGGGGGACGAGTGCTGGCACCCGCCGCTTGGAGACAACAGTAGGCAAGCCGCGGGCGCCGGACGTCATGCCGTCGTACCGATTCCGTGGCCTCCAGGAGGATGACGGCACAGTGCCCGACGTACTCCCCTGGGTGGAGAGTCCGGGTCTAGGACCTGGGGACATCCCCGAGGGGGCGCTCGGATTCCTCGGCCCGCGCCACCGGATGTTCGACGAGCGCCACCACCCTGTTGGCCATGAACCGGGCCGTACGCACCACCGATCCTCCCCGGGTGACTTCGCTCACTTCGACCACTCCTCTGCGCACCGCCGTCTCCACCCTGCGTCCCGCTCTGCTCGCCACCACGTCATACGCCCTGGTCGTGTCTCCGGCATCCACGACTATCTCGACCCGATCACCTTTCATCGCGTCAAACCCCCTTCTGTGACGGATCATTGAGATCTCGCACGGGAAGTCGGGCCGCACGGCGGCCGGTTCCGTCCCGCTCTTGAAGGATCCCACCCGCCACTGACAATCCGGTTGCCGACGCATGCGCGGCCTCTCAGCACAGCGAGCCGTCAATCCGTAAGCTGTGCCACGTCAGACGGTTGGCAGCGGAGTGGGGCCTCCCCCACCGCAGGTAGGGGACGACGGACATGGCGATGATGCGGCTCCGACGCGAGGACCCGCGTGTCGTCGGGACGTTCCGGCTGCACCGCCGGCTCGGCGCGGGCGGGATGGGCGTGGTCTATCTCGGCTCGGACAAGCGCGGGCAGCGGGTGGCGCTGAAGGTGATCCGGCCGGATCTGGCGGAGGATCAGGAGTTCCGTTCGCGGTTCGCCCGCGAGGTGTCGGCGGCCCGGCGGATCCGCGGCGGCTGTACGGCCCGGCTGGTGGCGGCCGATCTGGATGCGGACCGCCCCTGGTTCGCCACGCAGTACGTCCCCGGCCCCTCACTGCACGACAAGGTCAATGAAGAAGGGCCGCTGTCTCCCGCACAGGTCGCCTCCGTCGGCGCCGCGCTGTCGGAGGGGCTGCTCGCCGTCCATGACGCGGGCGTGGTGCACCGCGATCTGAAGCCGTCCAACATCCTGCTGTCGCCCAAGGGCCCGCGGATCATCGACTTCGGTATCGCCTGGGCGACCGGTGCCAGCACGCTGACGCATGTCGGTACGGCCGTCGGCTCGCCGGGCTTCCTGGCGCCGGAGCAGGTGCGCGGCGCCGCGGTGACCCCCGCGACCGACATCTTCGCGCTGGGCGCCACCCTCGCGTACGCCTGCACCGCGGACTCGCCCTTCGGCCAGGGCAGTTCGGAGGTCATGCTCTACCGCGTGGTGCACGAGGAGGCCCACCTGGCCGGGGTGCCGGACGCGCTGGCGCCGCTGCTGGCGACCTGTCTCGCCAAGGACCCGGCGGACCGCCCGAGCACGCTGTCGCTGTCGCTGCGGCTCAAGGAGATCGCGGCCCGTGAGGCGCACGGTCTGTCGGGCGATCCCGCGGAGAGCGGGGCGGGTTGGGGGCATCCGGAGCACCGCCCGTCGGGGCGGCCCACGGGGCAGCGGGCCGAGGAGTACGCGCGGCAGCGCACCGAGCGGGGGACGGCGGGTACGCCCACGCCGCGTCCGCACGCCTCCCGGCCTCCGGCCCCGCGCGAGGCGACCTCCCGGTCGTCCGGCTCGGCCGCGGCTTCCGGCACGAATCCGCGGACCGGCGGGCGCGGTACGGGCCGGGTCCCGGCGGCGCGGCCCGCGGGACGAAACGGTTCGCGTACCCCGGTCCGTACGGCATCGGGCGGCCGCCGCCCCGGTCCCGACCGCCGGCTGCTGCGGCAGCGGGTCATCGTGTTCGTGGTGGTGACGCTGCTGGTGGCGCTCGGTATCGCGGCGGCGCAGGGCTGCCAGGGCCCGGCCCGCGGGCTGAGCGTGGGGCGGACGGTGCCGGTCGCCCCGTACGGGAGCGGTTACGCGCCTTAAGGCCGGTTAGGCACCTTCGGGGCGGTTGCGCACCCTAGGGGGTGGGCGAACAGATCCCGTAGGGGATGCGAGCGCCCCCTTCGGGGCCTCAACGGGGCGGGGGCCGGGTGGTATTCCCGCGGGGCTCACCGGATTTCCATGGCGCACCGCGTGATCGGCACGGCGCCGCCGAGACGGCGCATGGACGAGACGCCACCTCGGCGACGCACGGGCAAGGCGCCGCGTAGGCGGTGCGCAGGCGAAGGCGTCGCCTAGGCGGGACGGCCGGTGGCGACCGCGTAGAAGGCGACCGCGGCGGCCGCTCCGACGTTCAGCGAGTCCACACCGTGCGCCATCGGGATACGGACCCATTCGTCGGCGGCCCGCAGGGCGCCCGTCGTCAGGCCGTCGCCCTCCGCACCGAGCATCAGGGCCGCCCGTTCCAGGGTGTGCGGGGCGGCCTCGTCGATGGCGGTGGCCTTGTCGGACGGGGTCAGCGCGAGCAGTTTGAAGCCCGCTTCCCGTACGGCCGCCAGGTCCCGGGGCCAGCTCTCCAGACGGGCGTACGGGACGGAGAACACCGCGCCCATGGAGACCTTCACCGATCGGCGGTAGAGCGGGTCCGCGCAGTCCGGGGAGAGCAGTACCGCGTCCATGCCCAGTGCCGCGGCACTGCGGAAGATCGCGCCGATGTTGGTGTGGTCGTTGACGGCTTCCATGACCACGATGCGGCGGGTGGTGCGGAGCAGTTCGGTGGCGTCGGGCAGCGGTTTGCGCTGCATGGAGGCGAGCGCGCCGCGGTGCACGTGATAGCCCGTCACCCGCTCGGCGAGGTCCGGGGTGACGGCGTAGACCGGGGCCGGGACCTCGTCGATGACATCGCGCATGACGTCGACCCACTTGGCCGAGAGCAGCATGGAGCGCATCTCGTACCCGGCGTGCTTGGCGCGCCGGATGACCTTCTCGCCCTCGGCGATGAAGAGCCCTTCGGCGGGCTCGCGCCGGCGCCGCAGCTCTACGTCGGTGAGGCCGGTGTAGTCGCGCAGCCGCGGGTCGTCCGGGTCATCGACGGTGATGATTTCTGCCACGGGGAGATCGTGCCTTGTCGGTGTCGAGGTGCCAAGGGTGGGGAGGGGCTCGGTTACCTGGGGGTAGCGGGGGTGGCGGACGGTCCTACGGTGACGACGTCGCCGACGACGATGACCGCGGGGGGACGGACGCCCTCGGCCCGTACGGTTTCGCCCAGGGTCGCCAGGGTGGCGTCGACGCGGCGCTGGGTGGCGGTGGTGCCTTCCTGGATGACGGCCGCGGGGGTGTCGGCGGCGCGGCCGTGCTCGATGAGCTTGGCGGCGATGGCTCCGCTGTTCTCCACGCCCATCAGGACGACGAGGGTGCCGCGCAGCTTGGCGAGCGCGGGCCAGTCGACCAGCGAACGCTCGTCGTCGGGGGCGACATGGCCGCTGACGACGGTGAATTCATGGGCGACGCCCCGGTGGGTGACGGGGATGCCGGCGGCGCCGGGGACGGAGATGGTGCTGGAGATGCCGGGGACGACCGTGCAGGGGATGCCGGCCTCGGCGAGCGCCTGGGCCTCTTCCATGCCGCGGCCGAAGACGAACGGGTCGCCGCCCTTGAGGCGGACCACGGCCTTGCCGGCCTTGGCGTGCTCGATCAGGGCGTTGTTGATCGCTTCCTGGGCCATGAAGCGGCCGTAGGGGATCTTCGCAGCGTCGATGACCTCGACATGCGGCGGGAGCTCGGCGAGCAGGTCTCGGGGGCCGAGCCGGTCGGCGATGACGACGTCCGCCTCGGCGAGCAGGCGGCGGCCGCGGACGGTGATCAGGTCGGGGTCGCCGGGTCCGCCGCCCACCAGGGCCACGCCCGGGGTGTGCGGGCGGCGGTGGTGCGGGGCGGCGAGGCTGCCGTCGCGCAGGCCCTCGACGATGGCGTCGCGTACGGCGGCTGAGCGGCGCGGGTCCTGGCCGGTGAGGACGGCGACGGTGACGCCCTCGCTGCGGCCGGTGGCCGGGGTCCAGGCGGTGGCGGCCGCGGCGTCGTCGGAGCGTACGCACCACACCCGGCGGTTCTCGGCCTCCTGGGAGGCGGCGGCGTTGGCCTGCGGGTCGTCGGTGGAGATCAGCGCGTACCAGGCGTCGGCGAGGTCGCCGTCCTGATAGCGGCGGCGCTCCCAGCGGATCTCACCGGCATCGGCCATCGCCTCGACGGAAGGAGTGGCGGACGGGGAGATCAGCAGGACGTCGGCACCGGCGGCGACCAGCGAGGGGAGCCGGCGCTGGGCGACCTGCCCGGCTCCGAGGACGACCACGCGGCGGCCGGACAGCCGCAGTCCGACGGGGTAGGCGGCGTGTTCGGCGACAGGCTCAGCCATGGTGATACGGCTCCTTGTGCGGGTGGTGCGTCGGCGACGAGCTGCCGCTGCGGCTCTGGAGCGGCTGGGAGGAGGTACGGCCGGGGCACCTGGTGAGAGGTAGTGCCCCGGCCCACAGCCTATGGGGCTGCGGGCCGGGGGTCATGCGGGGGCTGCACGGCAGCCGGTCAGCTCTTCTCCGTCACTCCGGCGGAGTCGAAGGTGGCGACCTCGTGCATGGCGCGGGCGGCGCTCTGCACCACCGGGAGCGCGAGCAGCGCGCCGGTGCCTTCGCCCAGGCGCAGGTCCAGGTCGATCAGCGGGCGCAGGCCGAGCTTGGTCAGGGCCGCGACATGGCCGGGCTCCGCGCTGCGGTGGCCGGCGATGCAGGCGGCCAGCGCCTCGGGGGCGATGGCGCGGGCCACCAGGGCGGCGGCGCCGGCACTGACGCCGTCGAGGATGACCGGGGTACGCAGCGAGGCACCGCCGAGGATCAGGCCCACGAGGGCGGCGTGCTCCAGGCCGCCGACCGCGGCGAGGACGCCGATGGGGTCGGCCGGGTCGGGCTGGTGGAGTTCCAGGGCGCGGCGGACCACGTCGACCTTGCGGGCGTGTGTCTCGTCGTTGATTCCGGTGCCGCGGCCGGTGACCTCGACCGGGTCGGCGCCGGTGTAGACGGAGATCAGGGCGGCCGAGGTGGTGGTGTTGGCGATGCCCATCTCGCCCGTCAGCAGCGCCTTGTTGCCGGCCGCGACGAGGTCACGGGCGGTCTCGATGCCGACCTCTATGGCCTTGAACACGTCCTCCTGGCTCATCGCCGGGCCCGCGGTGAAGTCGGCGGTTCCGGGCCGCACCTTGCGCGGCAGCAGCCCCGGGGTGGCGGGGAGTTCGCCCGCCACGCCGACGTCCACGACGCACACCTCGGCGCCGACCTGGTTGGCGAAGGCGTTGCAGACCGCACCGCCGCCCAGGAAGTTGGCGACCATCTGGCCGGTGACCTCCTGAGGCCAGGGGGTCACGCCCTGGGCGTGCACGCCGTGGTCGCCCGCGAAGATCGCGACGGCGGCCGGCTCCGGGATCGGCGGCGGGCACTTGCGGGACAGGCCGCACAGCTGCGCGGAGATGATCTCCAGCATGCCCAGCGCCCCGGCGGGCTTGGTCATCCGCTTCTGGCGCTCCCAGGCCTCGCCGAGCGCCTTGGCGTCCAGCGGGCGGATGCCCTGCAGGGTTTCCTGGAGGAGGTCGTGCGGGCTCTCGCCGGGCAGCGCGCGGCGGCCGTAGGTCTCCTCGTGGACGACCCAGGAGAGCGGGCGGCGCTTGGACCAGCCGGCCTGCAGCAGCTCGGGCTCGTCGGGGAATTCGTCGACGTAACCGACGCACAGGTAGGCGACGACCTCGAGGTGGTCGGGCAGGCCCAGTTCGCGGACCATCTCCCGCTCGTCGAAGAAGCTGACCCAGCCGACGCCCAGGCCCTCGGCGCGGGCGGCGAGCCAGAGGTTCTCGACGGCGAGCGCGGAGGAGTACGGGGCCATCTGCGGCTGGGTGTGCCGGCCGAGGGTGTGCCGGCCGCCGCGGGTCGGGTCGGCGGTGACGACGATGTTCACCGGCGTCTCGAGGATCGCTTCGATCTTCAGTTCGCGGAACTGCTTCGCGCGGGCCTTGGGCAGCGACTTGGCATAGGCGTCGCGCTGCGCCGTCGCGAGCTGGTGCATCCGCTCGCGGGTCTCGTCGGAGCGGATGACGACGAAGTCCCAGGGCTGGGAGTGGCCGACGCTGGGGGCGGTGTGGGCCGCCTCCAGGACGCGCAGCAGCACGTCGTTGGGGATCGGGTCGCTGCGGAAGCCGTTGCGGATGTCGCGGCGTTCGCGCATCACGCGGTGGACGGCGGCGCGCTCGGAGTCGTCGTATCCGGCGGCGGGCGCGGTCTGCGGTACGGGGTCGGCGTGGGCAGCGGCTTCGCCGTCGGGTGCCTCGGGCGCGGCCTCGGGGCGGAGCCGGTCCGCGTCCTGGGGCTGCTCGTCCGCGTGGTCCTCGCCGAGCTGGACCAGTTCGGTGGCGTCCTGCTGGTGGGGGCGGTCCTCGGCGGCCACGGGCTCGTGCGGCCCGGCGTCCGCTGCTGCCGCCTCGGTCACTGCCCCGGGTGCGGCCTGGGCCGGGATGTGGACGGCGACGGGGTGCGGGTCGGCGGGCGCCGGCTCGGTGAGCTCGGGGGCTTCGGTCTGCGCGGGGGACTCCGTCGGCTCGGTGGGCTGCGGCGCTTCAGCTGTCGCGTCGGTCGCGGCGGCCTCGGCGGTCGCCGCAGCGTCGGGGGCCGGGGCGATCGCCTCGTCGCTGCCGGGCTGTATGGCCGGCTGCTCGGCCAGGGCCTCGGCGGGGGTCTCGACGGCGGCTTCGGCGGCGGCTTCGGCGGCGGCTTCGGGGTCCTGGGGCGCGGCCCGTTCGGCAGCCTGAGGCTCTTCGGTCTCGGCGGGCTGCGGGAGTTCGGCGGCCACCGGCTGCGCCTCGGGCCGCTCTATGACGGGCTCCTCCGAGGGCGTGCCGTGCTCCGCAGCGGGCAGGGCGACGGGGCCCTGCGGTGCGTCGACGGGCAGGGGGGCGGCGTCGGTCACAGGTGCCGCCTCGGGTTCGGGTCCGGGTGCCTCTGCGGGCTGGGGCTGTCCGGCGGGCTGGGGCTGTTCCACGGCCTGCGGCGCCTGGTCCGCGCCGACGGCGGCGTCCGCTTCGGGGACGGCCTCGGCTTCGGCTACGGCCTCGGCTTCGGCTACGGCTTCGACTGCGGTTGCGGCCTCGACTGCGGCTTCGGTTACCGCCTCGGTTTCGGCCTCCGCTTCGGCGGAAGCGGCCGGCTGAGCGGCCTCCGGGGTCTCGTCCGGCGCCTCCTGTGCGGCGGCCACGGCATCCGCCGCAACCCCGGCCGCACCACCGTGCTCGGCCTGATCCGCCTGCACCGCCTGCTCCACAACCTCCTGCGGCTGCTCGGCAGACGCCGCGGCCTGCCCGGCCTCCGGAGCGTCGGCCGTCTCTGCGCCGGGTGCCGGCACCTCGGCCGCCGGCACGTCGGCTACGGAACCGTCAGCTGCCGGAACCGCCTCGGCCGCGACGTCCTGCACCACGTCCTGCACCACGTCCGGTGCCGTCTCCTGGACGGCGGCGGCAGCGGCGACGGCTGCGGCGTCCACCTCGGCCGTCACGGCCTCCTGCTCCGCGACCGGCTCCGGCATCGGCTGCGCCGGCGGCTGTGCCGCGGGCAGCGGGGCCTCCTGCGGGGCGGGCTCGGCCGCCGGGGCGGCCGGCTGAGCGATCGGGGCCGCGGCCGCCTGGGCCGACGCCTCGTTCCACGGCGGCATCTGCGTCGGGATCTCGCCCAGCTGCGGACCGGGCAACGGGCCCTGGCCGGCGGCGCCGTACGACTGCTCGGCGTAGAGCTGGCCGTCGTAGGGCTGCGTGCCGTACGCCGGCATCGCGACGGGCTGCGGCACCTCTACAGGAGGCGCTCCGGCGGGCGGCTGGGCGGCGGTGGGCTGCGCGGCGTCCAGCGGCTGCTCACCGACGGAGGCCGCGGTGGCCGCGGGGACCTCGGCCGGTACGGGTGCCTCCGCCGGGGCGTCGAGGTACTCGGGGCCGGTGACCGCCGGTCCCGCATGGCGGCCGGAGGTCTGCGACGGCACGTCCGCGGGGCCGCGGTCGGCGAGGGAGCGGACCACGCCGCCGGTCGGGTCCGGGACAGGCGGGCCCATGTGCAGCGGACGGCGCGCGGGGGCGGCCTGCGCAGCCGCCTGCGCCCGCTCCTGCTGCGGCGTCGCGGGCTGCGGGATGCGCACGGCGCTGAGGTCGACCGCGCCGGAGTCCCGGCCGCCGCTCTCGTGGTCGCCGGCCTGCGCGGGCATCGGCTCCGTGCCGGGGTCTCCCTGCTGGGGCATCGGCTGCTGCTGCGGCGGCATCGGCTGTGCCTGCTGCTCGCTCCACGCGCCCTGGGCGCCCGGCATCAGCAGGAGATCGTCGTCCTCGACGGCGCCGTCGGCCGGTTCGAGGTAGGAGTACGCGTCGGCCTGCGGGGCGATGCCCTGCTGCAGCGTCGGCTGCTGCGTCGGTCCGGCGTCGGCAGGGGAGGGAACGGCCGCCGGCTGCGGCTGCCCGGGATGTCCGCCTGCGTTCTCCGGCTGTCCCTCGCCCGGGACCTGGCCGGTGTCGGTCATGCGTACCCCTCGCCCATTTGCTAGTGCTCCTTCCAACCGCTCGTGCGACGCGCTCGACCGGGACGCGCCGACGCCCCGATAGCTAGAACGAGCGAGCGCGCCGCGCGGCACGTCCGCCCCCTAGAGCTTTATTTTCCGCCAAAACCACGGCTTTTTCCGGATATTGGCGTACTAACCCGAACGCGGAACAGCGGCGCAACGATCCGCCAGCCTACCTTCCGCGAGTTGCCTTCCAGGTCATGGGTGAGGAACGCGATACCCACTGAGCAGAAAGACCACGGAACGTTCACGTTCGACCCAGGCGACGGTGTCCAGGTCAACGGACTGCAGGAGCGCGCACTCGACTTCGTAGCCGCCGTCGGCCAGCGCCCTGCCGAGCGACTCGGCCTCGTCGCGGGTGGCGGCGTGGGTGACGATCCGTTCGGGGCGGCGGTCCGCGCAGGCGGTGACGACGGCCGCTCCCCCGCCGCCGACCCGGACCACATCGGGCTCGGGGAGGTCTTCGAGGATCTGCGGCGCGCGGCCCTGGACGACCTGGAGTTGGACGCCGTGGCGGCGGGCGACGGCGGTGGTGCGCTCGCAGGCGTCCGGGTCGGCGTCCACGGCGATGACGGCCGCGCCGAACCGCGCGGCCTCCACCGCGGCCGCGCCGCTGCCCGTACCGATGTCCCAGACCAGGTCCCCCACCCGGGGCCCGAGGCGGGCCAGTTGGGCGGTGCGCAGCTGTACGGACTCGCCCTCGTCCAGGGCGCCGCCGTACGCGCCGTCGGGAAGTCCCCAGCCGCGCGGCCCGGTCGGGTGGCCGACCTCGTGGGCGGCGATCCAGCCGGTGCCCTGGGCGGCGGCGCCACCGGGTGAGCCGCCGATGACGATGACGACGTTGGGGTCGCGCCAGAGGTGGTCGGCGACCTTGTCGGATGTGAGGACTGTCACCCGCTCCCGGTCGGTGCCCAGGGCTTCGCAGATGACGAAGGTGCGGTGGACGCCGCCGAGCAGCAGGGCGAGTTCGGCGGGGCCGGCGCCCGGTGAGGTGAGGACGGCGACCTTGGTGTGGGCGCGGCAGACATTGACCGCGCGGCGCAGGTCGCGGCTGTGGGCGACCACGATCTGGGCGTCGTCCCAGGGCATACCGGCCCGTGCGAAGGCGGTCGCGACGGAGGAGACGGCGGGCACCACTTCCACCTCGAGGCCGTGCTCGGGGGCGCGGAGGGTGCGGACGACGCCGAAGAAGCCGGGGTCGCCGTCGGCGAGGACGACGGCGGTGCCGCGGTGCTGGGCGATGCGGCGGGCGGCCAGGGTCACGCTGCCGAGCCGGATCCGCTCGGCGTTCGGCGGGACTTCGGGCAGTGCGAGGTGGTGGGCGGCGCCAGCCACGAGCGTCGCGGCGCCGAGGGCGGAGCGGGCGGCGGCGGTCAGCGGGGAGCCGTCCCATCCGATCACCGTGACCCGGTCGGCCATGCTCGTCAGTCTCCTGGGGCTGCTGTGGGTACGCGGGCGGGCGGCAGAGGTGCCGGGGTGTGGCGTGTTCCGGCGGTGTGGTCCTCGCTGGTGGCGAGGGGGTGCGGCAGGCCGAGAGTACCTCGGCCCGGGAGGCGGGGGCCTGGGTGCGGGGGTGGGGTCAGTTCCACTCGGGGTAGGCGAATCCGTTGGCGTCGGCCATCCGGCCGGGCAGCCCGTCGAGGTCCTCGGGCAGCAGGCTCCATACGATCAGATCCGTGCGGATGTCCGTCCAGCCGCCGTCTTCCGTGCGGCTGCGGGCTATACAGGCGTTGCGCAGCACTCCCTCGCTGATGCAGCCGACCTTCTGGGCGACCTGCTGGGAGGCGGTGTTGCCGGCGGCGGTACGCAGCTCCAGGCGTTCGAACTTCTGGTCCTGGAAGAGCCACTGGGCGGTGGCGAGCGCCGCTTCCGACGCGTAGCCCTCGCCGCGCGCCCACGAGGCGACGATGTACGAGATCTCGGTGGAGCGCACCCGCCAGTTGGTGTTGCCCAGCTGCACGACACCGACCAGGCGCTGGGTGAGGAACTCGGTGACGGCGAAGTCGATGCCGCGTCCCGCGGTGTGCTCGGCCGGCGCGTATTCGGCGACCCAGGTGCGGGCGGCGGCCTCGGTGTAGGGCTGGGGCAGCGCGGTCCAGGCGGCGACCAGCTCGTCGTTCATCATCTCGGTCAGGGCGGGGATGTCGTCCTCGTCGAGGGGGCGCAGCACCAACCGTTCCGTGCTGATGGAGATGTCCGGAAAGGTGGATGTCATGCCGCTGCTCCAACGCCGTTGGCCTGTGGTGCCCGGGGAGGTCACGGGCCGTTCTTCCGTGCGGTCACGGCCGTCTGGACCGTGTCGAGTGCACCAGCATGCAGCATCTGCCTGGGAATGTGCCACGCACCTGGGCCCCGGCCGCATGCTGCGCGGATCCGGGGCCCGGTCGTACTGCGTGCGGACGGCCGCCTTCCGGTGACCTGCGCACAAGGAGGCGCGTCAGCTCTTGGCGGGGCCGAAGGCGGGGATGACGGAGCCGTCCGTGTACTTGTCCTGGATGAACTTCTTGACCTCGGGGGAGTTCAGGAGCTTGGCGAGCTTCTTGATCCGCGGGTCGTTCTCGTTGCCCTTCTTGACGGCGAGGAAGTTGGCGTAGGGGTTGTCCTTCGCCTTCTCCAGGGCCAGCGCGTCCTTGGAGGGCTTGAGGTGTGCGCCGATGGCGAAGTTGCCGTTGATGATCGCGGCGTCGACGTCGTCGATGCGCGGCGCGGTCTGGGCGGCCTCCAGCTCGGTGATCTTGATGCCCTTGGCGTCCTTGACGTCGGTGAGCTTGGCCTCGGCGCCGACGCCGGGCTTGAGGGTGATCACGCCGTTGTCGGCGAGCAGCTTGAGCGCACGGCCCTCGTTGGAGGGGTCGTTGGGGACCGAGACGGTGCTGCCGGACTTGAGGTCCGAGAGCTTGTGGATCTTCTTGGAGTAGACGCCGAGCGGCTCGATGAGCACGTTCTGGACGGGCACGATGTGGGTGCCGTTCTCCTTGTTGAAGGTGTCCAGGAACGGCTTGTGCTGGAAGAAGTTGGCGTCGACCTGGCCGTCGTCGGTGACCTTGTTGGGGATCTTGTAGTCGTTGAACGGCTTGACGACCAGCTTGAGCCCGGCCTTGGCCGCCAGCTTGTTCTTGACGAAGTCGAGGATGGTGCCGTGCGGGGTGGGGCTCGCGGCGACGACGAGCGGGGCGTTCTTGTCGCCCTTGTCGCTGCTGGCGGTGGTGTCGGAGGGGGCCGAGCAGGCGCCGGCGCCGAGGGCGATGGCGGAGGCGGCGGCTATGGCCGCGGTGATCTTGACGGTGTTGCGCACGAAGAGTGCCTCTTTCTTGTTCACGTTCACGCGCCGGTGGCGCGTGGGTGGTTCGCCCGGCAAAGGGTCCGGGCTCGTGGGGTGGTGCGGGTGGGGCGAGTGGTCCGGTTGGTCAGGCGGCGTCGGTCGTGGCGACGGCCGCCTCGTCCACCGTGGTCCGCGGGCGGCGCAGGCCGACCCGCAGGGAGGAGGCGCGGGTGCCACGTCCGGCGAGCCGGCGGACGACCAGGTCGCCGAGCAGCTGGGCGAGCGTGACCAGGACGATCAGCTCGACGACGGTGGTGATCATCAGCGACGTCTCGTACTGCTGGTAGCCGTAGGTGTAGGCGAGGTTGCCCAGGCCGCCGCCGCCGACCGCGCCGGCGATCGCCGAGTAGCCGATCAGGGTGATGACGGTGGTGGTGACGGCCGCGATCAGGGCGGGCAGCGCCTGCGGCAGCAGCACCTTGAAGACGATGGTCCAGGTGCCGCCGCCCATGGCCTGGGCGGCCTCCACCAGGCCGTGGTCGACCTCACGCAGCGCGGCCTCCACCAGCCGGGCGAAGAACGGGATCGCGGCGATGGCGAGGGGGACCACCGCGCCGGTCGGGCCGATGGAGACGCCGACGATGAGCCGGGTGAAGGGGATCAGCACGACGATCAGGATCAGGAACGGGAAGGACCGTCCGATGTTCACGATCGCGCCGAGAACCTTGTTCACGACGGCGTTCTGCAGCAGGGCGCCGCGCTCGGTCAGATGCAGCAGTACGCCGGCGGGTATGCCGAAGAGCACCGCGTAGAACGTCGACCACCACACCATGAAGAGGGTGTCGAGCGTGTTGTCGTAGAGCAGCGGCTGCATCTCGTTCCAGCTCACTTGGCACCTTCCTTCTGGAGCGGGGCGGCGGGCGCCGGGATCGCCGCGTCGGGGGCGGCGACGTCGGCGACGTCCACCTGGAGGCCCTGCTCGCGCAGGAAGCCGATGGGCACGACGTTCTCCTCGAAGCGGCCGGGCAGCTCGATGCGCATCCGGCCGATCTGCTTGCCGCCGACGGTGTCCATGGCGGCGCCGAGGATGGAGATGTCGACGTTGTACGTACGGGCCAGCTCGGAGATCACCGGGCGGGTGGCGGCCGAACCGTGGAAGGTGATGTCGACGACGGTGTGGTCCTCACCCGAGGGCTCGCCGCCGACCGGGAACAGCTCGCGGGCCAGCTCGGAGCCGGGGGTGGCGAGCAGTTCGGCGACGGTGCCCTGCTCGACGACGCGGCCGTTCTTCATCAGCGCGGCGGAGTCGCAGATCGTCTTGACGACGTCCATCTCGTGCGTGATGAGCACGATGGTCAGGCCCAGCTGGCGGTTGAGGTCGCGCAGCAGCTGGAGGATGGAGCGGGTGGTCTCCGGGTCCAGGGCGCTGGTGGCCTCGTCGGAGAGCAGCACCTTGGGGTCGCCGGCCAGCGCGCGGGCGATGCCGACGCGCTGCTTCTGGCCGCCGGAGAGCTGGGCGGGGTAGGCCTGGGCCTTGTCGGCGAGGCCGACCAGGTCCAGCAGCTCCAGGGCCTTGCGCGAGCGCTCGCGGCGGTCGGTCTTGAGGATCTCCAGGGGCAGCTCGACGTTGTCCTGGACGGTGCGCGAGGACAGCAGGTTGAAGTGCTGGAAGACCATGCCGATGTGGCTGCGGGCGGCCCGCAGCTCGGCGTTGGCGCGCCGGCCGCGCCCGGCGAGCGCGGTGAGGTCCTGGCCGGCGACGGTGACCGTGCCGGAGGTGGGGCGCTCCAGGAGGTTGAGGCAGCGGATCAGGGTGGATTTACCGGCGCCGCTCTGGCCGATGACGCCGTACACCTCGCCCTCGCGGACGTGGAGATCGACGCCGTCCAGGGCGGTGACTTCGCGGTCTCCTGAGCGGTAGACCTTGGTCAGGCCCGTTGTGGTGATCACAGGGAATTCCGTCACTGTCGAGTGCCCGGCGGCTCGCCCACCGGGTACGGGGCATTCTTGCGAGTGCGGCAGAGAGGAACCCGGGGGCGTAGGGCCCGGCTTCGGGTTCCGGTGACGCGGGGCGGCCGGTGCGTCGTCGATGACGTACGGCGCGGTGGGGTCCCTGCTCCAACTGAGCGGGGAGGGTCTCGCTTCGGGGCGCGAGGCTCAGGCGGGGGCCCTCAGCGGTCACACATTCGACACATGCAACGAGCACCGGGCGTCGTGATCGCCTCGGTCGCAGGGGTGCGGTAGCTCGTCGTGGTCATGGCGGCAAGTAAACCAGAGACCGGTACGGACGGATCAAGCCTGTCCGGATAGCGGACAGGCGTGATCAGTCCGTGGACAGGGCCTTATTCGCCGATGGTGATCTCCAGCGTTCCTGCCGTGGCCTGCACGGATAGCGCCGACAGGTCGGCGACCACGATGTCCGCGGTCAGTTCCTCGGGGCGGTGGGTTGTGGTCAACGCCACGGTCGTCATCCCGGCCGCGCGGCCCGCCGTCAGCCCGGCCGGCGCGTCCTCGAAGACGACACAGCGGGCCGGGGCCGCGCCGAGCCGCGCGGCGGCCAGCAGAAACGGCTCGGGGTCGGGCTTGCCGCGGCTGATGTCGTCGGCGGCTATCAGGTTCTTGGGCCGGATTCCGGCCTCCCCCAGGCGGGCCTCGGCCAGCCGCCGGGTGGCGGAGGTGACCACGGCCCACTTCTCGGGAGGCAGGCTCGCCAGCAGCGCGAGCGTGCCCGGCAGCGGGACGACCCCGCCCTGGACGTCCTCGACCTCCAGCTGCTCGATCCGGGCCAGCGCCCCGGGCACCTGGTCCGCCGGCAACAGATCGGCGACGATCTCCGCCGCCGGCCGGCCGTGCAGCTCGACCCGCGCGAAGTCCTCGGCGGTGATGCCGTACTCCTGCGCCCAGCGTGTCCAGCATCTCTGAACGGATTCCAGCGAGGAAACAAGCGTGCCGTCATTGTCGAAAAGGAGCGCGTCAGCGGAGATCTTCATGTGTCACGAGCGTACGTGCCGCGGCGGGCCCGGACGCAGCCGCCCGGGGGCCGCCGATTAGCATCGCTCCATGCCCCACAACCCCTCGGCGCACCGCCGCGCCGCGCGGAGGTACCGGTGATCGACGCACTGACCCTCGTGGTCGCCGTGACCGCCCTCGCGCTGGCCGCCTGGTGCGGCCTCGCCACCTACCGTGACCAGCCGACCAAGGACTGGCACTTCATCGGCATGGCCATCGTGTCGCTGCTCGGCGTCGCCCAACTGGTCATAGGCTGTGTGCAGTTGGCGCGCGGCCAGTCGCCCGACCAGGGCACCGCGATCTTTGTGGCCTATCTGCTGGGGGCCGCCGCCTGCGTCCCGGCGACCGGGTTCATGTCGCTCTCGGAGCGCACCCGCTGGGGTTCGGCCACCGTCGCCGCGGGCGGCATCGTGCTGGCGGTACTGGAAGTACGGCTTTTCGACATCTGGGGAGGCGGCAGTGCCTGAGACCACGGCAACCGCGACGACGGACGACGGCGCGGCCCCGGCCAAGCGCTCCCTGGGCACCGGCCCCGGCCGGCTCCTGGTCACCGTCTACGGCGTCTTCACCGTCGCCGCCGCGTCCCGCTCGCTCTACCAGCTGATCGCCCAGTTCCACGTGGCCCCGCTGGCGTACAGCCTCTCGGCGGTCTCCGCGGTCGTCTACGGCTTCATCCTCGTCTCGCTGGTCCGCGGCGGCGAAGGCGCCCGCAAGGCGGCGGTCGTCTCCTGCGCGCTGGAGCTGATCGGGGTGCTGGGCATCGGCACCTGGACGCTGGTCGAGCCGTCCGCCTTCGCCGACTCCACCGTGTGGTCGGACTACGGGATGGACTACCTCTTCATCCCCGTCATCCTCCCCGTCACCGGCCTGATGTGGCTGCGCCGGTCCCGAACGACGGTGGCATGACGTCAGTGCGTGGGCCCGCCCCCACAGCGGGCCCACGCACCGGTTCAGTGGGCTACGCCCCGGCCACGTACTCCCCCGGACTCCGTCCGGGAGGCGCCGCCACGGCCGCCGCCGGCTCCTTCTCCAGCGCGACCTCGCGCAGCTTGCGGCTGAGCGGCTCGGTGCCGACCGGCACGTAACCATGACTGCGGTACAGCCGCAGACTGCCCTCGCTGCGGTGGCCGGTGAAGAGGCGGTAGCGCTTGGCGGAGCGCTCGGCCGCGAGCCGTTCCTCGACCGCGTCGAGCAGCCGGCCGCCCAGGCCGTGCCGCTGCAGCCGGGGGTGCACCATGAGCTTGGCTATCTTCGCGGTGCCGTCCGCGTCGACCGTTCCGCGTACGGACCCGACGACCTCCCCGCCGAGCCGGGCCACCACCACGCACCCCTCGTCCAGTTCGGCACGCAGGGCGTCCAGGCTCTGGGTGAGCGGCTCGATGCCGTAGTCGTCGTACAGGGCAGCCTCCGACTGGTAGCAGAGGTACTGGAGTTTGAGTATCTGCTCGGCGTCCTGGTCGGTCGCCGCAGAGATGGTCACGCTCGTGCCCATGCGGGTCTGCCTCCCCTTTTCGGTTCGCTGCGTGCTTCCGGGTTCCCCGGAATTTGGCAGTGGCAATCTCCGCCTGGAGCATTCTGCGCGGACATTCGGCACATGGGGAACGGACCGGCCCCAAGCTCCTCTGTGACATTCCCAACTCAGATGAGATTTCAGGGACTCCGAGGGGACGGGGCCGGTCCGCGGCGGCGGACCTCAGCGCTTACGGAACTCCGCGGCGGCGAGCAACGCGGTGTCCGGATTGTCGGAGAACAGTCCGTCGATGCCGGTCCCCAGATAGGCCTTGAAGACGCCGAACGCATCCCCGTACGCGTTCGGATCGGTCCCGCGCCGGAAGTCGGCCGGCAGGAAGCTGTTCTCGTTGCGGACCGTGTACGGGTGCAGGACCAGCCCCGCCGCGTGCGCGTCCTTGACGACGGAGGTGGGCGTGCCGAGCTTGCCGTCCTGGTCCCGCGGGATGATGACGGTCAGGTCCGGGCCGATGCCCTCGGCGAAACCGGCTATCCACTTCAGACCCTCGGGCGTGACCAGATCGGCGACCTTGCGCGGGTCACCGGCCTCGACGAAGTCCCAGGGCCGGGAGTCGAGGGTGGAGAGCAGCACCACCTTGGGGCAGTCGACGAGGCGGCCGAGGCGCTGGATGCTGCTCGGCTCGAAGGACTGCAGGAAGTTCGGGGAGTTCTTGCCGTGCCGGCCGTGCGCGCGCAGCGCCTTGGCGACCCGCTCCTCCAGCCCCAGTCCCAGTTTGCGGAAGTAGGTGGGGTGCTTGGTCTCGATATGCAGCCAGACCCGGCGGCCCCGCTTGCGGCCCTCCCGCTCGGCCCACTGCAGGACCTCCTCGAAGGACGGCACCTCCCACCGGCCGTCGTAGAGGGTGTTGTGCTGCCGGGTGTCCGGGATGCGCTCCTTGGCGCGCAGCGTCTTGAGCTCCGCGAGCGTGAAGTCCTCGGTGAACCAGCCGGTGAGCTTGACCCCGTCGACCGTCTTGGTGGTCTTGCGGTCGGCGAATTCGGGGTGCGCGGAGACGTCGGTGGTGGCCGTGATGTCGTTCTCGTGACGGCAGACGAGGTGGCCGTCCTTGGTGGGGACGAGATCCTGCTCGATGACGTCCGCGCCCATGTCGAGGGCGAGTTGGTACGACCCGAAGGTGTGCTCGGGGCGGTAGCCACTGGCGCCGCGGTGCCCGACGATCAGCGGCACGGGCAGCTCCTGGGCGGCCGCCCCACCCCCGCTCACCTCCCGCGCGCTCGCCTGCCCGGCCCCGCCGAACACCGCCGCACCCGCACCGAGGGCCGCGGCCCCCAGCACCATCCGCCGTCCCGGCTGCTGCCACTTCTGCATGCTCGCGCTCCTTGGTTTGTGAGGTGTTCGGGGTTCGGTGTTCGGGGTGATCCGGGGGTGAGGGTGGTGGGTGTTCGGGTGCCCTGGTGCGTACCGGGCCATGCGGTTGCGGCCGCCCGGGTGGTCCGGATGATCCGAACCGTCCAGCCGTTCCAGCTACTCCGGGACGTTTGCGGGTGGTTACCGGGTATTCGCGCACATTCAGGGGTGTGCGGGTACGTACCTGGCCGTTCGGTTGCGTTCCGGCTGATTCAGGTCATCCGGCTGGTCGGGCACTTCGGGGTTGCCTGCCCTGGATCGTCCGGGGTTCCCCGAGGTTCCGTTTCGCCGACCCCCTAACCGGCCCCCTAGGGGCTCCCCGTACGGGATTGCCGCCCGGCGCCCCCGATTCCCTTGCGGGTCCCCGCAGTGGTTCTTCGGGGTTGTCCCGGGTTTTCCCGTCACCTTCCCTCCCAGCGGATTGCCCGCGTGACGCGGCTTGTTGGGGCAACCCAGGGGGCCTCCACTCCTGTCCCGCACCTGCCAAACCCACGCGCCGATCGTAAGCACGCACGGGCGGCATCGGGGAGACGCGGGACAACATCGGAGGGAACACGGCGGTAACACACATCAACCGGACGTCAACTCTCCGTATCGACCTCGTGAACCCGATGTGCGAGCGCAGGTGACCCGCGAGTATCGTCCTGGGCTGCAGAGTTCCCTGTTGCCTCGACGATGACCAGCCACGACCCGGAGGACCCGTTGTCCCGCATTGTGCTGAAGGCGATTCTCGGATTCGTCATGCGTGTCCTTTACCGCCCGAAGGTCGAGGGCATGGAGCGCATTCCGGAGACCGGACCGGTGATCCTTGCCGGCAACCACGTCACCTTCATCGACTCGCTGTTCCTGAGCCTGGTCGTCAAGCGCCCCGTCTACTTCATCGGCAAGGACGAGTACGTCACCGGCAAGGGCCTCAAGGGACGGCTGATGGCCTGGTTCTTCACCAGCGCCGGCATGATCCCGGTGGACCGGGACGGCGGACACGGCGGCGTCGCGGCGCTGATGACCGGCCGTCGCATCCTGGAGGAGGGCAGCATCTTCGGCATCTACCCCGAGGGCACCCGCTCCCCCGACGGCCGTCTCTACCGCGGCCGTACCGGCATCGCCCGGCTCACCCTGATGACCGGCGCGCCCGTCGTCCCGTTCGCGATGGTCGGCACCGACAAGGTGCAGCCCGGCGGCAAGGGCCGTCCGCACATCGCCCCGGTGACGGTGCGCTTCGGTGAGGCGCTGAACTTCTCCCGCTACGACGGCATGGACCGCGACCGCTACGTTCTGCGGGCCGTCACCGACGAGGTGATGAGCAACGTCATGGAGCTGTCCGGTCAGGAGTACGTCGACATGTACGCCACCAAGGCCAGGGCCGCCTGACCCGCCCCTGTCCCCCGCCCCTCGTACGCCGGGCCCCATCCGCTCCTCGGATGGGGCCCGTTGCGCTGCAGGGAACGTCGGCGGCCGCGGTCAGCAGGGCACCCGGAAGCCGCCGGGCGCGCGCTGGCCTTCGGGGCCGCCGGTCAGCGCCGTGCGCAGCGCCGCCTCGGGCCGCGGGATCCGGCTGCCGTCGGACTGCATCAGCTGGGGGCGTTCGGTGACACCGCCGATCCGGGCGCCCGGCACGTCCGCGTTCTTGACCGCCACACGGCTCAGCGGGGCGGGCGCCAGTTGCTGCTGGGTGCGGACGAACTCCACAAAGCTCTCGAAGTCGCGGGTGTGCCGGACGGGCGCGGTGAATCCCGAGAAGGCACTGAAGCCGTCCTGGTTGATGAGGGTGTACGAGGGGGCGGCGAGGCGGTAGCTGCGGGCCGGGTCGAGTGCGGTGTTGCTGATGAAGACATCGGCCGGGTCGACGCGCCGGCCGACCGGGCCGGCGGCGTCGAAGGTGTAGCGGACGTTGGCTGAGACGGCCAGCGGGGCGAAGCCCAGTTCGCCGCCGGCGGTGGGCGCCCACTGTTCTTCCAGCGCGTCGTGGATCTGGGCGCCGGTGACCGTAACCGTCATGATCGGGTCGCCGAAGCCGACGGTGTTCCAGGCCCGGCCCAGGGTGATGGTGCCGTCCGACGACTCGTCACGGACCAGGTCGCCGGCGATGATGGCCTGGCCGACGCGCGGGGCGACCGCGATGACGGCGAGTTCGGCGGGGACGTTGGGGTGGGCGGCGGCGTCGTCCATCGGGCCGTGCGGCTGCCCGCCCGCCCACAGCGCCCAGTCGGCGACGAGGTCGCCCATGGTGCTCTCGCCCGCGGCGTTCCGCCGGCGGGTGAAGGAGGCACTCTGCTTGCCGAGCGGGGTGGCGGCGCGCCGGGTGCCGTAGCCCGCCCAGTAGTCGGCGATCGAGCGCAGCTCGGGGTGCGGGGCCACGTCCCGGGTGTTGGGGTGGTTGGTGGCCGTGGTCAGCGACCGGATCACCTCGCCGGTGACCGGGTCCAGGCGCAGATTGATCTCGTTGATCAGCTGGCCGTAACACCCCGCTTCGACGAATGGGCGGGGGGTGCCGTTGGGGTCGGGCAGCATCATGGTGAAGGCGCAGTGCCAGTGACCGGTGACGATGGCGTCGATGTCCGAGGAGACGCGGAGCGCCAGTTCGTAGGCGGGGCCCGAGGGGTTGCTGCCGCTGGAGAAGTCGCTGCCGGCGACCGCGCCGTCGTGCATGCTGAGCACGATCGCGTTGACTCCGCGGGACTTGAGTTCGGCGGCGCAGCGGTTGGCGGTGTCCAGCTCGTCCAGGGTGCGCAGCCCCGGCTGGTAGGAGCCGGGGAAGGATTCGGTGCCCAGGGCGGTGAGGTGGATGAAGCCGATCGGCAGCTTGCGGCCGCGGCCGGAGTCCACGTACGCGATGTTGTAGGGCGCGAGGACCGTCTCGCCGCTCTCGTTCCACACCATGTTGGCGCTGTAGTACGGGAAGTGCGCGCCCTGGAAGCGCCGGCCGGTGGAGTCGTTGAAGGAGTCGTCACGGCCGATGACGGGGTAGGTGGCGCCCTTTTCCATGTGGGAGGTGAGAAAGGCCGCCGATTTGTCGAATTCGTGGTTGCCGGCCGAGGCGAAGTCCAGGCCCATGGCGTTGAGGGCCTCGATGGTGGATTCGTCGGCGAAGGAAGAGGCGTCGAACTCCCAGCCGGAGAAGAGGTCGCCGGGTGCGAAGAAGAGGGAGTTACGGCGGCCGTCCCGCAGCCTTTCCAAATGGGCCGCCATATAGGGGACGCCACCCACGGTGTACGCCTGGCCGCCCGCCCCGGTGATGACGGAATTTCCGCCGGGGGCGCCCTGCAGATAGCCGTGCAGGTCGGTGATATTGAGCAGCTGTACGTCGACGTATTCGTCGGCGGTGCCCGCGTCGCGGGCGTGTCCGGTGGCGTAGGCGTTGCTGCCGATGGCACTCGCGGTGGCCATGGCCCCCGCCGCGGTGAAGAAGAACCGTCGTCCGATGTCGCGCACTGCGTCACTCTCCTGAGCGGGCCGACCGTAGGGGGACGACGGGAGAGTCAAGCCAGTCGTGCGGGACGTCCGGTCACCAGGACGCGTACCGGGCGTGAACGGACGGGGACAGTCGCCCCCGGGGCGTGTCTTGTGGATCATGTCGGGTGCGTGGCGCGGCGCTCCACAGGACACGCCCGTCGGCTGCCCGTCATAACCCGGATGTCTCCCGCGACGGGCTCGCAGGGGCGGACCGGCGGCGTTGCGTACCTCTTTTGACGGGTCGTGGGATCCGGCCGGCGGCCAGAGTTCTTCGTACCGGGGAGAGGGTGGCGCCTCGCCAGGAGGGTGAGATTCCGGGTGTCTCGGCGCGGGGAGTTGCGCGGGGAGCTGCGCGGGGAGAAAGCCGGGCCTCGTGAGGCGGGTGAAGCGGTCTCATGGCATTCATACGGAGCGGTGAATCCTGGGCGCCTCGGGCCCTCTTACGCCATTGGCGAGGGGCTGCCGAGCCGGTCCGCCGGCGCCTCGGCACCGGGGGCCGGTCAAGTCCCGTACGGGCGGGGGAGGTTGTTCCTCGGCGCGGGCCGCGATGTGGGCGCGGGCCGCGACGTGGCGCCGGGTGGCGCGGCGAAGGCGCGGAGCGGGTTCTCGGTGGTGCGGGTCACCCGGTCCGACCGTACGCAGCGGGTGCTGGGCAGCGGTCGCGGGCGGTGCCGGCGCTGTGCCGCCACCCGGTCCGAACGCCGCACCAGCCGGGCCCGGGCTCCGCCGTACCGGCCGATGCGGTAGGCCGATATGCGGAATCCGGGTGCGGTGGTCGAGACCTTCAACCCGAATTCCTCGCCCGGCAGGACGCTCACCTTGTCGGCGTAGCCGTGGACCGCGTCGGACGGGCCGATCGAGTGGATACGCCCGTCGGGACTTCCCGGCCGGCCCCGCTCCGCTGCGAGGTCCGGCCGCTCGCCGCCGGCCGGGACGAGCCTGTGGTGACGCGCCCGGCGGGCGACCTCAGGGGCCCGATTGCGGGTACGGTCAGGCGCCGCCGCCCGCCGCGGATCCCGGCCCCGCCCCGGATCCCGGCCCCGCCGCGGGCCCCGGCGTCGGCTCCGGCTCGGGGTCCGGGCGAGCGTCCCCTTCCGCCTCGGGTGTCAGCGGGCTGGTGCCCAGCTCCTGGCCTTGGAGCAGGAACCATGCGGCGACGGCGGCGCCCAGCAGTACGACGGCGCTCACCCCGACGGCGATGTCCAGGCCGTTGACGAAGGACTGCTGAGCGGCTTTCAACAGGGCCGTGCCCTGGTCGGCCGGGAGGTCCTTGGCCGCCTCGATGGCGCCGCCGAGCGATTCGCGGGCGGCGTGGTCGGCGGCCGCGGGGATTCCTGCGGGTGCCGGGAAGCCGCGGTAGATGCCGGTGACGATGGAGCCGAGCAGCGCGATGCCGAGCGCCGAGCCGAGTTCGTACGCCGTCTCGGAGACCGCGGAGGCGGCGCCCGCCTCTTCCTTGGGGACGTTGGAGAGGATCACATCGGCGGTGACGGTGAAGGAGAATCCCGCGCCGACGCCGACGACGAAGAGGATGAGGCCGATCGAGGCGGTGCCGGTGTCGGCGTGCAGGGTGGTGGAGCCGACGAGGGAGAGCCCGACGACCGCGAGGCCGCCGGCCACCACGATGCGTACGGAGAGCCTGCGGGCGACATATCCGGCGGCCAGACCGGCGCCCACCGCGCCGACCGCGGCGGGGAGTTCGGTGAGTCCGGCGTTCAGTGGTGAGCGCCCCTGCACCATCTGCAGGAACTGGGAGAGGAAGAAGACCAGTCCGGACAGCCCGAGGATGGTCAGCAGATCGGCCAGCACCGCTCCGGAGAAGCCGCGGTGGTGGAAGAGCTTGATGTTGAGCAGGGGCGATTCGAGGGTGTACTGGCGGCGGACGAAGACGGTCAGGGCGAGGGCGCCGATGAGGCCGGCGGCCAGGATGTCCCAGCGGTAGCCGTGTACCGCGGCCTCCTTGATGGCGTAGACGGCGCCGACGATGCCCACCAGGGACAGTGCGACGCTGGGAATGTCCCAGGGGCCGGGATCCGGGTTACGCGATTCCGGGATCACCTTGATGCCGATGACCACCAGCAGCGCCATCACCGGCAGGTTGATGAGGAACACCGAGCCCCACCAGAAGTGGCCCAGCAGAAAGCCGCCGAGGACCGGGCCGACGGCGGTGCCGGCCGAGGCCATCGCGCCCCAGATGCCGACGGCGAGGCTGCGTTCCTTGGGGTCGTGGAAGAGGTTGCGGATCAGCGCCAGGGTGGACGGCATCAGCGTCGCACCGGCCACGCCCAGCAGCGCGCGGGCCGCGATCATCATCTCCGGGGTGGTGGCGTACGCGCACACCGCCGACATCGCGCCGAACGCGAGGGAGCCGATCAGCAGCAGCTTCTTGCGGCCGATGCGGTCGCCGAGGCTGCCCATGGAGACGAGCAGACCGGCGATGACGAAGGAGTAGATGTCACCGATCCACAGCAGCTGCGTGCCGGAGGGGCGCAGGTCCTCGCTGAGGAAGGGCGTGGCCAGGCCGAGGACCGTGGCGTCGACGCCGACCAGCAGGACGGCGAGGACGAGAACGGCGAGCGCGAGCCAGCGACCCGGGCGGGGCTGGTCGTCCACATGGGCCGAACCGGCCGGTCGTGACGCTATGGTCTCGCTCATTTCTCCATGCTCCGTCGGATGCCGCCGAGCAGCAGCTCGGCGATCGAGTGGTTGAGGTCGTTGCGGGCGACGCGTCCTTCGTGGACGGCCCAGGCGCCCGCGCCGATCAGGCCGTAGAACGCTTCGGTGAGCCAGGCGGCGCTGAGGTCGATGCGGAAGTCGCCCTGTTCCTGGCCGCGGCGGAAGAGGGCGTGGATACGGGCGTCCAGGCGGGCCCAGCCCGCGTTGATCTCCTCGCCCTCGAAGAGCTGGTTCTCGGTGAAGAGAAAGGCCAGCACGCCCGCGACCTGTTCGGCTTCGGTGATCAGCCGGCGCAGCGCGTCGCGGGCGGCGCCGTCGTCGAGCCGGGCGGCGTCCATGGCCTGGGTGAACTGCTCGATGCCGAGCTGTTCGAGGGCGCGGATCAGCGCGTCCCGTCCGGCGAAGTGCCGGTGCAGGGTCGCCCGGCTGATGCCGGCGGCCCGTGCGATCTCGTCCATCGATGCCGTCGCACGGCGGGTGAGCAGCGCGGCGGCTTGGGTGAGTACCTGTTCGCGATCCACAGCCATGAGACACAGAGTATCTGAATGAGACATCACTGTCTCATCATTGTGACGGTGGGCCCGCGCACGCAAAGGAGCCCGGGGCGTCCGGGCATACGGCGGCGGCCCCCGCCCGTTTCCCGGGCAGGGGCCGCCGCTCGCGTCCGTGCGTTACTTCCGCTTGGCCGTGGCCCAGGCCTGCTGCGCCGCCAGGTCGGACTTCACCTCGGCGAGCTGTACCGCCACCGCGGAGGGGGCGGTGCCGCCGCGGCCGCTGCGCGAGGCCAGCGCGCCGGGGACGTTGAGGACGCTGCGGACCTCGGGCGTCAGATGCGGGGAGATCTTGGCGAACTGGTCGTCGGTGAGCTGGTCCAGCTCGATGCCGTGCGCCTCGCACTCCTTGACGCACTCCCCCGCGACCTCGTGCGCCACCCGGAACGGCACACCCTGCTTGACCAGCCATTCGGCGATGTCGGTGGCCAGCGAGAACCCGGCCGGGGCCAGCTCCTCCATGCGCTCGCGGTTGACGGTCAGCGTGACCATCATGCCGGTGAACGCCGGGAGCAGCACCTCCAGTTGGTCGCAGGAGTCGAAGACCGGCTCCTTGTCCTCCTGAAGGTCGCGGTTGTACGCGAGCGGGAGCGCCTTGAGGGTCGCCATCAGGCCCGTCAGATTGCCGATCAGACGGCCCGACTTGCCCCGCGCCAGCTCGGCGATGTCCGGGTTCTTCTTCTGCGGCATGATCGACGAGCCGGTGGAGAAGGCATCGTGCAGGGTCACGAAGGAGAACTCCTTCGTGTTCCAGATGATGATCTCCTCCGCGATCCGGGAGAGGTTCACCCCGATCATCGCCGTGATGAAGGCGAATTCGGCGACGAAGTCACGGGAGGCCGTGCCGTCGATGGAGTTCCCCGCGCTGCCGTGCTCGAAGCCGAGGTCCGCGGCGACCGCCTCCGGGTCGAGGCCGAGCGAGGAGCCGGCCAGCGCGCCCGAGCCGTAGGGCGATACGGCGCTGCGCTCGTCCCACTGCCGCAGCCGCTCCGCATCCCGGGACAGCGGCTGGACGTGCGCCAGCACATGGTGGGCGAAGAGCACCGGCTGGGCGTGCTGGAGGTGGGTGCGGCCCGGCATCGCGACGTCCGGGTGGGCCTCGGCGAGGCCGATCAGCGCCTCCTGGAGATCGGCGATCAGCCCGCCGATGATCCGGGCATGGTCGCGCAGATACATCCGGAAGAGCGTGGCGACCTGGTCGTTACGGGACCGGCCGGCCCGCAGCTTGCCGCCGAGGTCGGGGCCGAGCCGCTCCAGCAGCCCGCGCTCCAGGGCGGTGTGCACGTCCTCGTCGGCGATGGTGCCGGTGAACGAGCCGTCGGCGACGTCCACTTCAAGCTGGTCGAGGCCGGCGTGCATCCGCTCGAGCTCGTCCGCCGTCAGCAGCCCGGCCTTGTGCAGCACGCGGGCGTGCGCGCGGGAGCCCGCGATGTCGTACGGGGCGAGCCGCCAGTCGAAGTGGACGGATGCCGACAGCTGGGCCAGCGCCTCGGCTGGTCCGTCGGCGAAACGTCCGCCCCAGAGCCGGACGTCACCGCTGTTGCTGCTCACTGCTGCTCCTCAAGGGCTGCTACGGATGTGCCGCTTCCCCGAGGCTTCGGGAGCCAGGGGGCTCCCCACCTCGCCGCGAGGGCGGGGAGGGGGACTGTCGTATGAAGGGGTAACGAGCCGTGCTCAGGCCTGGTCGCGCTTGGCGGCAATCTTGCTGGACATTCCGAACAGCTCGATGAAGCCCTTGGACAGCGACTGGTCGAAGGTGTCGCCGGTGTCGTACGTCGCCAGGTTGAAGTCGTAGAGCGAGGCGTCGGACTTCCGGCCGGTGACCACCGCGCGGCCGCCGTGCAGGGTCATCCGGATGTCGCCGCTGACGTGCTGGTTGGCCTCGTTGATGAAGCCGTCCAGGGCCCGCTTGAGCGGGGAGAACCACAGGCCGTCGTAGACCAGCTCGCCCCAGCGCTGCTCGACCTGCCGCTTGTAGCGGGCCAGTTCGCGTTCGACGGTGACGTTCTCCAGCTCCTGGTGCGCGGTGATCAGCGCGAGGGCGCCGGGCGCCTCGTACACCTCGCGGGACTTGATGCCGACCAGCCGGTCCTCGACCATGTCGATCCGGCCGATGCCCTGGGCGCCGGCCCGCAGGTTGAGTTCCTGGATCGCCTGGAGGACGGTGACCTTCTTGCCGTCGATGGCGACCGGGACACCCTGCTCGAAGGTGATGATGACCTCGTCGGCCTCCCGCGGGGTGGCCGGGTTCTGGGTGTACTCGTAGACGTCCTCGATCGGGGCGTTCCAGATGTCCTCGAGGAAGCCGGTCTCGACGGCGCGCCCGAAGACGTTCTGGTCGATGGAGTACGGCGACTTCTTGGTGGTCGCGATCGGGAGGTTGTTGGCCTCGCAGAAGGCGATGGCCTTGTCCCGGGTCATGGCGTAGTCACGGACCGGGGCGATGCACTTCAGGTCGGGGGCGAGGGAGGAGATACCGGCCTCGAACCGGACCTGGTCGTTGCCCTTGCCGGTGCAGCCATGCGCCACGGTCGTCGCCCCGTGCTTCTTGGCGGCGGCGACCAGGTGCTTGACGATGGTCGGCCGGGAGAGGGCGGATACCAGCGGGTAGCGGTCCATGTAGAGGGCGTTGGCCTTGATCGCCGGGAGGCAGTACTCATCGGCGAACTCGTCCTTGGCGTCCGCGACCTCGGCCTCGACGGCACCGCAGGCGAGGGCACGCTTGCGGATGACGTCCAGATCCTCGCCGCCCTGGCCGACGTCCACGGCAACGGCAATGACCTCGGCGCCCGTCTCCTCGGCGATCCAGCCGATGCAGACTGAGGTGTCCAGGCCGCCCGAGTAGGCGAGTACGACGCGCTCGGTCACGGGATTCTCCTTACGGTGCATACGCTGATAGGTATAAGTATGCATTCCACCGTATGCTTCGTCAATGCATCGGTGAATATGCAGGTCAGCGGCAGTGCGATGGAGCGCCACGCGGCCTCAGGGCCCCTCCCGGAGAACCTCCAGCAGCACCGCGACATGACTGAGCGGCACCTCCTTCGTCGCCGTCAGCAGGGTCAGCGGACCCTCCGCCGCCAGCTCCCGCAGCCGCGCCAGCGCCGACTGCGCCTCGTCCTGCGCCAGCTCGGCCCGATAGCGCTCGGCGAACGGCTCGAAGCGCTCACCCTGATGGCCGTACCAG
This sequence comes from Streptomyces sp. NPDC028368, assembly GCF_055565615.1. Lineage (NCBI taxonomy): Bacteria > Bacillati > Actinomycetota > Actinomycetes > Kitasatosporales > Streptomycetaceae > Streptomyces > Streptomyces sp. NPDC028368. The sequence continues at coordinate 317,634 of NZ_JBVHTY010000006.1, read as the reverse complement.
CGCCGCAGCTCCGACGAGGGGGCCGCGTCCTTGCACCACTCGGTCAGCTGCGCATCGGCCTTGGACAGCCCGCGCGGCCACAGCCGGTCCACCAGCACCCGCGCACCGTCGGCCGGGTCCGGGGGCTCGTACACCCGGCGCACGCGCACGCCGTCACCATCGGACATACCACCCATATTCGCACCGAATCGCTGCCGCAGGGCCCCGGCCGGGCGGCCGGGAAGCGCCCCTTGGGGGACCCGCTTTGGATTCATGGCCCAGGACAGGGTATTTTTCTTCTGCACGCCCCGGCCGGGAATCTTCCGGCCGGTTCGAGCACCGGGACGTGGCGCAGCTTGGTAGCGCACTTGACTGGGGGTCAAGGGGTCGCAGGTTCAAATCCTGTCGTCCCGACGGTGCATGTGGGCCTCGGCCCAGGACAGGGCTCCGCTTCACGGACGTGAAGCGGGGCCCTTGATCCTTTTCGGAGCGCCGTAGGGCGCGCCTCAGGGAGCGGACCGGGCCCGCGGTCCGCTCGCGGTGCGGGGCATCACGACAGCCGGCCGATTTCGGTGCGGACCTTGTCCACGACCTCGACCGGCAGGCTCGCATAGCCCTGGAAGGTCAGATTCTCCTGGCCCTTCCGACTCGCGACATACGCCAGGAAGGCCCTGGTGGCGGGCCACGTCGCCGGGTTGTTGCCCTTTTCGCAGACGATCTCGTAGGTGACCACGTCGATCGGGTAGGCGCCCGCGGCCTTGGTCGCGTAGTCGAGCCGGAGAACGAGGTCGCCGCCGGAATCGACGGGCTCGGCGCCGGAGATCGCATGGGATGCGGCGATCACATTGGCGTCGACCGGGGCGGGCGCGCCGGTGGCGATCGAGACCGTGCGGATCATACGGGCGACCGCATACGGCAGCTCGAAGTAGCCGATCGCGCCCACGGTCCGCTTCACCTGGGCGGCCAGCTCAGAGGAGCCCGCGACGGACCGGCCGCCCTTGGCCTTCCACTCCTTGCTGTGCGGATACGGCCACGCGCCGGGGGCGGCGGCACCGAGGTAGGCGGTGAAGTTGTCCGTCGTGCCGGATGAGTCGGCGCGGTGGACCGGCTGGATCTGCGTCGGGGGGAGCTTGACGTCCTTGTTGAGCTTGGCGATCGCCGGATCGTTCCACCTTGTGATCCGCGCATCGAAGATCTTGGCGAGCGTGGGGGCGTCCAGGACCAGCCTGTCGACCCCGGGAAGGTGGAAGCCGACCGCGATCGGTCCGCCGACCACGGGCAGATGGACGGCGTGGCCGCCATCGGAGCAGACCTTCTTGGACCGCTCGATCTGGTCGACGGTCAGGGGTGAGTCCGAACCCGCGAAGGCCGTCCTGCCCTGCAGGAACTCGTCCTGGCCGGCCCCGGAGCCGTTACCGTCGTAGTTGATCTTGGTGTCGGGGCAGGCCTGCGTGTAGGTCTTGATCCAGTACTTCATCGCGTACTGCTGCGCCGTCGAGCCGGAGGCCTTCACGGTGGCCGCCTTGCCGCACTCGATACCGCCGGCACCGGCGGTGGTCCTGGTGGCGGCCGCACCGGGCGAATGACCGGAGGAACTGGAGTCACCACCCGAACCGCAGGCCGTCAGCGCCAGGGCACCGCAGACAACCGCCACCCCGGCCGCCCTGGTCCGCGGCCCGGCCTTCCGCTGAAGCTTCACTCTCCAGTGCTCCTTCCCGCGGACCGGGCCCGGCCGGCGCAGCAGAGGATGGTGACGCCGCGCGATCGCGCGGCGCGGGTCCGTGCGGCGGCGTCTCACACGGGTGTGCACACCGCAGGCGCGACCGCACCCTCCGTCACTATACGCAGGCATATAGGCACTATCAGCCATTATGGGTGAATTGGTGCGTCATGGACTTCCGCGCACCGGATGCGCCATCCGAAGTGTCGGCCACGGCACGCACGGCGGCTTTGGCACCGGTCGTTACGACCGGCCGGTGGACGCCCCGGGGGACGCACTGCGGCGGCGATCGGCAGGCCGATGCGCCGCCGTGCCCTCAGTGCGCCTTCTGCGCCAGCCGCAGCAGGTGATCGGCCAGCGCCTGCCCGCCCGCCGGGTCTCGGCTGATGAGCATCAGGGTGTCGTCGCCGGCGATGGTGCCGAGGATGTCGTGCAGTTCCGCCTGGTCGATGGCCGAGGCCAGGAACTGGGCGGCGCCCGGCGGGGTGCGCAGGACAACGAGGTTGGCGGAGGCCTCGGCGGAGATGAGGAGTTCGCCGGAGAGGCGGCGCATCCGCTCCTCCTTGGCCGACTCGCCCAGCGGCGCCCGGGGCTTGCGGTCGCCACCCTCGCTGGGCACCGCGTAGATCAGCTCGCCGCCGGTGTTGCGGATCTTCACCGCGCCCAGTTCGTCCAGATCGCGGGAGAGGGTCGCCTGGGTGACGGACAGGCCGTCGTCGGCGAGCAGTTTGGCGAGCTGGCTCTGGGAGCGGACCGGCTGCCGGTTGAGGATGTCCACGATCCGGCGGTGACGGGCGGTGCGGGTCTGCGGTACGGCCTGGCCGCCGTTGTGCGACTCGTTGTCCTGCGGCTCGGTCATCGTTGTCGTCAGTCTCCGGATCGTTGTTCCCCGTCGGCCCCTTGGCGGGCCGTGTTGAGGACGGCGGGGAGCTTGTGGAGGAACGTATCCGCCTGCTCGTCCGAGACGATCAGCGGCGGGGCGAGCCGGATGACGTCCGGCGCGACCGCGTTCACCAGGAGACCCGCGTCCTGAGCCGCCTGCTGCGCCCGCGGCGCGAGGGACTCGGTCAAGACGATACCCAGGAGGAGCCCCGCACCGCGGACGTGGCTGACCAATGGGTGGTCCAGCGCCTCGATTCCGTTCCGCAGCCGCTCGCCGACGCGCTTGACGTGATCGAGGAGGCCGTCCGCCTCGATGGTGTCCAGGACGGCCAGGGCACCGGCGCACACGACCGGGTTGCCGCTGAACGTGGAGCCGTGCGCACCGGGTGTGAGCAGGTCGGCGGCCGGGCCGAAGGCCAGCGTCGCGCCGATCGGCAGGCCGCCGCCCAGGCCCTTGGCGAGGGTGATGATGTCGGCATCGACGCCTTGTGCCTGGGACTCCAGCCAGTGGCCGGTGCGGCCGATGCCGGTCTGGATCTCGTCGAGGACGAGCAGGGTGCCGGTGGCGGCGGTGATCTCGCGGGCGGCCTGGAGGTAGCCGGGCGGCGGGACGACGACGCCGTTCTCGCCCTGGACGGGCTCCAGGATGACGAAGGCGGTGTCGGTGGTGACGGCCGCGCGGAGCGCTTCGGCGTCCCCGTACGGGACGTAGTCGACGTCGCCGGGCAGCGGGGCGAACGGGGCCTGTTTGGCGGGCTGGCCGGTCAGCGCGAGGGCGCCCATGGTGCGGCCGTGGAAGCCGCCGGCCGTGGAGACCATGTGGCTGCGTCCGGTCAGCCGGCCGATCTTGAAGGCGGCTTCGTTGGCCTCGGCGCCGGAGTTGGAGAAGTAGACGCGGCCGGGGCGGCCGGCCAGCGCGAGCAGCCGCTCGGCCAGCGCCACGGTGGGCTCGGCGACGAAGAAGTTGGAGACATGGCCGAGGGTGGCGACCTGGTCGGAGACCGCGCGGACGACGGCGGGGTGGGCGTGGCCCAGGGAGTTGACCGCGATGCCTCCGAGGAAGTCGAGGTACTCCTTGCCGTCGGCGTCCCACACCACGGCGCCCTCGCCGCGTACCAGCGGAATGCGCGGGGTGCCGAAGTTGTCCATCATGGCGCCCTGCCAGCGCCGGGTGAGGCCCGCGTTGTCCGCCGGTCCCCCGGTCTGCGCCGCCTGGCTCATGCCGAAACCTCGCTTCGCTCGGCCTCGCACTCGCTCGGCGCGCACCTGTCCATGATGAGCTCGCTGAGCTCGCTCATGTCGCTCCCTCGATCGTGTTCGTGTCCGGCACGACCATCGTGCCGATTCCTTCGTCGGTGAAGATCTCCAGCAGGATCGCGTGCTGGACCCGCCCGTCGATGACCCTGGCGGTGTGCACGCCGTTGCGTACGGCGTGCAGACAGCCCTGCATCTTGGGAACCATGCCGCTGGCCAGGTCGGGCAGCAGCTTCTCCAGCTGGGTGGCGGTCAGGCGGGAGATCACCTCGTCGCTGTTCGGCCAGTCCTCGTAGAGGCCCTCGACGTCGGTGAGGACCATCAGCGTCTCGGCGTTCAGCGCGGCGGCCAGCGCGGCCGCGGCGGTGTCGGCGTTGACGTTGAAGACGCCCGAGGCCCCGGACGCGGCGTCCTCCGCGTCACTGCTGCGGGCGATGGAGGAGATGACCGGGATCCGGCCGTCGTCCAGCAGCGCCTGGACCGCGCCGGGGTCGATGGCGGTGATCTCGCCGACCCGGCCGATGTCCACCCGCTCGCCGTCGATGTCGGCGTAGTGCTTGGTCGCGGTCATGAGGTGGGCGTCCTCGCCGGTCATGCCGACGGCCAGCGGACCGTGCTCGTTGAGCAGTCCGACCAGCTCGCGCTGCACCTGGCCGGCCAGCACCATCCGTACGACGTTCATCGCCTCGGGCGTGGTGACCCGCAGACCGCCCTTGAACTCCGACTCCAGGCCGAGCAGGTCCAGCTGGGCGCTGATCTGCGGGCCGCCGCCGTGGACGACGATCGGGCGCAGGCCCGCGTGCCGCAGGAAGACCACGTCCTGGGCGAAGGCGCGCTTGAGCTCCTCGTCGATCATGGCGTTGCCGCCGAACTTGATGACGACGGTCTTGCCGTGGTGCCGGGTCAGCCAGGGCAGCGCCTCGATGAGGGTGCGGGCCTTGGGGAGCGCGGTGTGCTTACGGGTACTCATGCGCCAACCTCGCTTCGCGAGGCGGGCTGTGAGCACAGCACGCACCTCTCCATGATTTTCTCGCTTCGCTCGCTCATGACGAGTACGCGCTGTTCTCGTGGACGTAGTCGGCTGTGAGGTCGTTGGCCCAGATGACCGCGGACTCGCTGCCGGCTGAGAGGTCGGCGGTGATCCGTACCTCCCGGTAGCGCATGTCGACCAGGTCGCGGTCCTCGCCCACCGAGCCGTTCTTGCAGACCCAGACGTCGTTGATGGCGACGTTGAGCTGGTCGGGCTCGAAGGCGGCGGAGGTGGTGCCGATGGCGGAGAGCACCCGGCCCCAGTTGGGGTCCTCGCCGTGGATGGCGCACTTGAGGAGGTTGTTCCGGGCGATGGAGCGGCCCACCTCGACGGCGTCGTCCTCGCTCGCGGCGTTGATCACCTCGATGCGAATGTCCTTGCTGGCGCCCTCGGCGTCGCCGATGAGCTGGCGGGCGAGGTCGGCGCAGACCGTGCGGACCGCCTCGGCGAAGGCGTCCGTCTCCGGTACGACGCCGGACGCGCCGGAGGCCAGCAGCAGCACGGTGTCGTTGGTGGACATGCAGCCGTCGGAGTCGACCCGGTCGAAGGTGGTACGGGTGGCGGCGCGCAGCGCCGTGTCCAGCTCGGCGGCCGGCACGTCGGCGTCGGTGGTCAGCACGACGAGCATGGTGGCCAGGCCCGGGGCGAGCATGCCGGCGCCCTTGGCCATCCCGCCGACGGTCCAGCCACCGACGGTGACCTGAGAGGTCTTGTGCACGCTGTCGGTGGTCTTGATGGCGATGGCGGCCTTCTCACCGCCGTGCTCGGTCAGTTCGGCCGCCGCCCGCTCGACCCCGGGCAGCAGCTTGTCCATCGGGAGCCGCAGGCCGATCAGCCCGGTGGAGGCGACCGCCACCTCGCCGGCGTTGTGGCCCTCGAGGACCTCGGCGACCTTCTCGGCGGTGGCGTGGGTGTCCTGGAAGCCCAGCGGGCCCGTACAGGCGTTGGCGCCACCGGAGTTGAGGATGACGGCGGAGACCCGGCCGCCCTTGAGGACCTGCTCGGACCAGACCACCGGCGCGGCCTTGACGCGGTTGGAGGTGAAGACACCGGCGGCGGCCAGGCGCGGCCCGGTGTTCACCACGAGGGCGAGATCCGGGTTGCCGTTCTCCTTGATTCCGGCGGCGATGCCCGCCGCCGTGAATCCCTGTGCTGCCGTGATGCTCACGGTGCGACTCCGATCGTGGAAAGTCCCAGCTCCTCGGGCAGTCCGAGGGCGATGTTCATGCTCTGTACCGCGCCGCCCGCGGTCCCCTTGGTGAGGTTGTCGATGGCGCAGATCGCGATGATCCGGCCTGCCGCGGCATCCAGGGTCACCTGGAGGTGCGCGGCGTTGGAGCCGTAGACGGCGGCGGTCGACGGCCACTGGCCCTCGGGCAGCAGCCGGACGAACGGCTCGTCGGCGAGCGCCTTGTCGTACGCGGCCCGTACGGCGGCGGCGTCCACGCCCGGCTTGGCCTTGGCCGTGCAGGTGGCGAGGATGCCGCGGGGCATCGGCGCGAGGGTCGGGGTGAAGGAGACGCCGATGCGCTCGCCCGCCACCGCGCTCAGGTTCTGGATCATCTCGGGGGTGTGGCGGTGGCCGCCGCCGACGCCGTACGGGCTCATCGAGCCCATGACCTCGGAGCCCAGCAGATGCGGCTTGGGCGCCTTGCCCGCGCCGGAGGTGCCGGAGGCCGCGACGATGACGGCCTCGGGCTCGGCGACGCCGGCCTGGTAGGCCGGGAAGAGGGCTAGCGAGACGGCGGTGGGGTAGCAGCCCGGCACCGCGATGCGCTTGGACCCCTGCAGCGCGGCGCGGGCCCCGGGCAGCTCCGGGAGGCCGTACGGCCAGGTGCCCGCATGGGCCGAGCCGTAGAACGTCTCCCAGTCCGCGGCGTCCGTCAGCCGGAAGTCGGCGCCGCAGTCGACGATGAGCACGTCGGGCCCGAGCTGCTCGGCGACCGCCGCCGACTGGCCGTGCGGCAGCGCGAGAAAGACGACGTCGTGCCCGCTCAGCACCTCGGCGGAGGTGGCCTGGACCTCCCGGTCCGCCAGCGGGAGCAGATGCGGCTGCAGGGAACCCAGGCGCTGGCCCGCGTTGGAGTGCCCGGTCACCGCGCCGATCTCGACCTCGGGGTGCGCCAGAAGCAGGCGCAGCACTTCACCCCCCGCGTACCCGCTCGCTCCGGCCACTGCTGCTCGTACCGTCATGAACCCTCCTCCTTGGTGGCATGACTATACGGATGATGGCAGTTTTATGCAATGACTTGGGGTCGTGATGCCGAGGTTCGCGAGCCGAGGGGGCGCACAAGTGCGTCCGACAGGCGCATACTGGCGACAATGACAAAGTCAGCAGCCCCCAAACGCCATCTGCCGACCAGCCCCTTCAAGGCTCCGGTCGCGCCCCCTGCTAAGCAGTTCACGGTAGGAGGCCGGGTATCCCATGACGTGTACGGCCTCGGCCGGGTCACCGGCATCGAGGAAGGGGTCGCGGTGCTCGTCGACTTCGGGTCGGTGCAGCACCGGATCATGAGCCCGTACGGCAAACTGACCAGCCTCTGAGCCGTTCAGCCCGTCACGTTCACCCCGCCGCCCCGCCGCCCCGCCACTCCGCCATGGGCGATCTGCCTGCTCGCCCGCGGCTCAGGCGTGCTGCGGCACTTCGTCCTTGAGTGACGACCGGATCTGCTCCCGCAGCTCCGGGCTGTCCGTGTGACCGTGGACGGATACGGCGTGCTCGCCGGCGGCGCGGACCACTTCCTCCTCCTCGCCGGCGATGACGAGGGTGCAGTTCATCTCGCTGGGGTAATCCCGGCAGTCGACCATCTTCCGCATGACGCACCTCCTCCTCCCCTCCAGTGTCAGCCCGGGATATCGCGCATGTCAGCCCGGAGGTCCGCCCGCCTCATACGGGGAATCCCGTATGGCGCGGGGACCCGCGCCCCTGGTGGAGTAGGGGCGTATGAGGAGGTGAGGGCATGGCGACTTCCGCCGATGTCACCCCCGGTACCGTCATGGGCACGGACCGCGTGGACGAGGGCCACGGGGACGCGGACCGGGTGACGGAATTCCTGGAGCGGGTGATCACCGACGGCGGAGCCGCGATGGCCGGCCTGTGCACCTCCCTCGGCGACCGGCTCGGCCTGTACACGGCGATGGCCGGCGCCGGACCGCTCACCTCCACCCAGCTCGCCACCCGTACCGGGCTGGTCGAACGCTATGTGCGCGAATGGCTGGCCGCCCAGGTCGCCGGCGAGTACGTGACCCACTGGCCCGAGACCAACACCTACGAGCTGCCCGACGAGCACTCCGCCGTACTGGCGGACCCACAGTCGCCGCACTACGCAGCCGGCTTCTTCACCATGCTGCAGGCCCTCTACGCCACCGAGGACACCCTCATGGACGCCTTCCGCACCGGCAAGGGCGTGGGATGGGCGGAGCACGGACCGGCGCTGTTCGCGGGCACCGCGAAATTCTTCCGGCCCGGCTATACGGCCGCGCTGGTTCCCGAGTGGCTGGCCGCGCTGGACGGTGTGGTGGACAAGCTCGAGCGCGGCGCGCAGGTCGCGGACGTCGGGTGCGGCTACGGCTACTCGACGATGCTGATGGCCCAGGCCTTTCCCGCGTCCCGCTTTCACGGCTTCGACTTCCACCGCCCCTCCGTCCAGGCGGCCCGCGACATCGTGGCCGAGCGGGGGCTGGCGGACCGGGTGCGCTTCGACGTCGCGACCGCCCAGGACTTCCCGGGCAAGCATTTCGACCTGATCACGTTCTTCGACTGTCTGCACGACACCGGCGATCCGGGCGGCGCGCTCCGCCGCGCCGAACAGGCACTGGCCGACGACGGCGTCTGCATGATCGTGGAGCCGAACGGCTCGGCCGACCCCCAGGAGAACATCACCCCCGTCGGCCGGGCGCTGACCGCCGCTTCGGTCGCCGTATGCCTGCCGTCCGCGCTGGCCCAGCACGGTCCGCAGGCACTGGGAAACCACGCGGGAGAGGAGGCGATGCGGACCATCGCCGCCGATGCCGGGCTGCGCCACTGGAGACTCGCGGCGCAGAGTCCGGTCAACCGCGTCTATGCCGTCGGCCGCTAACAGCGGCCGACGCCCCCGGCCGGTCTTCCCCCGGCCGGCCGGGAGGCAATCCCCGCCGGGCCCCGTTGCGGAACCGGCCGGTATCTTGACGGACCTTGCCCCGCTGGTCACGCTGGACATATGACCCCGGCCGCGGAGGCCGGCCTGCGACGCATCTTCGCCGTCGTGGACCTCCTGATCGAAGCCGTCGACGAGGAAACCCTTGTTCCGGCTCTGCTTCCCCTGCTGCTCGGCGCGGTCCCCGGCGACAGCATCGTGTGGACCCCTCGCCCCGACCCGACGCACCGGCCGCTGACCCTGCCCGGGGACCTGATCTCCCCGGACGGGTGGGAGGCGTTCGCCCGCGACGCGCCGGCCGACCCGCTCGTCGCCCACACCACCTTCGGCACCGGCGCCCCCCTGCGCCGCTCGGACCTCCAGACCGACCGCGCCTACCACTCCCTGGCCGCCTACAGCGACCTCTACCGTTCCGTCGGCGCCGAGCGTCAGCTCGCCATGGCGTTCCCCGGCGGCCACGTCAACGGCGCACCCCGCAGCATCTGCCTGGCCGTCAACCGCAGCGGCAGCGACTTCACCGACAACGACGTGTCCGCCGCCGCCGTGCTGCGCACCCGCCTGGCCCACGTCCTGGGCCGCCTCGCCCCGCCGGCCCCCGCGCCCGCCCCCCTCGGCCAGGTCACCCAGCGCGAGGCCGCCGTCCTCGCCCTGCTCGCGCACGGCCTGACCAACCAGCAGATCGCCCGCCGGCTGGCGATCAGCCCCCGCACGGTCGACAAACACCTGGAGCACGCCTACGCCAAGCTCCGCGTCGGCGGCCGCGTGGCGGCGGCGAACGCATGGCTGGCCAGGGGGGATCCGGCACAGCTGGCGTCATAGCGGTGCCGGGCCGCCCGCGGCGGGCCGGCGCGACCGCGTGGGCACCCAGTAGCGAAGGAGCCCGTCCCGTTCGTCCTCCAGGGCGCCGCCGCAGGCCTCGATCACCTTGCGGGAGGCGACATTGACCGCGTCGCAGGTGACCAGCGCCGGGTCGACGCCGAGCCCGGCGGCGAGCGGGAGCGCGGCGCGCAGCATGGCCGTGGCATGGCCTTGCCGCCGGGCGCCGGGGCGGACGTCATAGCCGATGTGCCCGCCGTGTTCCCGCCAGGGCGGTGTGAGCCGGTGCCGGATGCCGAGGCGGCCGAGATAGTGGTCGCCGTCCACGTACCAGAGCGTGGTGCACTCCACGTCGTACTGCAGCAGACTCCGCGGGCCATGGGTCAGCCGCAGCCGCTCGACGTACTCCGCGAAGACCGCCGGGTCGTGCCAGGCCGCGCCGTACGCGCGCAGCGCCACCCCGGAGGTGGATTCGTCGTCCGGCCCGCCGCCCCCGGCAGCGCGGTGTTCCTCCATGGCGGCCAGGTAGGAGGCCTGCACACGGACGTCGGGGGCTATGAGCTGCGGCATGGGGGTCAGGATGCCGGACCGCCCGGGGCACGGGCACACGGTTTTCCGCATGGCACGCATGGCACGCATGGCACGCATCGCACGCGTCGCCCGCCCGCGCCGGGGCCCGGCTCCCGATGGGTCGGCGATGAGTTCGCGGCGCCGCAGGCGTCTACCCCTCGGACACCGATTCGGGGCGCGTGGGCGCCGGGCGACAGGAGGGTTTGCGATGACCAGCACCGACACCGGGCGGAAAGCGGACGAGGTACGGATCCGGGAGCTGCTCCAGGACCGCGCCGCGGCGACCCGGGAGCGCGACGCCCGGCGGTTCCTCGCCCACTGCGCGCCGGAGATCGTGGACTTCAGCCTCGCTCCCCCGCTCCAGTTCACCGGCCCGAAGGCGCTGGACCACCAGGCCGTCGAGGACTGGTATGCGACCTGGGACGGCCCCATCGAGGTGACGCCGACGCAGGTGGAGATCACGGTCGGCGACGACGTCGCCTTCGCCCACAGCATCAACCTGATGCAGGGGACGAAGACGGACGGCTACGAGGTGCGGCTGTGGAGCCGGGCGACCGTCGGGCTGCGCAGGATCGACGGTGTCTGGAAGATCACTCATACGCACAGCTCGGTGCCGTTCCTGATGGACGGGTCGGGGCTGGCGGCACTCGATCTGACGCCGTAGCGGCGCCGTCCGCGTCAGCCCCGGCTGCCCCGGGGGCGCCGGAGGCGGGCGACGACGCCCCAGCCGACCGCACCGGCCAGCAGGATGCCGCCGAGGACCGTGACGCCGGTGCCGACCCCTGAGCCGCCGCCGAGGCCGGTGCGCGCGCCGCCCTTGGGGACGGCCTGGCCGGGGCCGGCGTCAGCGGCGGTATCGCTGCCGGCGTCACTGCCGGCTCCGGCGGCGGCTCCGGCGGCGGCTCCGCCCTCGGCGGATACCGTCAGGGTTCCGGTGAAGGTGAAGCGGCCGCCGCCGTGCTCGCCGTCGCCCTGCGCCTCGTCTTCCGTCTCCCCCTGGGGCCTGAGCTCGCCGCCCTTGTCGCCGCCGCAGGTGAGGGTGACGGTGTACTCGCCCGGTTTGGTCGACTGCGGGACCGTGCCGGTGCCGCCGACCTGGTTGCGCAGCATCGACAGCTTCAGCCGGGGGATGTCCGTGCCCTCGAACGTGGCCTCGCCGGTGGCGCCGGTGCAGTTGCCGCCGTCGAAGACGGAGAATTCGCCGCCGGGCGCCACCGTGTCGGGCTGGATGACCACCGCGTGCGTATCGTCCGCGGCGGTGGCGGCGCCGGAGCCGCACAGCGCGAGCGACGCCGCCACGGCACCGGCCGCGCGGGCGTGACGGAGGAAGGGGCGGAGCGCGGGACGCGGGGCGGCGTGTGGGTACATAACCCGAGCGAAACGTCCCGCCTCGCCGCGCGCACGTCGGTGGCGTGTGCGAATGGGCTTTCCGGGTGGTCTTTTCGGAACGTACCGCCATCCGCCCCGGTCCGGCTCACGCCTCGAGCGCCAGGCTCCAGTTGCCGGCCCGCCCCGTCAGGGTGGTCACCGAGAGCGGCTGGACGTCGATACGCCAGTACGTGTGCGGGGGCGCCTGGAGCGCGTAGACCAGGGCGGCCCGGACGACCCCGGGCTCGGCGACCGCCACCAGTCCGGCGCCCTCCTCGACGGGCCGGGTGTCCAGCCAGGTGCCGATCCGGGTGATGAAGGCCAGCAGCGACTCCCCGCCGTGCGGCGCGGACCGCGGGTCGCCCAGCCAGGCGTCCACCGCCCGGGGCTCGGCCGCGGTCACCTCGCCCAGGGTGCGGCCGCGCCAGCGCCCCATGTCGCAGTCCCGCAGGGCCGGTTGGGCGAGCGGGGTGAGGCCCAGGACCTCCCCGGTCTCCCGGCAGCGCGCCGAGGGTGAGCAGTAGCGCAGCTCGGCGGCGGCGAGCCGGCACAGGACGGGGGCGGCGCGCTCGGCCTCGTGCCATCCGGCGGCGTCGAGCGGGCGGTCGTCGCCGAACCGGGTCTCCAGCAGCGCGGAGCTACGGGCGGCGGCGAGCAGCCTGAGGCGAACATTCATTCGCCGATGGTAAGAGCCCGCCGCCCCGAACGGCCGTGTTGCGCGGATCTCGCGCGGTCAGATGTCGAGGGGTCCTGGGTCCATCAGGCCCAGCGTCATCCACTGCTCCGGCGACACCAGGCTCCGGAAGCCGATCTTCTCGTAGACGCCGTGGGCGTCCTTGGTGGCGAGCGTGATCCGGGTCAGCCCGCAGGGCGCCAGATGGTCGGCGACGGCCTCGACGAGGGCGGTGCCCAGTCCCTTGCCGCGGGCGTCGCGGGCGACATAGACATCGCAGAGCCAGGCGAAGGTGGCGTGGTCGGTGACGACCCGGGCGTACGCCGCCTGGCGCCCCGAACCGGCTTCGTACAGGCCGAAGTTGAGCGACCCCGCGACGGCGCGGTCGTGCCGCTCGCGGGAGCGGCCGACGGCCCAGTAGGCGTCGGTGGACAGCCAGTGGTGGACCAGGTCCGCGTCCAGGCGCGCCGGGTCGGTGGAGAGCTCGTAGCCGTCGAGCGTGTGATCGTTCATGCCGGGAGGTTCGCAGAAGTACGGGGCGCCGTCGAACCCGTGGCCGAAAGAGGCTCCGGCCGCCCGCCTCAGCTCACCGCGATCTCCAGCTCGTCGCAGGCCGAGCGCAGCCTCCGCACCCCTTCCGTGAGTGCCTGCGTCCCGGACGCGGAGCCGAAGCTGAGCCGCAGATGCGGGGCGGGCGGCTCGGCGGCGAAGTAGGGGCGGCCGCCCGCTACCGCGACGCCCGCGCGCAGCGCCCCGCCGGTCAGCGCGGCCTCGTCCGTACCGTCCGGGAAGCGCAGCCAGAGGTGGTAGCCGCCGGACGGAACGGACAGGCCGCCGCCCGCGAGCGCGGGCAGATGCCGGTGCAGCGCGGTGAGCAGGGTGTCCCGGCGGACCGTCAACTCGCCGGCGATCAGCCGCAGATGGCGGGCCCAGGCGGGCGAGCCGACCAGTTCGAGGGCGGTCTCCTGGAGCGGTCCGGGGACGAAGAAGCTGTCGACGACCTGGATGGCGCGCAGCCGGTCCAGGACCGGGCCGCGGGCCGCCAGGGCGCCCACCCTCAGGCTGGGCGAGGTGGCCTTGGTCAGGGAGCAGACATGGACGACGGTGCCGTCCCGGTCATCCGCCATCAGGGTCGGCGGGAGGGCGGGGGCGCCGTCGTGGACCAGCCGCCGGGCGAAGTCGTCCTCCACCACGAACGCCCCGGCCGCGCGGGCCACCCGGAGCACCTCGCGCCGCCGCTCGGCCGCGAGCACCGCGCCCGTCGGGTTCTGGAACAGCGGCTGGCAGACGAACAGCCGCGCGCCGCTGGCCCGGAACGCGTCCGCCAGCAGGTCGACGCGGACGCCGTCCGCGTCCATCGGTACGGGCACCGGCCGCAGGCCGGAGGCGCGGGCGGCGGCCAGCATGCCCGGGTAGGTCGGGGATTCGACGAGGACCGGGGCGCCGGGCGCGGCGACCGCGCGCAAGGCGGTGGTCAGCGCGCTCTGGCCGCCGGCGGTGACCACCACATCGCTCGCGGCGAGCGCCCCGCCGGGACCGCCGATCTCCCGCGCGAACCAGGCCCGTAGCTCCTTGACGCCTTCGACCGGCGGCCGCTCCCAGGCACCCGGCCGCCGCCCGGCCCGCGCCAGCGCCCCGGCGAGGGCGCGTACGGGCTGCAGATCGGGGTGCAGATAGCCGCTGTGGAGTTCGATGACGCCGGAGGCCGGGGCGGCGAGGGTGGCCAGCACGCCCGAGGCGTCGACGCTGCGCGGCACCTGGTCGCCGGCCGATTCGGCGCTCAGCGCGATCTCCTGCCAGGAGGTGTCGGCGGGGCGCGGCGCCTCGGCCGGCGGTACGGCCCGGAAGGCCCCGGCGCCGGGCCGGGTGACGACCAGGCCCTCCGCGACCAGTTCGGCGAGCGCCCGGGAGACGGTCACCGGGCTCACCCGGTGCCGCTCGACCAGGACGCGACTCGAGGGCAGCTTCTCTCCGGGAGAGTAGCGGTTCAGGCCGTTACGGAGGATCGCGGCCAGTTCGGCAACACTGCTACGCTCTTGCATGAGAGACAACGATAGCGCTATTGCCTCGGGCGGGATAGCGGTCACCACCCCGGAGCGCCCCGCCGAGGCCACCGAGGCCCCCGGCGTTCCCCCGCACGGCACGAGCGCACGCCCCGGCGCACTGCTCGCCGCGCTGGGCGTCGCCGCCTTCTCCCTCACGTTCCCCGGCACGGCCTGGGCCCTGGAGGGCATGGGCCCGTGGACGGTGGTGATGCTGCGCAGCGTGCTGGCGACCGCGCTCGCCGGCGGCTGTCTGCTCGCCCTGCGCATCCGCATCCCCGAGCGGCGCCACTGGGCCGGGATCGCGGTCGTGGCGGGCGGCGTCGTCCTCGGCTTCCCGCTGCTGACCACCCTCGCGCTGCAGACCTCCACCACCTCGCACGCGGCCGTCGTGGTCGGCCTGCTGCCGCTGACCACCGCCGCCTTCTCGGCCGTGCGCACCGGAGCCCGGCCCTCGCGCACCTTCTGGACCGCCTCGCTAGCCGGCGCCGCCGTCGTCATCGGCTTCGCCGTGCAGCAGAGCGGCGGGGCGCTCAGCTCCGGCGATCTGTTCCTGTTCGCGGCGCTGCTGGTGTGCGCGGCCGGATACACCGAGGGCGGCCGGCTGGCCCGCCATCTGCCGGGCTGGCAGGTGATCGGCTGGGCGCTGGTGCTGGCCCTGCCCCTGACGGCCGCGGGCGCGGTGGTCGCGCTGTCCACCGAGCCCCTGCACATGACGGCGCACGCGGTCTGCGGGCTGCTGTGGCTGGCGTTCGGCTCACAGTTCCTCGGGATGGTCGTCTGGTACCGCGGCATGGCCGCCATCGGCGTCTCCAAGGCGAGCCAGATACAGCTCGCCCAGCCGCTGCTGACCCTGGTGTGGTCCGTACTGCTGCTCGGCGAGCACCTGCCGCCGGCCGCTCCCCTCGCGGCGGTCGCGGTCCTGGTGTGCATCGCGGTCACCCAGCGGACCCGCGACTGACGCACCGCAGCCGCCCGCCGCTGCCGGGTGCGAGGTCCCCTTCCGGACGTAAACTTGCCGCGATGGCATAACCGCCGTCCGGGCCAACCAGCCCGTCAACAGGTAGATCGTTGGCCGTTCAACCGCCCGGCCGCAGCCCGCTGTCGCCGTCCCGGTCGCACGGCCGCCCGAAGCGGGAGGACCCTGATGCACGCAAACACGGGCGACCGGCTGCTGGTGCACGGCAGAACCGTCGGGCACGAGGACCACGTCGTCGAAATCATCGAGGTGCTGGGGACGAACGGCGATCCGCCCTACCGCGTCCGCGCGGACGACGGGCACGAGGCCATCGTGTCACCCGGCCCGGACTGCGTGGTCCAGCACGGCAAGTCCACCGACATCACCGGCCGCTAGGGCCTGTCGTCACACTCCCGTCGTTCGCCCGGAGAGCTCTGGGACAGCGGCCGGCAGAGGGGGACCGTGAAGACCGTGACCACTACGGCCGCGCCGCGCCGCCGTAGTGGTCACGGACGACCCGGGCCAGCGCACCGGCCCGGTCCCTGACCACATCCCTCGCCGAGAAGTACACATGGCCGCCAATCTGCGGGTAGGTGCGGGCGAGGGTGAGATGGCGGGAGAGTTCGGCGGGGTCCTCCCAGGAGGTGCCCTGGGCCGGATCGCCCGCCCGGTACAGCGCCTCGCCGATATAGAGGTCCACGCCGGTGCCGGAGACGGTGCCGGCCCACCACGGCAGCAGCTTCGCGTAGTCGGCGGCGGGGAAGCCGATCTGCCAGTACACCTGCGGCACGAGGTAATCGATCCAGCCCTCGCGCACCCAGCGGCGCGTATCGGCGTAGAGCTCGTCGTAGGTCTGCGCTCCCCGCGTGTCGGATCCCGCCGGGTCGGTCCCGCGGTTACGCCAGATGGCTGACGGGCTGACCCCGAACCGCACCCGCCGCCCGGCCCGCAGCCCCGTAGCGGCGACCTTCTCCTTCATTTCCCGCACCAGGCGGTTGACGTTGTCCCGCCGCCAGTCGGCGCGCGACGCGAAGTCCGCGCCGTGCTGCTCGTACGCGGCGTCGTCGTCGAAGGTCTGCCCCGCCACCGGGTACGGATAGAAATAGTCGTCGAAGTGCACTCCGTCGACGGGATAGCGGTGCACCGCATCGAGCATCGCGTCCTGCACGAAGCCGCGGACCTCGGGGAGCCCCGGGTTGTAGTAGAGCTTGCCGCCGTACGGGATCACCCACTCCGGGTGCCGGCGCGCGGGATGGCCGGGCGTCAGCCGGTCGGGGTCGGTGTGGTTGGCGATCCGGTACGGGTTGAACCAGGCGTGCAGCTCGAGATTGCGCCGGTGCGCCTCGGCGACGGCGAAGCCGAGCGGGTCCCAGCCCGGGTCCTTGCCCTGCCGGCCGGTCAGATACTGCGTCCAGGGCTCGTACGGGGAGGGCCACAGGGCGTCGGCGGTGGGCCGGGCCTGGAAGAACACCGTGTTCAGGCGGCGTTCGACGGCCGCGTCGAAGAGGGCCAGCAGCTGGCGCTGTTGCTCGGCGGGTGTCAGTCCTGGCTTGGTGGGCCAGTCCAGGTTGGCGACGGTGGCCAGCCACATGCCCCGCATACCGCCCTGCCGCGCGCCGCGCGCCGCACCCGCCACCCCCTCTCCGAGCAGCGACGACGCCACTCCCAGTGCACCTACCGCAAATCCCCGCCGTGTGATCCGTCTCATGAAAAGCCCCTGGGTTGTCCTATTTGTCCCGTCCTGAGGGCTCAGGATGCCCGCCCCGGCGCCCGTAGCACAGCACCCCGCGGAGTAACGTCGGGGCGAGGCGGGCGTCGGACCCTTACGGCGTACCGCCGGTCCTGAAGAACAGCGAAAGGCACGAGGTGACGGACTCATTCGCCGACATTGCACGCGTCGGAGTGGTCGGCTGCGGCCAGATGGGCGCAGGCATCGCCGAGGTGTGCGCCCGCGCCGGGCTGGACGTCATGGTCGCCGAGACCACCGGCGAAGCCCTGGAACTGGGCCGCACCCGCTTGACCAACTCGCTCGGCAAGGCCGCCGAACGCGGCAAGATCACCACCGCGGAACGCGATGCGACGCTCGGCCGGCTGAATTTCACCACCGACCTCGGGGAGTTCGCCGACCGTGACCTCGTCATCGAGGCCGTGGTGGAGAACGAGCAGGTCAAGACCGAAATCTTCCAGGTCCTGGACCAGGTGATCACCCGCCCGGACGCGATCCTTGCGTCCAACACCTCCTCCATCCCCCTGGTGAAGCTGGCGGTCGCCACCTCCCGCCCGGACCAGGTCATCGGCATCCACTTCTTCAACCCGGCCCCGGTGCAGAAGCTGGTGGAGCTGATCCCCGCCCTCACCACCGGCGAGGAGACCATCAAGCGCGCCGAGGCCCTCGTCCAGGACGTCCTGGGCAAGCGCGCCATCCGCGCCCAGGACCGCTCGGGCTTCGTCGTCAACGCGCTGCTCATCCCGTATCTGCTCTCCGCGATCCGGATGTTCGAGTCGGGCATCGCCAGCCGCGAGGACATCGACAACGGCATGGAGCTGGGCTGCGCCCACCCGATGGGCCCGCTCCGGCTGTCCGACCTGATCGGCCTGGACACCGTGGCCTCGGTCGCCGAGTCGATGTACCACGAGTACAAGGAACCGCTGTACGCCGCTCCCCCGCTGCTCGCGCGGATGGTGGACGCGGGACGGCTGGGCCGTAAGTCCGGGTCGGGGTTCTACTCGTACTGAGCCGGGACGACGACGCGGGGGCCGTCCGCCGGCTTCGGCCCCCGTGGCTCATCGGTCAACTCCCCTGCGGGCGGCGGGAGAGCCCGATGTCATCGAGGCCGACCGCGCGGTGCGGCCGTCCGCCGAGGCTCTCGCAGATCGGATCGGCCCGTCCCCCAGCGGCCCGGCGGCTCCGGGCCTCGTCGACTTCACCACTGCGCGGGATCAGCGGAGTGAACCGCCCTGCACACGGGGCGTGAAGGGGGCGGGAGCCGGGGCCGGCGCGGTAGCGGGCTTGCGGGCGGGGACCCCCGGCCGGTCGTGACACAGCATCAGCAGCGCCACGTCGTCGGTCAGCCGGCCGCCACAGTGCCGCACCAGCGCCTCCCGTACCTCCTCGACCACCCCGGACGGCGAACGGCCGGCCGTCTGCACGGCGCTGCGCAGCTCCCGCGCCAGCGGAAAGAACTCCCCCGCGGCGTCCCGCGTATCGGTCGCGCCGTCGGTGTACAGAAACAGCCCCTCGCCGGGTCCCAGCCGCCCGCAGCGGACCGCGGGCAGCTCGTCTGGCAGCGGGAAGAGCCCCAGCGGCGGCATCGGTTCCGTGACCGCGGCCGGAGCGACCGCCTCGGCCGCCGCCCCTCCGCCGGTGCGGTACGGCCAGGGGTGCCCGCAGTTCAGCGCCGTCACCGAACCGTCCTGGGCGACCTCCAACAGCAGCAGCGTCACGAACTCCTCCGCGACCGGCCCCGCCGGCTGCTCCCGATGTGCCCGGTCCCGCAGATGCCGCTGGTGCGCACGCTCCAACCGGCGCAGCACACCGCCCAGTTCGGGCTCGTCGTGCACCACCTCGCGAAAGCTGCCGAGCATCGCCGCGACGGTGCCGATGGCCTCCAGGCCGTGCCCGCGGACATCACCGATCACCGCCCGTACGCCGTGCCGGGTCCCCACGACCTCGTACAGATCCCCGCCGACCACGGCTCCCTCGCTCGCGGAGAGATGATCGACGGCCGGCACCACCGCATCGATACGGGGCGGGAGCGGCCGCAGCAGCACCCGCTGCGCGGCGGTGGCGACCTCCCGGCTGCGTGCCAGCTCCCGCAGCAGCCGTCGCCGGCGGCCGGCCGTCAGATAGCTGGCGCAGATCACCGCGAGGATCGCCCCGCAGGTCGTCGCCCGGGTGCCGAGCCCGGCCGCGGGCTCCACCGCGCCGAACGGGGCGAGTGCCAGCAGCGCACAGAGCCCGCCGAGCAGCACACACTGCCGGCGGCCCGTCCCGGCGCAGGCGATGGCGGGCGCGGCGGCGAGAAGCTGCAGCAGCTGGCCGCTGGTCGGCCGGCACAGCTCCCAGACCACCACGCCGAGCACCCACAGACCGGGCAGCACCAGGAGAAAGACCCGTCGGGCACGCGCCGCACCCAGGTGTGCGCCGCCTCTCGCCCAGGCCCGGATCATGCCGATGGCCCCCCTAGCTCGACCGCCACGATTCTTGCGACGTCGGGTGCCCGTACGGTGACGATGCGTGCCAACTCACCCGATCGGGTGATGACGCAGGGAGGCGGGAACGGCCCGAGGACCGTGCGGCAACCGCACGGCCCTCGGATCTCACGGCATCACCGCTAGCCGCGCAGTACCGCCCCCGTGCGCTCCATCGCCGCCGCGACCGCCGCGTCGCGGGCCGCCGAGGCCTCCTCGGCGGTCAACGTGCGGTCCTCGGCGCGGAAGCGCAGCGCGTAGGCGAGGGACTTCTTGCCCGCGCCGAGCTGCTCGCCGGTGAAGACGTCGAACAGCCGCAGCGACTCGAGGAGTTCGCCGGCGCCGTCGCGCAGCGCGGACTCGACGTCCGCCGCCGGGACGGTGTGGTCGACGATGAGCGCCACGTCCTGGGTCGCGACCGGGAACGCCGAGATCTTCGGGGCGCGCCGCGGTCCGGCGGCGGCCCGTTCGATGCGGTCCAGATCGATCTCCATCGCGCAGGTGCGCTCCGGCAGGGCCATGGCCTTGATGACCCGCGGGTGCAGCTCACCGGCGTTGCCGACGAGGACCTCCTCGCCGTCGACGAGGGCGAGCAGCGCCGCGCAGCGGCCCGGGTGGAACGGGGCGTGCTGGTCCTGACGGACGATCAGCTCGACACCGGCCTCCCGTGCGACCGTACGGCCCGCCTCGATGGCGTCCGCCCAGACCGCGGGGCGTCCCTCGCCCCACCAGCCGGCCTGCTCACGGCCCCCGGCCAGCACCACGGCCGCGCGCCGCGGCTGCTGCGGGAGGGAGGCGTCCAGCGCGGTGATGTCGTCATCGCTCGGCCGGCGGTCGACGACCAGCCGGCTGGCCGGCTTCTCGTCGCCGGTCGCCCGGAAGACCGGACCGGTCTCGAAGAGCGCCAGATCGTGCGTGCCGCGGCCGTAGTTGCGGCGCAGCGCGCCCAGCAGCCCCGGGATCAGCGTCGTACGGAGGTCGGGCTCCTCGTCGGAGAGCGGGTTGACGAGGGTGACCGCCGCGCGGCGCGGGTCGTCCGGCTCGATGCCGAGCTGGTCGAGGACGTGCGAGCCGGTGAAGGGGTAGTTCAGCGCCTCGACATAGCCCGCGCCGGCCAGCACGCGGCCGACCCTGCGGTGCAGGCGCTGACGCTCGGTCAGCCCGCGGCCGGCCGGCGGCTTCGGGAGGGTGGAGGGCAGATTCTCGTAGCCCTCCAGCCGGATGACCTCTTCGGCCAGGTCGTTGGGGTCGCTGAGGTCCGGCCGCCACGACGGGACGGTCACGACCAGCTCGTCCTGGCCGTAGACATCGCAGCCGACCTGCTGGAGGCGGCGGACGACGGTCTCCCGGCCGTAGCTGACGCCGGCGACCTTGTCCGGGTGGTCGGCGGGGATGGTGATCGTGCGCGGCCCGCGGGGCGAGACGATCTCGGTGACGCCTTCCCCGGCGGTACCGCCGCCGAGCAGCACCAGCAGGTCGACGGTCCGCTGCGCCGCGGCGGACGCGGCTTCCGGGTCGACGCCGCGCTCGAAGCGCTTGGCCGCCTCGGAGGACAGCTTGTGCCGGCGGGCGGTGCGGGCGATGGTGATCGCGTCGAAGTGCGCGGCCTCGATCACGATGTCGGTGGTGCCGCGCAGCTCACCGGTGTCGGGGTCGGCCACCGCGCCCGCGATCTCGGTGTTGGCGCCGCCCATGACACCGGCCAGGCCGATCGGGCCGCGGTTGTCGGTGATGACCAGGTCCTCGGCGTCCAGCACCCGCTTGGTGCCGTCCAGGGTGGTCAGCTGCTCGCCGGGGGTGGCGCGGCGGACGCCGATCGGACCGTCCACGCCGGCGCGGTCGTAGGCGTGCAGCGGCTGACCGAGCTCCAGCATCACGTAGTTGGTGATGTCGACGGGCAGCGAGATCGGGCGCATCCCGGCCTTCTGCAGACGGCGCTGCAGCCAGATCGGGGAGCGTGCCTCGGGCTCCAGACCGGAGACCGTACGCGCGGTGAAGCGGTCGCAGCCCATCGGTTCGGAGACCTTGACCGGGTAGCCGGAGCCGTTCGGCGGCGGCACGTCCAGCAGTGCCGGGTCGCGCAGCGGCAGGCCGTAGGCGGTGGCGGCCTCGCGGGCGACGCCGCGCATCGACAGGCAGTAGCCGCGGTCGGGCGTGACGGCGATGTCCAGCACCTCGTCGACGAGCTCGAGCAGCTCGATGGCGTCGGTGCCCACCTCGTACTCGGGCGGCAGCACGATGATGCCGTGCGTGCCGTCGTCGCCCATGCCCAGCTCGTCGCCGGAGCAGATCATGCCGTGCGACGTGCGGCCGTAGGTCTTGCGCGCGGCGATCTTGAAGTCGCCGGGCAGCACGGCGCCGGGGAGGACGACGACGACCTTGTCGCCGACGGCGAAGTTCCGCGCGCCGCAGACGATTTCCTGGGGCTCGCCGGTGCCGTTGGCCTGGCCGACGTCCACCGTGCAGAAGCGGATCGGCTTCTTGAAGCCCTCCAGCTCCTCGATGGTCAGCACCTGGCCGACGACCAGCGGGCCCTTGAGGCCCTCGCCGAGCCGCTCGACGGTCTCGACCTCGAGGCCGACGGCAATGAGCTTGGCCTGTACGTCACGGCCGGTCTCCGTCGCCGGCAGGTCGACGTACTCCCGCAGCCAAGAAAGCGGGACCCGCATCAGATCTCCATCCCGAACGGCCGGGTGAACCGGACGTCGCCTTCGAACATGTCACGCATGTCTTCCACGTTGTGCCGGAACATCAGCATCCGGTCGATGCCGAACCCGAAAGCGAAACCGCTGTACTTCTCGGGGTCGACGCCACAGGCGATGAGCACCTTGGGGTTGACCATTCCGCAGCCGCCCAGCTCGATCCAGCCCTCGCTGGAGCAGGTGCGGCAGGGCTGGTCGGGGTTGCCCACGGACTCGCCACGGCAGACGTAGCAGACCATGTCCATCTCGGCGGACGGCTCGGTGAACGGGAAGTAGTTCGGCCGCAGCCGGGTCTTCATGTCCGGCCCGAACAGCGCCTGGACCATGTGGTCGAGGGTGCCCTTGAGGTCGGCCATGGTCAGGCCCTCGTCGACGGCGAGCAGCTCGATCTGGTGGAAGACCGGGGAGTGCGTGGCGTCCAGCTCATCGGTGCGGTAGACCCGCCCCGGGCAGACGACATAGACCGGCGGCTCGCGGTCGACCAGCGTACGGGCCTGTACCGGCGAGGTGTGCGTCCGCAGCACGACGCCGCTCTCCTCGCCCTGGGTGCCGTTGCCCTGGACGAAGAAGGTGTCCTGCATCTGGCGCGCCGGGTGGTCCGGCAGGAAGTTCAGGGCGTCGAAGTTGAACCACTCCGCCTCGACCTCGGGGCCCTCGGCGACCTCGTAGCCCATCGCGACGAAGACGTCCGCGACCCGCTCCATGAAGGTGGTCAGCGGGTGCCGGGCGCCGGCGGGGATGCGGTCGTAGGGCAGCGTGACATCCACCGCCTCCTCGACCAGCACGCGCGCGTCGCGCTCCGCCTCCAGCTCCTCCTGGCGGGCCTTGAGCGCTTGGTTGACGCGGCCGCGGGCCTGGCCGACGCGCTTGCCCGCGTCCGCCTTGGCGTGCGGGGGCAGCGCGCCGATCTCGCGGTTGGCGAGGGCGAGCGGCGAGCGGTCACCGGCGTGCGCGACCTTCACCTCGCGCAGCTCCTCCAGATCGGCCGCGGCGGCGATGGCGGCCAGCGCCTCGTCCAGCCGTGCGGCGATCTCTTCCGGTTTCAGGGCTTCGACCTCGACAGGGTCGTACGACTTATTGGGTGCGGACATCTCTTCCCGTGCTTCCGGTGGACTGGCTTGGCTTGGCTCGCGTCGCCTCGGCTCGCCCGCGATGCTGGTGCGCCAAAGGTGCCAAAGGTCAAGTCTAAGGGGGACGGCCGACGCGGCAGGTCCGAGCCCCTCGGGGGCGCCCGCCGCTGTTTCTCTCTCAGGCCATGAAGGCCGGAGCCGCGACGGGCAGGCTAAATCGGAATTCCGCGCCACCGGCCGGCGCCCGGCCGACCGTGATCGTCCCACCGTGCGCCTCGACGATGCCCTTGACGATGTAGAGGCCCAGGCCCGTGCCGCCGCGCTTGCTGCCCCGCCAGAAGCGGGTGAAGACGCGGCTCATCGACTCCTCGGGGATGCCGGGGCCTTCGTCGCTCACGGTGACCGTCGTCCCCTCTGGTGTCGTCGCGTCCGCACTGGTCATGTCCGTTGCCGGACCGACCTCAATGGTGACCGTTCCCTCGCCGTGGCGCACCGCATTTTCCAGGAGGTTACCCAGCACCTGGTCGACTTTGTCCGGGTCCGCCCACAGATCGGGCAGCGGCTGAAGCATCCGGATCAGGAAGCGGTCGGGGCTCTGGCCCGCGGTCGTCTGTGCCTGGACATGCCGGCGGACCGCGGCGATCATGTCAACCCGCTGCCGGCGCACCTCGAGGCGGCCCGAATCGATCCGGGAGATGTCCAGCAGCTCGGCGATCAGGCGGGTGACGCGGTTGGCGTCGGCGTCCACCGTCTCCAGCATCAGCCGCTTCTGGTCGTCGGTGAAGCGTTCCCACTTCTGGAGGAGCGTAGCGGTGAAGCCCTTGACGGAGGTCAGCGGCGAGCGCAGTTCATGGGCGACGGTGGCGATCAGCTCGGCATGGCTGAGCTCCGTACGGCGCCGGGCCTCGGTGCCGCGCAGCGCGATCACCAGCCGCTGTACGGGACCGGTCGGCCGGCTGCGCACATAGCGCGCGGAGACCAGCACCTCGCGGCCGCCCAGCAGCAGATTGCGCTCGGGCTGGCCGCGGCGGATGGTGAGCCCGCGGTAGGGGTCGGTCAGCTGCCACCAGGGGCGGCCCTCGATGTCCTGCAGCGGCAGGGCGTGTTCCAGGGGGCGGCCGAGGGCGTCGCCGGGGGCGATGGCGGTGATCCTGGCGGCCGCGGCGTTGAAAGTGACCACCTGGCCGTTCTCGTCGGCGACCACCAGGCCGTCGGGCAGATCGTCGGGATCGAGCCCCAGGTCCTCGGCGGCCGTTCGCTCGGCCGACGGCCCGCGCACGGGCCCGTCGGACGGTCCGCTGTCAGCAGTGACTGTGATGCCGGAAGTCCTCACACTCATCCCCGTTACCCCCTTCCGGGCCCCCGAGCACGCCACACTACTAGCTCGGGTCGCATGTGCCAGGGAGATCCGGAGGACGCCCCTCAGGCGGGTGAAACGGAGCGGCATCCTCCGGCGGTGCGCTGGGCGCGGGCGGAGGCATAGAGGCAGACCGCGGCGGCCGTGGCGAGGTTGAGGCTCTCGGCCTTGCCGTGGATCGGGACCCGTACGACGGCGTCCGCCAGTGCCCGGGTCTCCTCCGGCAGCCCCCACGCCTCGTTGCCGAAGACCCAGGCGGTGGGGCCGCCCATGGCACCGGCGTCCAGCTCCGCGTCCAGGTCCCGGTCGCCCGCGCCGTCGGCGGCGAGGATCCGTACGCCGGCGCCCTGGAGTCCGCCGACCACCCGCTCGACGGGCACGCCGACCGCGACCGGCAGATGGAAGAGCGAACCGACCGACGCCCGTACGGACTTGGGGTTGTAGAGGTCCACCGAGGCGTCCGTCAGCACGACGGCGTCCGCGCCCGCGGCGTCCGCGCAGCGCAGGACCGTACCGGCGTTGCCGGGGTCGCGGACGTTGGCGAGCACCGCGATCAGCTGCGGGCGGGCGGCGAGGATGTCCTCGAACGGCGAGTCCAGGAACCGGCAGACGCCGAGCAGGCCCTGCGGGGTGACGGTCTGGGAGATGTCGGCGACGGTCCTGTCGTCGGCGAAGTGGACCCGCACCCCGGCCGCGTGGGCCGCCTCGACGATCTCGGCGTGCCGCTCGGCGGCCTCGACGGTGGCGAACAGCTCGATGAGCGTGGGCTCACCGTCCGCGCGATGCGCGATGGCCTCCCGTACGGCCTGCGGGCCCTCGGCGATGAACCGGCGCTCCTTGCCGCGGAAGGCACGGCGGGCCAGCCGCCGGGCGGCGGAGACGCGCGGGGAACGCGGGGAGATCAGCTCGGGGGTGCCCATGGGCGGCGGCTCGCTTCTTTCGTTCGGTGCGTGGGGCCCCGGGCCGTGCCGGCCGGGTCCGGAAATGCGGCGGACCCGCAGGCCGGGGCCTGCGGGTCCGCGTCACAACGTCGTCACAACGCCATCAGGCTGAGGTTCAGGCAGCCTTCGGGGCGTTGACGTCGCTCGGAAGCGCCTTCTGGGCAACCTCGACGAGCGCGGCGAACGCGTTGGCGTCCGTCACCGCGAGGTCGGCCAGGATCTTGCGGTCCACCTCGACGTTGGCGGCCTTCAGACCCTGGATGAAGCGGTTGTACGTCATGCCGTTGGCGCGGGCAGCGGCGTTGATGCGCTGGATCCACAGCTGACGGAAGTCGCCCTTGCGCTTCTTGCGGTCGTTGTAGTTGTAGACGAACGAGTGGGTGACCTGCTCCTTCGCCTTGCGGTAGAGGCGGGAGCGCTGGCCACGGTAACCGCTGGCCTGCTCCAGGATCGCCCGGCGCTTCTTGTGGGCGTTGACTGCCCGCTTGACGCGTGCCACTTGTTAACTCCTTGTAGCGGGGCCGCGGTTGTCGTCACGCGGCCCGGTTTCGATTGGGTCCCGGTCCTGGTCCAGCGCCCCAGCCGTCGGCGGGGCGCCCGGACTCACTTGCCGAGAAGCTTCTTGATCTTCGCGGCGTCGCCCGGGGCCATCTCGGCGTTGCCGGTGAGGCGACGCGTCACGCGGGACGACTTGTGCTCGAGCAGGTGGCGCTTGCCGGCGCGCTCACGCAGCACCTTGCCGGAGCCGGTGATCTTGAAGCGCTTGCTGGCACCGCTGTGCGTCTTGTTCTTCGGCATGCGCCGTTCTCTCCTCGTCAGTGGCGCTCCCGCAGGCACGGACCGGCAAGCGGGAGCGTCAGATGTATCGGTTGGTCCGGGGCGAGGTGCCCCGGACGGATCCGGGGCTCACGCCTCGGGGATCACGCCTGGGCGTGCTCCTCGGTGGGCTCCTCGGCGGGCTCCTCCACGGACTGGTCCGCGGGAACTCCGCCCTGGCGCTCCGCCTTGCGGGCGGCCTGCGCCTCACGGGCCTCGGCCATCGCCTCGGTCTTCTTCTTGTGCGGACCGAGAACCATGATCATGTTTCGGCCGTCCTGCTTCGGATTCGACTCGATGAAGCCGAGGTCCTCCACGTCGGACGCGAGCCGCTGCAGCAGCCGGAAGCCCAGCTCGGGGCGGGACTGCTCGCGACCACGGAACATGATCGTGATCTTGACCTTGTCACCCTGCTTGAGGAACCGGACGACGTGACCCTTCTTGGTGTCATAGTCGTGCGGGTCGATCTTCGGCCGGAGCTTCATCTCCTTGATGACCGTGTGCGCCTGGTTCTTGCGCGCCTCACGGGCCTTCATGGCCGACTCGTACTTGAACTTTCCGTAGTCCATGAGCTTGCAGACCGGCGGACGTGCCGTCGCGGCCACCTCGACCAGGTCGAGGTCGTACTCCTGCGCAAGCTCCAGGGCCTTGGCAAGCGGCACAATGCCGACCTGCTCGCCACTGGGACCGACGAGTCGCACCTCGGGGACACGAATCCGGTCGTTGATGCGGGGCTCGGCGCTGATGGATCCTCCTCGGTAGCACCACGCGACGGCCTGGCGGACTGCCGCGTAACGTCTGTTTCGGTGTGACCAACCGCGCCGGTACATGAAAAACGCCCCGGACGGGACACAGGCGGGGCTCCGGAAACTGGCTCAGGAGCACCGCCGCGAAATCTCCGCGGGGCGCAGCCGGACCGTTGACCCGCCAACCCTGAGGTCGGTGCGGGTGGGAGATCGGAGCCTCCACTTGTGGGCCGGTCACATGCGTGTCCGGCCGGTCTTCACACCAGAATACACGAGTCAAGGGGCAGTACCCACTCCTGTGCCGGGACCGGCCCGCCCCGCGCACGCGCGGACACTCCCGGCCGCGGGGCCCGGCGGCACGGGCCATAGTCTGGAGGAGATCCCTTCAGCAGGAAGTGAAACCCCAGGACATGAGTGACCAGACCCCGCAGCAGCCGGAGCAGCAGTCCGGCGCGGCGAACGCAGCCGAGCCGTCGAACCCCGGCTTCGAGGACATGACCCGTGACATCGCGGAGGTGCCGGCGGTCGAGGTGATCACGACGGTCGCGGTGCATCTGATGAGCTCGGCGGCGGTCAACCTCGGGCTCGCCGAGGACGGCGAGGCGCACAAGGACCTGGACGAGGCGCGCAAGCTCATCCAGGCGCTGGCGGGGCTGGTCACGGCCAGCGCCACCGAGATCGGCTCGTACCACGCGGCGCCGCTGCGGGACGGGCTGAAGTCGCTGCAGCTGGCCTTCCGCGAGGCCTCCGTCGTCCCGGACGAGCCCGGCCAGGGCCCAGGCGAGAAGTTCACCGGCCCGGTCTACGGCTAGGGCCGGCAGCGTCCGCGCAGTCGACGGGCCCCGGCCGCCACGGCCGGGGCCCGTCGACTGCGCGGGGGCGTCTTCAACGGTGTCCGCGGGCAAGCGGTGTCCGCGGGCGGTCAGACCCGCTCGCCGGGCTTGGGCTCGCCGGGCGCCGCCTCGTCCGCGACGATCAGCGGCTCGTGCGGCGGGTGGGTGATCTGGTGCACCACGGCGGCCAGCGCGCCGCCGATCAGCGGGGCGATGATGAACAGCCACAGCTGGGTGATGGCGGCGCCGCCCGCGAACAGCGCCGGGCCGATGCTCCGCGCGGGGTTGACGGAGGTGCCGTCCAGGGGGATGCCGATCAGGTGGACGGTGGCCAGTGCCAGGCCGATCGCCAGACCTCCGAAGCCGACCACGGCCACCTTGTGCGTGACGCCGAGCACGACGAAGACGAACAGGAAGGTCATCACGATCTCGGCGACGAAAGCGCCGCCCAGGTTGAGGTGCACCGCCGAGCGGTCGCCCCAGCCGTTCGTGCCGAACGCGTCGTGCGTCTTGAGACCCGGTACCTGCTTGGCGACCAGGAAGAGCAGGGCGGCGCCGACGATGCCGCCGAGCACCTGGGCGATCCAGTACTCGATCGCCGTACGGACGGTGATACGGCGGGCCAGCATCATGCCGAGCGTCACGGCGGGGTTGATGTGGCAGCCCGAGATCGGGCCCAGCGCGTAGGCCAGTGCCAGCATGGTGAAACCGAAGGCCAGCGCGATGCCGAAGGTGCCGATGTATTCGCCCGCCAGCACCGCTGAGCCGACGGCGAAGAACACCAGGAGCAGCGTGCCGAGGAATTCGGATACGACTGTGCGGGTCTCCGTGGTCTCCATGAGCTCTCCTCGCGTGATCTTGAGCTCATCCCATAGTGAGCCCGAGGAGACGAACGCGCCCGTTGGCGAGGAGGTCAGCGGCGGAAGAGGGCTTCCTTTGCCCGCTCGGTCCCCGGCGGCAGAAGCGCCAGGTCAAGGCCCTTGACCAGACGGCCGCGAAGCACCTCGTCGGTGGCCAGCGCCCGCGCCAGGCGCTGGGCGACCTCGGCGGTGGGCGCATCCGGGGCGAGGCCGAGGGCGAGGGTCGCGTCGGTCTCGTCGGAGGGTGCGAGATGGGCCACGAGGACGGCCGGCTCGGCGGCCAGCAGGGCACGCAGCGCGTCGGTGACGGCCGGGTCGGCCAGTGGGTCGGCGGTCCGCCGGCCCTCCGCGAGGGCGCGCAGGGCGGCGCCGGTGAGCTGGTAGGTGACCGGTCCGGCGAGGTCGATGACGAGGGTGTCGGCGTTCTCGTGGGAGGCGGCGAGCAGGGCCTGACGCATCGGTACCGCCACGGGGCGGGCGTCCGGGCGCCAGCGCTGGAGGGTCTCCGTGGACGTGAAGGCGGGGAGCGCGCGGCGGCCGTCGGGGGCCTGGAGGGTGGGGACGGCCATATCGCTGCTCTTCTCGCGCCGGAGGCCGTCGGGTCCGGTCTCAACCTCGCCCAGGACGGCCACCACCGGTACGAGCACGCGTGCGCTCGCCAGGGCCGAGAGCAGCGCGGGCTCCGTGGTGCGGTCCCGGTCGTACGCCGCCAGCGCCGCGGCGAGGGTGGGGTCGGCCGAGCCGTCGTCGTCTGCGAAGCCGGGGTCCGGGATGTTCTTTTGCACGTCGCGAGCCTATCGGGGTGGGTTTTCCCCACGTTGCCCGGTGCGGGGCCGTGGTGCCGGTCAGTGGGGGCGGCTGCGCCGGATGAGGGCTCCGGCTGTCAGCAGGAGGACGCCGATGCCGCCTGCGGTCCACGGGAGCCAGGCGGTGGGGTCGGTGTCGTCCGTCGCGGTGGTCGGGCCGGGGCCGAAGTAGCGCTTCGCGTAGGCGACGGGGGCCGGCTTTTCGGGGGTGGGCTTGAGGCTGCCGGCCTGTTCGAGGGCGGCGGCCGCGTCCGCCAGGCCGGCGCCGAAGTCGTCGTTGCGGCCGCCCCGGGGGGTGTCCTGGGCGGTGGCGGTGAGCAGCCGCTTGATCTGGGCCGGGCTCAGGCCGGGGTATTCGGCGCGGATCAGCGCGATGGCACCGGAGACCAGGGCGGCGGCGGGGCTGGTGCCTTTGCCGTTGTAGTAGGTGCGGTCCGGGTTGGACATGATGATTCCGTCGCCGGGTGCGCAGACCGTCGCGTACCAGTGGCGGGTGGAGAACGAGCTGCGGTTGTGCTGCTGGTCGATGGCGGTGACCGCGATGACGCCCGGGTAGGCGGCGGGGTAGGAGATGTGGTCGCCCTTCTCGCCGCCGTTGCCCGCGGAGGCGACGACGGGGATGCCCTTGCCGAGGGCGTACTGGATGGCGGCGTCTTCGCGCGGCTCGGGGTGCGCGGTCTCGCTGTCGTCGCCCAGCGACATGTTGATCACGTCGGCGCCGTGGTCGGCGGCCCAGCGGATGCCGTCGGCGAGGGCGCCGGCCTTCTCGGTACGCGCCCGCTCGCGCTGCGGGTCGTCGTCCTCGAGGATCACGCGGATGGGGAGGATCCTGGCTTCGGGGGCGATGCCGAGGACGCCGTCCTGGCGGCCGGCGCCATGGCCGTGGCCGGCGATGACGCTGGCCATGCCGGTGCCGTGGTCGGCCCAGGTCCGGTCGCCGGGCCCGGCACCGAAGCCGACCAGGTCCTTCTCCGGCAGCACCTGGCCCTTGAGGTCGGGGTGGCTCGCGTCCACACCGGTGTCCAGGACGGCGACGGTGATGCCCGCGCCCTTGGACGTACGCCAGGCCTGCTGGGCGCGCATCGCCTGCAGCGCCCACTCCTGGGCGCGGACGGTGTCGGCCTGCGCGGGGAGGGACGGCAGCACCGCCAGCGCGGCGGAGGCGAGCGCGACGGCGGTGGCACGCAGCACGGTCGTGCGGCTCACGGATCCTCCGTGGTGTGCTGGACGGAAATCCCCGCCGCCTTGCGGAAGGTGGCCTCGGTGCGGTCCGCGAGGTCCTTCGCGTCGTGGCCGAGGCCGGACTCGGCGGGGGCGGTGGTGGTGCCGGGCCGGATGGCGGCCTCGGCGGGCTGCGGGTCGGTGACGGCGCGGCCGTCGGCGAAGCCGGAAACGGCGTAGACGATGACGGGGACGTCGGTGAGGATCCGGACGGTCCAGCTCGCCCGCTGGGCGCGCCCGAAGTCCGCGGCCGGGGTGCCCTCGGCGGGGTACGCCAGCGGCATCATGGTTGTGCGGGCGCTCAGATTCTTGGTGCTGAAGCGGGAGTTCATCGCCAGCATGCCGGCCGCGTCGGCCTTGGCGGTCAGGGCGCCGACGGTGATGACGCTGGAGCGGGTGGCGTCGACGTAGGTGGCGCGCAGCAGGCGGGTGCAGCCCACCGGGGCGAGCGTCTTGGCCAGCGCCGGGTCGAGCCCCTTGGCGCAGGAGCTCTCGGGGGCCACCGCGATCCGGGTCCAGCGCCGGTCGGAGCCGCCGGGGCCGACGCCCAGGCCGTCGACGGTGCGCGGGAAGAGGGTGTCGACGGGGGTGTTGTGCCAGACGTCGCGGCCCTTGGAGAAGGCGTCCGCGGCGGTGGGGGGCGCGTCGGGTCCGCCGGTGAGCCAACTCCCGGCCGCCGCGCCGCCGATGAGGCCGATGCCCAGGACGAGGCAGGCGGCGATGACGATGCGGCGCCGGCGGGAGCGGCGCGGACGGGCCAGGGAGGTGGACGGTGCGCTTGCGTACGGGCCGACTCCCTGGCCAGGGGCGGGAGTTGGGGGCCAGGGCGAGGCGGGCGGACGGCCGGCCGCGGCGGTGGGCGGCCGGCTCCCCGGGACGGCGGCCGGGGCGGCGGCCTTGGGTGCGGAGGGCGCGCCGCCGTTGGTGCGGTCGCGGCCGGTCTGCCAGAGCTCCTCGCTGTTGGCCAGGTGGAAGGCGGCGGTGTCGCGGAAGGACGTGGGCCGCCGGGGCGGCGTGGCGGGGGCGGCGGGCGCGCGGTCCGGGCGGGGCGGCAGCTGCGGGCCGGCGGCGGGCGGCTCCGTGCGCGGGCGGGGCGGCGCGGGCGGCGGGGTGGCGGGGCGGTGCGGGGCGGCGCGGGGCGCGGCCTGTGGGGGCATCGGGCCGGCGGGCCGCTGGGCGGGCGGCGTGCGCGGCGCGGCCGGCGGCGCCGCGGCCGGGTCGGCGGGCACCGGGCGCAGGACGGTGGTCTGCGGGTCCTCGTCGGGCACCGCGGGCCGGTGCGGTGGCCGCGGGGGTATGGGAGGGATGTGCTGCGTGTCCGCGCAATCGGCGTCGGTACCCACCCGCGCTCCCCCTTGCGCTGCCGCCCGGCCTCGATCCGCAATCGGGGCAGGGTGGTTCGTATCCGGACATCACGCCGCTGACCTGCCGGTTGCTGCGTGCCGACACTGTACGGGCTGGCGCCGCCGCCGCTCCAACCCTCCCCCGAACTCTCAAGGAGCAGGGGGTACCCCATCCCTCTGTCGCGATCCTTCCCCTACCCAGTGGTAGCCGCTTCTGGCAGGCTGCGGCCCATGTCCCAGTACACCACCGACGCGTATGGCGACAAAGCCCTTCCCCGAGCTCTCAACTCCGTTCGGGCAGGGGAGACCCCATACGACAGGGCCACCGCCCACCTCGACGCCCCGCTGGCCGTCGTCGACCTGCAGGCTTTTGACGCCAATGCCGCCGATCTGGTGCGCCGTTCGCACGGCAAGCCGATCCGGGTGGCGAGCAAATCGGTGCGCTGCCGGGCCCTGTTGGAGCGGGTGCTGGCGCGGGACGGCTTCGCGGGGATCATGAGTTTCACGCTGGAGGAGTCGCTGTGGCTGGCGCGCTCGGGCTTCACGGACATCCTGCTGGCGTATCCGTCGGCGGACCGGGCGGGCTTCGCCGAGCTGACCGCGGACCCGAAGCTCGCGGCGGCGGTGACGGTGATGGCCGATGATCCGGCGCAGCTGGATCTGATCGACGCCGCCCGGCCGGACCGGGGCGGCGAGGAGGTGCGGGTGTGCCTGGAGCTGGACACCTCGTACCGGCTGATGGGCGGAAAGGTGCGGGTCGGCGCCCGGCGTTCGCCGCTGCGGGCGCCCGCTCAACTGGGCGCACTGGCCCGGGTGGTGGCGCGCCGTCCCGGGTTCCGGCTGGTGGGGCTGATGGCGTACGAGGGGCATGTGGCGGGAGTGGGCGACGAGGTCGCCGGCAAGCCGGTGTTCTCGCGGGCGATCCGGGTGATGCAGGCGGCGGCGCGCAAGGAGCTGGCGCAGCGGCGCTGGGAGGCCGTGCGGGCGGTGCGGGCGGTGGCCCCGCGGCTGGAGTTCGTCAACGGCGGCGGGACGGGGAGCGTGCAGCACACCGCTTCGGAGGCGGCGGTCACCGAGGTCGCGGCGGGGTCGGGGCTGTATGTGCCGCGACTGTTCGACAACTTCCGTTCGTTCAGCGGGCGTCCGGCGGCGCTGTTCGCCCAGCCGGTGGTACGGCGGCCGGGGCCGGGGGTGGTCACGGTCCTGGGCGGCGGCTATCCGGCGTCGGGGGCGGCGGGCGCGGACCGGCTGCCGGAGCCGTATCTGCCCGCGGGGCTGCGCTACGACCCGCAGGAGGGGCCCGGCGAGGTGCAGACGCCGCTGCTGGGGGCGGCCGCCAACGGGCTGGCGATCGGCGACAAGGTGTGGTTCCGCCACGCCAAGGCCGGTGAGCTGTGCGAGCGGTTCGCGCAGCTGGCGCTGATCGAGGGGGACCGGGTGGTGGAGACGGTGCCGACGTACCGGGGAGAGGGCCGCACCTTCCTGTGACGCGGTGCGGCCCCCGGCCTTCTACGGTCGGTGCGCTCAGTACACCGTGTCCTGCTGGTCCGGGATCACCGAACCGTCGGGGCGGTGGATCGGCGCGAGCTTGCCGTCCGGCCGGACCGCGCCGGCGGTCGAGCAGGGGTACGGGGCGCTCTGGCGCTTCTTCGGCTCGATGAACATCGGGTTGACGATCCAGCGGCCGTCGCTGTTGTCGTAGGCGCGGCACATCAGTTCGGTCTTGTTGCGGTTGATGGCCAGGTGCGCGCCGGTGGCGTCGCGGACGAAGGTGACATCGGTCTCGGCGTCGCCCGCCGCGAGGGCGGGGCGGTGCGCCCGGTCCTGCTGCTTCCAGGCCTTGGCGCCCTTGACGCCGTAGATCGCCTGGTTGATCCAGCAGCGCTTGCCGTCCATGTACGTCAGGACCTCGCCGTGCGTGTCCTTGACGTCGCCGCAGCCCTGGACGCCGTAGGTGAGCTTGCCGTGGCGGACGACATTGCGGATGCCGACGATGTGGTCACGGTCGATTCCCACGCCGGGCGCCCAGGCCCGCACGACCGGCTCCGAGGACGCGGAGACGATGTAGACGTCGAAGCCGGCCTTCTGGAGCGTGTGGATGAGGTCGCGCTGCTGGTCGTAGTAGCGCACGTACCCGGCCATGGTGTGCGTGCCGACCTTCTGCTCCGTACCGATCGGCGCGGCGAGGTTCTCGGTGCGTGCCTGGCGGGCGAGCGCGGTCAGCTGTGCCGGGGTGCGGCCGCCGAAGAGCTGGGTGATCCAGACGTACGAGGGCACCGTGCGCCGGTGATTCCACTCCCCCGCGAACGCGGTCTTGCCGTCGGAGGTCTTCTCGTCCTGGTAGACGTCGAGGATCTCGTCCGTACAGCCGGTGTCGGTCGATGTCGGCAGCGGGCGGCCGGGGCGCACGGACGTGCCGCAGGCCTTGGTGAGCGCGCGGTGGGCGTCAGCGGTCAGCCACTTGTTGGTGGCCTTCCAGCTGGTGGGCTGCAGCACCTTGTCGTGCTTGAGCATCCAGGCCAGCGTGGCGTCGGAGATGTCGTTCTTGACGACGGTGTTGTCCCAGTCGAAGGTCGCGACCGGCTTCGCGCCGTCGGATCCCGAGCAGCTGCCGCGCTCGTCGATCATCTTCTGCAGCTTGGCGCGGTTGTGGCCGTACCAGCCCTTGGAGACATGGAGGGTGGGGCAGTTGTGCCGGGCCGGGGCCGGGCCCGCGGCGGCCGTCTGGGCGACCGCGACGCCGCCTCCCACGACCGCGAGGGCGGCACCTGCTGCCAGCCAGCGACGCTTGTTGAGCATGAAACGCACTCCTGTCGAACGGGGAATCGAAGGCGGACGTTAACGCATGGCAGCCGGGCGTTCTGCGACGCCCGGCTGCCGTGGGGCTTACCCGGAAGTGAACAGCAAGCATTTACACCGGGGTGACATACGCGCCCGCGATACCACCGTCGACCAGGAATTCGGCGGCGTTGACGAAGGAGGAGTCGTCGCTGGCGAGGAAGGCGACGGCGGAGGCGATCTCCGCCGGCTCGGCGAAGGTGCCACGGGGGACATG
Source organism: Streptomyces sp. NPDC028368 (assembly GCF_055565615.1). Taxonomy (NCBI): domain Bacteria; kingdom Bacillati; phylum Actinomycetota; class Actinomycetes; order Kitasatosporales; family Streptomycetaceae; genus Streptomyces; species Streptomyces sp. NPDC028368. Next base: position 282,265 of record NZ_JBVHTY010000006.1, on the reverse strand, counting down.
GACGAGTCGGCGCGCGGCGCGCTCGGGGTCCTTGGCGAACAGCTCCTTCAGGAGCGGGGTGTTGACCGGTCCCGGGCACAGCGCGTTGACCCGGATGCCCTCGCGGGCGAACTGCACGCCCAGCTCGCGGGACATGGACAGCACGCCGCCCTTGGAGGCGGTGTAGCTGATCTGGGAGGTGGCGGCGCCCATCACGGCCACGAAGGAGGCGGTGTTGATGATGGAGCCGCCGCGCCCGGTCTGCTCGAACTGGCGCTGCATGTAGGGCAGCGCGTGCTTGCAGCAGAGGTAGACCGAGGTGAGGTTGACCTCCTGGACGCGCTTCCAGGCGTCCAGGCCGGTGGTGAGGATGGAGTCGTCGTCGGGCGGGGAGATGCCGGCGTTGTTGAAGGCGATGTCGACCGAGCCGTAGGTGTCGAAGGCAGTCTTGTAGAGCGCCTCGACCTCATCGGAGTCGGTCACGTCCACCTTGACGAAGGTGCCGCCGACCTCTTCGGCGGCCGCCTTGCCAGCGGTCTCGTCGATGTCGGCGCAGACGACGTTGGCGCCCTCGGAGGCCAGGCGGCGGGCGGTGGCCAGGCCGATCCCGCTGCCGGCTCCGGTGATCACGGCGGTCCGGCCGACGAGGCGGCGGCACACTGCGGTCTGGTCGCTCACTTGCTCTCCTCTGTGCTGATGAAGATGTTCTTGGTCTCGGTGAAGGCGGACAGCGCGTCCGGGCCCAGCTCGCGGCCGAGGCCGGACTGCTTGAACCCGCCGAAGGGGGTCCAATAGCGCACGCTGCTGTGGGAGTTGACGGAGAGATTGCCGGCGGCGACGGCGCGCGAGACGCGCAGCGCCCGGCCGACGTCGCGGGTCCACAGGGACCCGGAGAGGCCGTAGTCGGTGGCGTTGGCGAGCCGTACCGCGTCGGCCTCGTCGTCGAAGGGCATGACGACCGCGACCGGGCCGAAGATCTCCTCGACGGCGCTGCGGTCGTCGGGGCGGCCCTCCAGGACGGTGGCCGGGTACCAGAAGCCCTTGCCCGCCGGGGCCTCGCCGCGGATGGCGGCCGGGGCGTCCTCGGGGACGTAGGACCGTACGCGCTCGCGCTGGGCGGCGGAGATCAGCGGGCCCATCTGCGTCGCGGGATCGGCCGGGTCGCCGACCGTGAACGCCTTGACGGCGGGCTCCAGCAGCTCCATGTAGCGGTCGTAGACCGTGCGCTGGACGAGGATGCGGCTGCGGGCGCAGCAGTCCTGGCCGGTGTTGTCGAGGAAGGAGCCGGGGGTGGCGGCCGCGGCGGCCTCGAGGTCGGCGTCGGCGAAGATGATGTTGGGGCTCTTGCCGCCGAGCTCCAGCGTCAGCCGTTTGGTCTGCTCGGCGCAGCGGGCGGCGACGTGCCGGCCGGTGGCGGTGGAGCCGGTGAAGACGACCTTGGCGACGCCCGGGTGGTCGACCAGCGCGGTGCCGGTGACCGGGCCCTCGCCCGGCAGGACCTGGAAGAGGCCCTCGGGCACCCCGGCCTCCAGCGCCAGTTCGGCGAGCCGGAGCGCGGTGAGCGGGGTGGTCTCGGCGGGCTTGAGGAGGACGGCGTTGCCGGCCGCGAGCGCGGGGGCGGTGCCCCAGGCGGCGATCGGCATCGGGAAGTTCCAGGGGGCGATGACGGCGACGACGCCGAGCGGCTCCTGGATGGTGATGTTCAGTCCGCCCGCGACCGGGATCTGCGTCCCGTTCAGGCGCTCCACTCCCCCGGCCGCGTAGTACAGCAGATCGCGGACGTTGCCCGCTTCCCACTCCGCGTTGGCCAGGGGGTGGCCCGCTTCCTGGAGCTCCAGTTCGGCGAGCGGCTTGATGTGGGCGTCGACGACCTCGGCGAAGCGCCGCAGCACGCGGGCCCGGTCGCCGGGGGCCACCGCCGCCCAGGTGGCCTGGGCGGCGGCGGCCCGCCGGACGGCGGCGTCAACCTCGGCGGGAGAGGTGGTGGGGACGGTGGCCACCACTTCTTCGGTGGCCGGATTGAGGATGTTCAGTTCGTGCAGACCATTGGACACGGTCGGGTTCCTTACATGCGCTCGAAGGAGCGGAAGCGCTCCCAGTCCGTGACGGCGGCGTCGTAGGCGTCCTGCTCGACGCGGGCCATGTGGCGGTAGTGCTCGACGACCTCGTCACCGAAGGCGGCGCGGGCGATCGGGCTGTTCTCCCACAGCTCGGCGGCCTCGCGCAGGGTGGTGGGGACGTGCGCGGCGTCGCCGGCGTAGGCGTTGCCGGTGGTCGCCTCGGGGAGTTCCAGCTCGTGCTCTATGCCGTACATCCCGGCCGCGACCATGGCGGCGACCGCGAGGTAGGGGTTCACATCGCCGCCGGGCAGGCGGTTCTCCAGGCGGTGCGAGCGGCCGTGGCCGACCACCCGCAGGGCGCAGGTGCGGTTGTCCGGGCCCCAGGCGACGGCGGTGGGCGCGAAGGAGCCGGGGCGGAAGCGCTTGTAGGAGTTGATGTTGGGGGCGTAGAAGAGCGTGAAGTCGCGCATCGCGGCGATCTGGCCCGCGAGGAAGTGCCGCATGGTCGTCGACATGCCGTACTGACCGCTGTCGTCGGCCATCACCGGCCGTCCGTCCTCGTCCTGGAGCGAGAGGTGGATATGGCAGGAGTTGCCCTCGCGCTCGTCGTACTTCGCCATGAAGGTGAGCGCCATGCCCTCCTGGGCGGCGATCTCCTTGGCGCCGGTCTTGTAGATGCTGTGCTGGTCGCAGGTGGTGAGCGCCTCGTCGTAGACGAACACGATCTCGTGCTGGCCGAGGTTGCACTCGCCCTTGGCGGACTCGACGGTCATGCCGGCCGCGCCCATGTCGTTGCGGATACGGCGCAGCAGCGGCTCGACCCGGCCGGTGCCGAGGACGGAGTAGTCGGCGTTGTACTGGTTGGCGGGGTTCATGCCGCGGTAGCCGCGCGACCAGGCGTCCTCGTAGGTGTCCTTGAAGAGCATGAACTCCAGCTCGGTGCCCACGTGCGCGCTCCAGCCGCGCTCGGCCAGCCGGTCGAGCTGGCGGCGCAGGATCTGCCGGGGCGAGGCGACGACCGGGGAGCCGTCGTGCCAGGCGAGGTCGGCGGTGATCAGGGCGGTGCCGGGGTTCCAGGGGGTGCGGCGCAGGGTGGCGGTGTCGCCGTGCATGGCGAAGTCGCCGTAGCCGCGCTCCCAGGAGGACATCTTGTAGCCGTCGACGGTGTTGAGGTCGACGTCCACGGCAAGGAGGTAGTTGCAGCCCTCCGTGCCGTGTTCGAGGACGGTGTCGAGGAAATATCGGGCCGCGAACCGCTTGCCCTGGAGCCTGCCTTGCATATCGGTGAAGGCGAGGACGACAGTGTCGATCTCCCCGGCGTCCACGAGGACTCTGAGCTCCTCGACGGAGAGTGGGGGCGTGCGGTCTGCCACGGTGTTGCCTCCTGTCACTGCATCCGGAGGTCATAAGGTAGGCACACGAACCATTGATTGGGAAGGGGTATCGATGGACGGTGCGGCTGACCGGCTGGCACCCGTGCTGCGGCCGGTGCGCGCGGGCAACGGTTTCGAGGAGGCTTTGGAGCAGATACTCCAGATCGTCCGGCTCGGCCTGGTGCCCCAGGGCGAGCGGCTGCCCGCGGAGCGGGAGCTGGCGGAGCGGCTGCAGATCAGCCGGGTCACCCTGCGCGAGGTGCTGAAGGTACTGCAGGACGAGGGCCTGGTGGAGAGCCGGCGCGGGCGCTACGGCGGCACGTTCGTGCGGGCGCGCACGGAGAAGGGCGGCGAGGCGGAGCTGCGCCGCCGGATCGAGAAGATCGACGTCGAGGACACCCTGCGCTTCCGGGAGGTCCTGGAGGTGGGCGCGGCCGGGCTGTGCGCGGCCCACGGACTGACCGACGAGCAGGCCGACCGGCTGCGCGCGGCGCTGGCGGCGACCCAGGACGCCCCGCTCGCGGACTACCGCCGGCACGACACCCTGCTCCATCTGACGCTGGCGGAGCTGTCCGGTTCGCCGTCGCTGGCCGCCCAGTACGCGGCCGTACGGGCGGGTGTGAACGACCTCCTGGACTGCATCCCGCTGCTGGTGCGCAATCTGGAGCATTCGCAGACCCAGCACGCCGCCCTGGTGGAGGCCGTCCTGGAGGGCGATGCGGACGGTGCGCGCGAGGTGATGCGGGAGCACTGCGGCGGGACCGCGGCACTGCTGCGCGGCTTTCTGTCGTGAGGCCCCCGAAACCTGTCTGTTACGAGATTTTCCCTCCGAGGCCTTGCACTCGGCCGCCCCGGAGGCAAAGGTATCGGCTCATACCTTTATTGCGGGGCTGGTAGCGGTTCGCTGACGGCCGTACCCGCCGCGGATCCTCGAGTCCCCCCGGAGGCGTGATGTCCATCAACGAGCACGCGACAAGCCCAGACCAGGAACATCGCCCGCCTCATCTGTCCAGCGACGAACAGCGCCTCCACGAGCTCGGCTATGCCCAGGAGCTCACCCGCTCGATGTCGGCGTTCTCGAATTTCGCCGTCTCGTTCACGATCATCTCGGTCCTCTCCGGTTGCCTGACGCTGTACGGCTTCGGCATGAACACGGGCGGGCCCGCCCTGATCACCTGGGGCTGGCCGCTGGTCGGCCTCATGACCCTGTTCGTGGGCCTGGCCATGGCCGAGGTCTGTTCCAGCTACCCGACGGCGGGCGGCCTGTACTACTGGGCGGCGAAACTGGCCCCCTCGCACGGCCCGGCGTGGTCGTGGTTCACCGGCTGGTTCAACTTCCTCGGCCAGGTCGCGGTGACCGCGGGGGTCGACTTCGGCGCCGCGTCCTTCATGAACGCGCTGCTGGACCTGCAGTTCGGCTTCGCCGCCACCCCGGTGCACACGATCATGCTGTTCGGCATCGTGCTGCTGGCCCACGGTCTGCTCAACACCCTCGGTGTGAAGCTGGCCTCCCTCCTGAGCAACGTCAGCGTGTGGTGGCACGTTTTCGGTGTGCTGGTCATCGTGGGCGCCCTGGTCGTGGTGCCCTCGAAGCACCAGTCCGCCTCCTTCGTCTTCACCCACTTCACCAACAACACCGGCTGGCACTCCGGTCTCTACGTCGGACTGCTGGGACTGCTGCTCGCGCAGTACACCTTCACCGGCTACGACGCCTCGGCACATATGACCGAGGAGACGGTCGACGCGGCCAAGGCCGGCCCCCGCGGCATCGTGATGTCGATCCTGGTCTCCCTGGTCGCCGGCTGGGTACTGCTGGTCGGCATCACCTTCGCCATCCAGAACTACGACGGCGCGCTGGCCAGCAAGACCGGCGTGCCCCCGGCGCAGATCTTCATCGACGCGCTGGGCGCCACCGGCGGCAAACTGCTCCTCCTGGTCGCCATCGGTGCCCAGTTCTTCTGCGGTATGTCGTCGGTCACCGCCAACTCGCGCATGATCTACGCCTTCTCGCGGGACGGCGCACTGCCCGGCTCGCAGCTGTGGCACCGCATCAACAAGCGGACGAAGACCCCGACCAACGCGGTGTGGCTGGCCGCCGGCGGCGCCTTCGTGCTGGGCCTGCCGTACCTGTGGAACGCCACGGCGTACGCGGCCGTCACCTCGATCGCCGTGATCGGCCTCTACATCGCCTACGTCCTGCCGGTCATCCTCCGCCTGCTTCAGGGCGACCGCTTCCAGCGCGGCCCCTGGCACCTCGGCCGCTGGAGCAAGCCCGTCGGCGTCATCGCCGTCGGCTGGACGGTGGTCATCACCGTCCTCTTCATGCTCCCGACCACCAGCCCGGTCACGGCGGAGAACTTCAACTACACCCCGCTCGCCGTCCTCCTGGTCCTCGGCTTCGCCGGCACCTGGTGGCTGGTGTCGGCCCGCAAGTGGTTCACCGGCCCGAAGGTCCAGGGCTCGGAGGAGGAGCTGGCCGCCATCGAGCACGAACTGGAATTCTGAGAACCGCGCCGGAACGCACCAGCACCCCACCGGAGGATCCGTGTCCCAGCCCCTCATCGGCATCAGCACCTACCAGGAAGAGGCCCGGTGGGGGGTCTGGACGCTGCCCGCCGCGCTGGTGCCCGCCGGATATCCCCGGCACGTGCAGCGCTCGGGCGGCCTCCCGGCCCTGCTGCCACCCGGCGACCCGGCCACCGCCGCCGCGGTCGTCGCCCGGCTGGACGGACTGGTCATCGCCGGCGGCGCGGACGTCCAGCCGGCGCGGTACGGGGCGGAGCCGCATCCGCGGACCGGCCCGCCCGCGCTGGACCGGGACGCCTGGGAACTGGCTCTGATCGAGGCCGCGTTGGCGGCCGGCGTACCGCTGCTGGGCATCTGCCGGGGCCTTCAGCTGCTGAACGTGGCGCTGGGCGGCACCCTCATCCAGCACCTCGACGGACATGCGGGCCCGCCCGGGGTCTTCGCCCGGCACGAGATCAAGCCCGTCCCCGGCACCCTGCTGGACCGCACGCTGCCCGAGCCGGTCTCCGTACCGACGTACCACCATCAGGCGGTGGACCGGCTCGGCCGCGGGCTGGTGGCCTCGGCCTACGCGGAGGACGGCACCGTCGAGGCCCTGGAACTGCCGATCGCGCACGGCTTCGCGCTGGCCGTGCAGTGGCACCCGGAGGCCGGGGACGACCCGCGCGTCATGAACGCGCTGGTGGCGGCGGCGCGTGGGGCGTCCCCGGTGGTGTGACCGCGGTCAGCTGTAATTCATCGTGCAGGTGGCGGGAATCCAGCCCTGGATGCCCCTGTACTTGATCTGGAAGTAGAAGGCGTCCGTCTTCCCGCAGACGTGGTAGGTCGCCCCGGACCCCGAGTGCTCGCTCCCGGCGGAGCAGGCCTTCGCGTTCTTCGGGAACAGACCGAGCGCGGTGCTCTTCAGGGACTTCTTCGCGCGAATCTTCACGCTCTCGGTCGCCCCGATATAGGCAGCGCACTGGACCGCCGCGGACTTGGCCACGGTGGCCCCGTGCGCGGCCGTGGGCGTACCGGCCGTGGCGACCCCGCTGGTCATGGCGGTGCCGATCAGGGCCGCCGAGGCGATGACGGGCGCGATGAACTTGAGCCTCATGTGTGGTTGTTCCCCCTTGTGCGTGGTGTCGAGTGCCTTGGAAACACGTCGACGGTTCGCACACACTAGCGAAACACGAGGAGGGTGATCAATGCGGTTCCGGCACCCGGGAAGACGGGTGCATGGCTCAACTGGCCGCCGGTGGGCCGATGTTGAGCACCACCCGACGTTGAGCACCACCTTGCCCACGGCCCGCCGGCCGGGCAGGGCCCGCGCGGCCTCGCCGCCTCGGCGCCCCGCTCGGCCGACGCAGCCGGTCAGTGCGTCAGCGGGTACGACGTCCGGCCGGACGCCGCGTCGATCTCGTCGTGCGCCTTGGTCAGCAGTTGCATCGCCAGCTCATTGAGCGCACGGGCGCCCGCGACCTCCTCGCCGACCCTCGGCTGGTCCGAATCGGCCGGATGCCGGCTGGCGTATCCGTGGGACCGCACCTCGCTCCCGTCAGGGAGCCGCACCAGGGCGGCCGCCCGGGTGCGGTGCGTATCCTCCTCGAATTCCAGTTCGACATGCCATCCGACAGCCGTCTGCATCTTCACCATGACGCTCACCTCCGGAACCGCTGCTACCAGCGTGCGCCTGGTCCCGCACCCGCGCACCACGTGCCCCGGCGGGCGCGCGCCAGGGCCTGCCCGACCTGATCCAAACGACAGGCCCTAACCGCGGAAGTCGTCCGCCACGCCGACCAGCAGGACCCGGCTCTCCGGTACGAGTGAGCGCCAGCGGTGGGTGACGCCGCCGGAGCAGTAGAACGTGTCACCCGGTCCGAGCTGGTGGCGGCCGCCCTCCGCCTCGGCCTCCACACGGCCCTCGATCACGTACATCAACTCGTCGTGCGGGTGCCGGAATTCGCGCTGCCAGTCGTGGCGGCCGGTGAACTCCAGGGCGTGCAGCTGCTGCCGGCCGCGCACCAGGGGACGCACCCGGCCTCGGTCGCCGTCCTCGGGGACGGCCGCGGAATCGGCGCGTACGACATCGACGGTGCGGGGGCCGTCGGCGGCGGCCAGCAGGCGGACCGCGGTGGTCTCCAGCGCATCGGCGATCTTCTGGAGGGAGCGCATGCTGGGGCGGGCGCGGTCGTTCTCGACCTGGCTGAGGAAGGGGGCGGACAGACCGGTGCGGCGGGCGAGTTCCGCCAAGGTCATCTCGAGGGCGCGGCGGCGTCTGCGCACCCCGGCCCCGACCCGGGGACTTTCCGCCGCCTCGCTCATCGCCCGCTCCTTATTGATGCGTTCACACGTCTGCAACAGCGCGCCCCTAGCGTCTACGCTGTTTGATCCCATCAAACAAAGTTTGACGACGCCACGTTTGACCAGGGGAATCACCATGACCGCAGTCGATCAAAACACACGCCGCCGCCGCGGCACCGGCCTGATCGCGCTGGACGAACAGGCCGCACACGGCGGCTACACCCTCTATGCGCCGCTGACCGGCGGCGGCAAGGTGCTGCTCATCGATCTGCTCGGCACCGTCGTGCACCGCTGGCAGCTGCCGCACCGCCCCGGCCGGCACGCCCGGATCCTGCCGAACGGCAACCTCGCCTACAACGCCACGCTCCCGGACCAGGACGCGCTGTTCCCGATGTGGCACAAGTACCGCGGCGGGCTGATGCAGGAGATCGACCCCCAGGGCACGGTGCTGCGGGAGTTCACCGATCCGCTCCAGCACCACGATGCGCATCACTACGGCGACGGGCGGATCCTCTACACCGCGCTGGAGCCGCTGACGGGAGAGCGGGCGGCGGCGGTGCGCGGCGGCGTGGCCGGCTCCGAGCCGGACGGCGGCACGGTCCACGCCGACACCATCCGCGAGGTCGACGGGGACGGCCGGCTGCTGTGGTCCTGGCGGGCCGGCGATCACCTCGACCGCGACGAGTACGCCCTGCACCCGGACTACTCCCGCGAACACTGGCCGCTGATCAACTCCGTCCTGCCGATGGCCGACGGCAACATCCTGGCCAGCCTGCGCAGCGTCTCCGCGGTGATCATCATCAGCCGGGCGACCGGCGAGATCCTGTGGCGTACGCGACCGGGGCTGGTCTCCCAGCAGCATCACCCCACCGAGCTCCCCAACGGCAACATCCTGATCTTCGACAACGGCGTCTTCCGCCCCGGACAGGACGTGCCGTTCTCGCGCGTCATCGAGGTGGAGCGGCATTCGGGGAAGGTGGTGTGGGAGTACCACGACCCGGCGCGCGAGGCGTTCTTCGCGCCGTTCATGGGCAGCGCGCAGCGGCTGCCCAACGGCAACACGCTGATCACCGACTCCCCCGCCGGCCGGCTCTTCGAGGTGACCGCCGAGGGGCTGCTGTGCTGGGAGTACGTCGTCCCGCAGTTCGGCAGCTACCGCGAGCCGGAGGTCGGCGCGCTCTTCCCGTCCCTGAACAACGCGGTCTTCCGCGCCTACCGCTACGACGCCGGGCAACTGCCCTGGCTGAAGCGGCGGGTGTGAGCGATGACCGCGCCCCCGGCACCCGCCGCGCCCCCGGTCGAGGAACGGCTGCCGCTGCTGCGTCTGCTGCCGCTGGCGGCGCAGCACGTCCTCGCGATGATCGCGGCACCGGTCTCCACGGTCTACCTGATCGCGGCCGGTCTGCACCTGCCGCCCGGCCGCACCGCGTCCCTGCTCAGCGCCACCCTGGTGCTGTGCGGGGCCGGCGCGCTGCTGCAGTCCTTCGGGGTGCTGCGGATCGGTGCCCGGCTGCCGTTCATGATGCTGCCGGGCGGCGCGGCGGTGGCCATCTTCCTGGAGATCGCCCACGCCCACGGCGCGGCCACCGCCTCCGGGTCCGTCCTGCTCGCGGCCGCGCTGCTGCTGGCCGTACTGCCGCTGTACGGGCGGCTCCTGCGGTTCTTCCCGCCGCTGGTGATGGGCGCGACGGTGCTGGTCATCGGCGTCACCATGGTTCATGTCGCGGCGCCCATGGCGGTCGCGGGGCGCCGGCTCGCACTGGTCACCATCGCCACGACGACCCTGTGCTTCCTGGTGCTGCGCGGGGTGTGGCGGCAGCTGTCGGTGCTGGCCGGCATGGTGGCCGGTACCGTCACCGCGGCGCTCACCGGCTCCGCGTTCCGTGTGGTGCCGGGCGACGCGGTGTTCTCGCTGCCCCAGCTCTTCCCCTACGGCGCCCCACGATTCGACCTGCTCGCCGCGCTCCCGCTGATGGTCTTCGCCCTCGCCTCGCTCGCCGAGGCGACCGGCCAGACGGTGCTCAACAGCGAGGCGGTGGGCCGTACCCCGGACCCGGCGCGCGATGTCCCGCGTACCGCCCGCGCGGACGCGGTCGCCTCGCTGGGTGCCGGGCTGTTCGGCGGCTCCGTCATGGTGACCAGTGCGGAGAACATCGGGATCGTCCAGCTCACCGGCGTCCGCAGCCGGTTCGTGACGGCCGGGGCCGGTCTGCTGCTCGTGCTGAGCGGTCTGCTCGCGCCCGTCACCCGGCTGCTCGCCGCGCTGCCCGCCCCGGTGGTCGGCGGCGCCGCCCTGGTGATCTACGCGGTGATCGCGGCCATGGGCATCGGCATGCTCCGCCGCACCGATCTCGCCGACCGCGCCGCCTCCACCGTCGTCGCGCTGACCCTGCTGGCGGGCCTGCTCCCCGTCCTGGCCCCGCAGTTGTACGCGCCGCTGCCGGGCTGGGCCCGCACCCTGTTCGGCAGCGGGGTACCGGCCGCCGCCCTGACGGCGATCGTGCTGTCGGCCCTCTTCACGCGGGCGGCACCCGGTACACGGGCCGCATCGCACCCCGGCCCCGGCCCCGCTGAACCCGACCCGGCCGAATCCCGGGCCGGTTGAGGGCCGGGCGGCTCAGCCCCCCTGCGTCAGCCCCAGCAGCTCCCGGGCCGGGCCCGCGGGCCGCTGACCGGCCGGCCAGACGGCCCGCAGATCGCGGCCCAGCCGCAGGCCGTGCACCGGGATCTCCACCAGACGGCGGGAGGTCAGTTCCTCCCCGACGGCGAGTTCGCTGACGACGGAGGGTGCGGCCTCACTGACCGCGGCGGCCTTCACCGCGGTGGTGGAGGCGAGTTCGAGCAGCGGGTCGGCCAGGCCGCCGTGACGGGCGAGCGCCGCGTCCAGCACCTGGCGGGTGCCGGAGCCGCGTTCGCGCAGGATGAGCGGGGTGGCGGCCAGTTCGGCGGCGGTCAGCTCCCTGCGGCGCTTGGACCAGGGGTGGGAGGGCGCCGCGACCACGATCAGCCGGTCGTGGCCGATGACCGCGCCGTCCAGACCCGCGGGCACGTCCAGGCCCTCGACGAAACCGAGGTCGGCCTCGCCCGCCAGCAGCCGCTCGGCGACCGCGCTGGAGTTGCCCGCGAGCAGCGATACGGCGGTCCCGGGGCGCCGGGCGCGCAGGGCGATCAGCCAGCCGGGCAGCAGATATTCGGCGATGGTCATGCTGGCGGCCACCCGCAGCCGGGAGTCGCGGCGCCCGCGCAGCGCCTGGGCACCGGCGTCGAACGCCTCGGCCGCCTCCACCACCCGCCGGGCCCAGTCCGTGACCAGCACCCCGGCGTCGGTGAGCCGCGAGCCGCGCGGCGAGCGTTCCACCAGCCCCACGCCGAGCTGCCGCTCCATCGAGCGGATCCGGCTGCTGGCGGCGGGCTGGGTGATGCCCATCTCGCGGGCGGCCCGGCCCAGGCTGCCGAGCCGGGCGACGGCGAGCAGCAGTTCCAGCGCACCGAGGTCGGGGACCCGGTGCGCGAGGGGTACGGCGGGCCCGGCGTCTGCGCTGCACATAAACCCAGCTTATGCCCTCATAGGCAGGAGGGTTCTGGTGGGCAGGGTCCGGGAGGGCGACGCTCAAGTCATGACAGTCCTCGCGCAAGCACCTTCCCTGGCTCCGGACACCGGCACCGGCACCGGCACCGGCACCGGCACCGGCACCGGCACCGGCACCAACGACACAGCCCCCTCCGTCCGCCACCTCGGGCCGAACTGGTACGCCGCCGTGATGGGCACCGCGATCGTCGCCAACGCCGGTGCCGCCCTGCCGCTCCACGCCCCCGGGCTGCGCGGGGCCTACGACCTGGTCTGGGCGCTGTCGGCACTGATGCTGGTGACGCTGCTGGGCGCCCGCACCGTGCACTGGGTGCGGCACGGCGACCAGGCCCGGCGGCAGCTGCTGGATCCGGCGGTCGCGCCGTTCTACGGCTGCCTGTCGATGGCGCTGCTCGCCGTCGGCGCCGGGACGCTCGCGGTCGGCCGGGACGTGATCGGCGCGGCGGCCGCGCTGCGCGCCGACGCCGTGCTGTGGACCCTGGGCACCGTCATCGGCCTGGCGGCCGCCGCCGCGATCCCGTATCTGATGGTCACCCGGCACCGCATCGAGCCGGGCAGCGCCTCGCCGGTGTGGATCCTGCCGCTGGTCGCTCCCATGGTCAGCGCGGCGACCGGCCCGGCCCTGGTGGCGCATTTGCCGGCCGGGCAGGACCGGGCGGGGATGCTGCTGGCCTGTTACGCGCTGTTCGGGATGTCGCTGCTCGCGACGCTGCTGGTGCTGCCGCTCGTCCTGACCCGGCTCTTCCACCACGGCCCGCTGCCGCTCGCGCTGACCCCGACGCTGTTTTTGATCCTCGGCCCGCTGGGCCAGTCCACCACCGCCGTCAACAACCTCGCCGACGCCGCGCCCGGGGCCGTCGGCGCCCCGTACGCCCACGCGATGAGCGCCTTCGCGGTGCTCTACGGCGTGCCCGTCATGGGCTTTGCGCTGCTGTGGCTGGCGATCGCCACCGCGATGGTGGTGCGGGCGTTCCGCAACGGCATGGGCTTCGCCATGACCTGGTGGGGCTTCACCTTCCCCCTCGGGACCTGCGTCACCGGCGCCGCGGCGCTGGCCCGGCACACCGGGCTGGCCGCGTTCGACTGGCTCGCGGTGGCGCTGTTCGCCGTCCTGGTGACGGCGGTGGCGGTGGCCGGTACGCGCACCGCGCTGGGGCTCGCGCGCGGTCAGCTCCTCGCGCCCCCCGGGCCCCGGCCCGCCGGCAGGTAGGCCTACCGCGCCGCGGCCAGCGCCGCCGCCAGCGCCTGGGGAGCCTGCGCCAACGACGGCCCGTACCAGGTGAGATGGCGCCCGCTGACCAGCGCGGCGGGCAGGCCGGGGAACGCCTCCGGCCCGTCCCCGGCGGTGAAGCGGTACGGCTCGTCGGGCAGCACGACGAGGTCGGCGGCGCCGGCGGTGAGCTCGTCGAGGGGGATGCGGGGATAGCGGTCGGCGTGGCCGGCGTAGAGATTGCGTACGCCGAGCCGGGCGAGCAGATCACCGGCGAAGGTGTCCCGCCCCAGCACCATCCACGGCCGCCGCCAGATCGGCACCACCGCGCTCCGCTGCGCCGCCCCGGTGGGCAGGTCCCGCCAGGCGGCCTCGGCGGCGTCCAGCCAGTCGGGCCGGGGCAGCCCGCAGCCGCGTACCAGCACCCGTGCCAGCTCGCTCAGCGCCTGGTCGAGCGTCCGGATCTCGGTGACCAGGACATTCAGCCCGGCGGCCCGCAGCGCGCCGAGGTCCTGGGGGCGGTTCTCCTCCTCGTTGGCGATCACGAGGTCGGGCGCGAGGGCGGCGATACGGGCGGTGTCGGGGTTCTTGGTGCCGCCGATACGGGTGACGTCGAGCCCGGCGGGGTGGCTGCACCAGTCGGTGGCGCCGACCAGCAGCTCAGGTGCGCCGGCCGCCACCGCCTCGGTGAGGGAGGGCACCAGGGACACCACGCGCCGGACGGAGCTGCCAGGGGGCCGGGAGGTCATCTCCCTACCGTACGCGGGCGCGCACACGGGGCCGAACTCGGCTCTCAGGGCCGGGCGTTGGCGTTGCGCCGGAGCAGATACGCCGCGCCGGCCGCCAGCGCCAGCAGGGCCAGTCCGCCGGCGGCCTGGCTCGCGTTCACGCCTTCGGCCCGGCCGTCCCGTACGGTCACGGTCTCGGTGAACCGATCGCCACCGGAGCCGCAGGCGACGGTGACGTGGTAGTGGCCGGGCGACGCGCTCCGGGCGACCGTCGTATCGGCGGTCATCCCCCGCTCGGCCGGCTCGAGGACGACCGACCCGAAGAGCGTCGAGGCGGCCGTGGCACCGCGGTCCGCCGCGCAGCGTTTGCCGTCGCTGACGCTCACCCGCTGCCCGGCCGCCATCGGGTCCGGTTCGACCAGCGCCGATGCGGCGGGCGCGGCAAGTCCCAGGATGGCCGCGCCGGTCAGGGCGACGGCAGCCGTACGTGCAGGGTTCACGGTCGCCTCCTGCGCCGGCCGCGGCTTCGGCGGCCGCGCGGTATGACCGGCGCAAGAGGAGCGAATCACCGCCCGCCCCGCGTCGCTACGCGGGCGCGGCCGCACGGTGGAGGCGATACTCCATCAGGGCGGCCGCGGCTACCGGGATTCCTCCCACGGCCACCGCGCCCGCCCCGCCCCCGACAGCAGCCCGACCATCGTGAACAGCTTGTCGCTGAAGCCGCCGATCTCGTACCGGAGCGGCGCCCCGGTGTCGATCGCCGCGGCGGCGTAGCCGGTGGTGTTGACGCCGAACATCGGCACCGTCGCCGGGATCGCCTCGGAGGCGGGAACGTTCCAGCCGCCCTGCCGGTGGCCGAAGGTCTGCATGTCCGAGATGAGCACCACCCGGTCGTGTCCGTCGTACGTCGCCTGGAGCGCGGCGACGGTTTCCGTGCCGTGGCCGACCTCGCCGATCCGGGCGCAGAACGCCTCGGTGTCGCGCAGCACCGAACCGCCCGCGGTCAGCGGGTGCCGGAAGTGCCCGGAGGCGTAGCCGACCAGGTCGACGGCGCAGCCGCGGTGCGCCAGCGCGACCCCGAACAGCGCGCCGACGTCGGCGTGCCGGATCGCCGAGCGGGCGGAGACCTTGCCGCCCATGGAGCCGGAGGTGTCGACCAGCACCAGGGTGCGGCCGGGCAGCTCGGGGATGTTGGCCGTGGCGGCGGTCAGCGCCTTCTCCAGGGCGTGGCCCCAGCGCAGCGACGGCGCGGCGCGGTAGGCGGACAGAAAGCGGTAGGGGAACTGCCGGGAGCGGGCGACCTCGGCGGGGTCGGCGAGCCGGTCGGCGACGGCCTGGGCGAGGTCGTCGGACACCCCCGCCTCGTCGACATTGCGCAGATTACGCAACAGCGCCATGTACCCCATCGACGGCAGTACCGCGCTCCACGCCTCGGCGTCCATCGGCCCCTGCAGCCAGCCGGCCAGCGCCTCCCAGGTCATCCCGGCCGCGCGCAGCGCCCCGGCCGCGTCCGGGCGGCCGAGCAGGGCGCGCCGCTCGGCGACCGGCAGGTCCATCAGGGCGGCGCGGGCGCGGACGGTCGTCAGCGATGCGGGTGCGGGCTGTTCGCGGCGGTGCCGGCGGTCGAGGGCGTGCCGGAAGAGGTCGCCCTGCCAGGTCTTGGCGGGGTCGGGCGCGGGGTGCGTCAGCTCCAGGACGTCCGCGAAGCGGTAGCCGTGGCTGTCGGTGTCGTACTTGAGCAGTGAGCGCTCGGTGTAGAGGCGGCGGACGGCGTCGGCCAGGCCGCGCTTGACGGGCTTGGGAACCGTACGGCCGTACCGGCCCCGCCAGTAGGCGAGGAATTCGCCGGGCTCGTCGGCGCGCAGACAGGCCGCGTCCACCAGGCGGCGGTTACCGCCGTGCAGGCCGGCGGCCAGCCGGGCCGCGACCGCTTCGGCGGCGACGACCAGCGAGGCGGAGCGCATCTGGGCGGCGCCGCGCAGCCAGCCGATGAAACGGGCCGTCCACTCCCCGTCCGTGTCCTGGACGGCGACGGTGCGCACCAGCTCGACGAAGCGGGTGTCGCGGTCGCCTGCCTTCTCGTAGAAGGTCTGCTCGCCGGCCATGTTGACCACCGCGAGGAGGACGAGGTCGTCCTTGGCGGTGCGGGTGCGGGCGGCGCCGCCCTCATAGGTCAGGGTGCGAGTGGTGCCGCGCGCGGCATCACGGTTGAACTCGCTCATGTCTCCCCCGAGTTGAACCTCCCGAGATCAAGGGCGACGACGGACCGTATGCCCGCCCATTGGGGTGAGAAGTAACCGTCGTCTTCGCACCGGGAGGCGCGTTCACGGGGTCGAGCGTAGGAGGGCCGGTGACCGGCCGTCATCCGGTTTTCGGCCGGGCCGCCGTACGCAAACGGCGAGCCCCGCCGCCCGGTGGGTACCGGGCGGCGGGGCTCGCGTGGCGGGAGAGGTCCGGCTACTTCACCGGCGCCATCTTGTCGACGATGCCCGGGTGGGCATCGATCCACTTCTGCACGCCCTTGTCCTCGTGGCCCTTACCGGCGTCCTGGATGTCCTTCTCCAGGCTGCCGAGTTCCTCGGGGCTCATCTTCCAGTTCTTGAGCCAGCCGGCGAACTCCGGGAACTTCTTGGGGAAGCTCTTGTTGCCGACGGTCTTGATCTGGTTGTTGGCGCCCCAGGTGCCCTTGGGGTCCTTGAGCTTGGTCAGGTCGTACTTGCTGTACGCCCAGTGCGGGGACCACAGGACGACCGCGATGGGCTCCTTCTTGGCGTAGGCCCGTTCCAGCTCGGTGAGCATGGCGCCGGTGCCGGCCTCGGTGACCTGGAAGTCCTTCAGCCCGTAGGCGGGCTGGACGACGTCGTGCAGGCGCTTCATCTCGCCGGTGCCCGGCTCGATACCGATGATCTTGCCCTTGAACTCGTCCTTGTGCGCGCGCAGATCGTCGAGGGTCTTGACGCCCTTGACGTAGGACGGGACCGCGATCTCCAGCGAGGTCTTGTCGTACCAGGCGCCGACGTCGACGACATCCTTCTTGTACCTGTCCCAGTACTGCTTCTGCGCGACCGGCAGCCAGCCGTCGGTCTCCACATCGATCTGCCCCGTGGACAGTCCGGTCCACATCGGGCCGACGTCGAGGTTGCGGATGTTCGGCTTGTAGCCGCGCTTTTCCAGGATGTTCTTCCACAGGTATGTGGTGGCGACGCCCTCGTCCCACGCGGGGTAGCCGATGTTCGGCGCCTTGCCCGCGTCCTTGCCCTTGGCGTAGGCGGCGTGGGCGGACGGGGCGACCTTGTCGACCAGGCCCGGGTTCTTCTTGAGCCAGGCGCGCACGCCGTCCTGCTCATGGCCCACACCGGCGGTCTTGACGTCGTCCTCGAGGCTGGTGAGCTGCTTCTCGTCCAGGTGGAAGTTCTTCATCCACTTGGCGACCTGCGGCTCATCCTTGGCGAAGCCCTTACGGCCCAGCATGTGCAGGCTGTCACCGGAGCCGAACGAGCCCTTGGGGTCCTTCAGCTTGGTGAGCTGGTACTTGTTGTAGGCCCAGTGCGGGGACCACAGCGTGACCGCGATCGGCTTCTTGGCGTGGATCGAGCGGTCCAGCTCGGCGAGCATCGCGGAGGTGCTGGACTCCTGCACCTTGTACGCGCCGTCCAGACCGTAGTCCTTGAGGACCTTGTCCTTGAGGATCTTCATCTCGCCGGCGCCCGGCTCGATACCGGTGATCTTGCCGCCGAACTCGCCGGCCTTGCCCTTGAGGTCCGCGAGCGTCTTGATGTCCTTCATGTAGGACGGGACCGCGATCTCCAGGGACGTCTTGTCGTACCAGGCGCCCAGGTCCTCGAGCTTGTCGTGGTACTTCTTCCAGTACTCGGCGTGCGTGGTCGGCAGCCAGGCATTGGTCTGTACGTCGATGTCACCGCGGGCCTGCCCCGCGAACAGCGGACCGGCCTCCAGGGCCTGGACCTTGGGCTTGTAGCCGCGCTGCTCGAGGATTTCCTTCCACAGGTACGTGGTGGCCTTGCCTTCGTCCCAGTTGACGTAGCCGAGGCTGACCGGACGGCCATTGCCGTCGCTGGTGCCGCCGGCGCCGCCGCTGTCCTTGCCCATGAAGCTCATCCCGCCGGCGAGCAGCGCCAGCACGACCACGCCGGCCATCGCCACGGAGGTGGCGGGCTTCCACTGGAGGAACTTCCATCCGCCCAGTGCGGCCTGGGCCTTGGCCAGTGCGCGCCGTCCGAGCGGGGAGACCCGCTGGTTGAGCGCGCCGGTCATCCGGTCCAGGTACATGGCGAGGATGACGACCGCGAGGCCGGCCTCGGAGCCCAGCGCCACGTCGACGGAGCTGATGCCGTTGTAGACGGACCCGCCCAGACCGCCGCCGCCGACCATGCCGGCGATGACGACCATGGACAGCGCCAGCATGATGACCTGGTTGATACCGGCCATGATCGTGGGCAGCGCCAGCGGCAGCTGGACGCGGAAGAGCGTGCGCCGCGGGTGGGTGCCGAACGCGTCGGCCGCCTCGACCAGTTCCTCGTCGACCTGCCGGATGCCCAGTTCGGTCATGCGGACCGCGGGCGGCATGGAGAAGACGATGGTCGACACGATGCCGGGGACGACACCGAGGCCGAAGAAGAGGATGCCGGGGATCAGGTAGACCATCGCGGGCATCGTCTGCATCAGGTCGAGGACCGGGCGCAGCGCGCCGCCGACGGCGCGGCTGCGGGCCGCCAGGATGCCCAGCGGGATGGCGACCGCGATCGTGATGAGGCAGGCCACCAGCACCAGCGACAGCGACGAGACGGTTTCGTCCCACTGCTCGATGGAGTCGATCAGCGCGAAGCCGAGGAAGGTGAGCAGGGCGGCCGGCAGTCCGCGCAGCCACCAGGCGATGACGGCGAGGATGCCGGCGAGGATGAGCGGCGCGGGCGCGGCGAGGACCGTGTGGATCGCGCCGTACAGGCCGTTCAGTACGTGCGTGACGAGGTCGAAGAGCCAGCTGAGGTTGTCGCGCAGCCAGTCGACCGCGTCGCTGACCCAGCTGCCTATCGGGATCCTAGGCACCGGCGATCACCTTGCCCTCGGCCGTCTTGTCCAGGGATGCCTTGCCGTCCGCGGCCTGGGCCGGGACGGTGGTGTCCTGCCGGGCGGTGTCCCCGAGTACGGCGAGCAGCTTGGCGGTCGGTACGGCGCCGACCAGCTTGCCCTTCTCGTCGGTGACGGCGACCGGGACGGTGCTGGTCGAGCAGGGGGTGAACAGCTCGGCGAGCGGGGTGTCGACGCTGACGGTGGCGGGCGCGGCGGCCTGGAATTCCGCGGCCGTGCCCAGCTTCTTGCCGTCCGGCGTGGTGGTGCCCAGGACCGTACCGACCTCGTCCATGACCGCGCCGGCGGTCAGCACGCGGGTGCGGTCCACGTCCTGGATGAAGGACGCGACGTAGTCGTTGGCCGGGCGGACGAGGATGTCCTCGGCGCTGCCGATCTGCACGATCCGGCCGTCGCGCATCACCGCGATCTTGTCACCGAGCCGCATGGCCTCGTTCAGGTCGTGGGTGATGAAGACGATGGTCTTCTTCAGCGTCTTCTGCAGCTCCAGCAGCTGGTCCTGCATATCGCGGCGGATCAGCGGGTCGAGTGCGCTGAAGGACTCGTCCATCAGCAGCAGATCGGCGTTGGTGGCCAGCGCACGGGCCAGGCCCACGCGCTGCTGCATTCCGCCGGAGAGCTCGTCGGGCCAGGACTTCTCCCAGCCCTTGAGCCCGGTGAGCTCGAGCGCCTCGGTGGCGCGCTTCTCGCGCTCGGCGCGCGGTATGCCCTGCACCTCGAGCCCGTAGGCGGCGTTCTCCAGCACACTGCGGTGCGGGAAGAGCGCGAAGTGCTGGAAGACCATGGAGATCTTCTCGGAGCGGACCTTGCGCAGCTCCTTGTCGCTGAGCGAGGTCAGGTCCTGGCCGTCGAACCGGACGGTCCCGGCGGTCGGCTCCAGCAGCCCGTTGAGCGTGCGCAGCAGCGTGGACTTACCGGATCCGGACAGACCCATGACGACGAATATCTGGCCCTCGTCCACCTCGATCGACGCATCGATCACGGCGGCGGTGGTGCCTTCGGCCCGCAGATCCTCGCGGCTTGCGCCGCCTTCGAGCTTCCGGACCGCGTCCTCGGGTCGTCTGCCGAACACTTTGTACAGGTGCTCGGCTTGCAGCCTGGACACATATACCTCTCTTGTCGCACGAGTACGACCTGCCACCCCCGCAGGCAGGTCGTGGAGCGGCGCGGGTTCGGCCCGCCGTTACCGGCTGGAATAGTGGAATTCGCTACCGGGTTCGCTCCGGCTGCGCGCCTGCCCTTCTTTATGGGGCGCAAACAAGACGGTGTTCTACATCACATCCGTGCGACGTATGGGGCATACGGCATCATGCGGGGTGTGACTCGACGCCTGATGCTCCTCGACACCGCTTCTCTCTACTTCCGCGCCTATTTCGGGGTACCGGAATCGGTCAAATCCCCGGACGGCACCCCGGTCAATGCGGTGCGCGGGCTGCTGGACTTCATCGCCCGGCTCGTCCAGGACCACCACCCCGACGATCTGGTCGCCTGTATGGACTTCGACTGGCGGCCCCAGTGGCGGGTCGACCTGATTCCCTCGTACAAGGCCCACCGAGTCGCCGAGGAGGCCCCGGCAGGGTCCGCGGAGCCCGACGAGGAAGAGGTTCCCGACACCCTCTCCCCGCAGGTTCCGGTCATCGAGGAGGTCCTGGACGCGCTCGGCATCGCCCGTATCGGCGCCGCGGGCTACGAGGCCGACGACATCATCGGCACCCTGACGGCGCAGGCCAAGGGCCCGGTCGACATCGTCACCGGCGACCGCGACCTCTTCCAGCTGGTCGACGACGAGCGCGGCATCCGCATCCTGTATCCCCTCAAGGGCGTCGGCACGCTCCAGATCACCGACGGGGCGCTGCTGCGGGAGAAGTACGGCGTGGACGGCTCCGGCTACGCCGATCTGGCGCTGCTGCGCGGCGACCCCAGCGACGGTCTGCCCGGCGTACCGGGGATCGGCGAGAAGACCGCCGCCAAGCTGCTGGCCGCTTACGGCGATCTGGCGGGCATCATGGCCGCCGCCGACGACCCGGCCTCGAAACTGACGCCGGCGCAGCGCAAGCGGCTGACCGAGGCGCGCCCGTACGTCGAGGTCGCGCCGAAGGTCGTCCGCGTGGCCACCGACGCCCCGGTGCCCGACGTCGATCACACCCTGCCCGCCGAACCGGCCGACCCCGAGCGCCTGGAAGCGCTCGCGGCGCAGTGGGGCCTGGGCGGATCCTTGCAGCGATTGCTCACCACCCTGCACCGGTAACCTGTTAGGTTAGGCATACCTAAGAAACCATGGGTCATGTCCGAACCAGGCCATGTGCGAGCAGTGTCTGAGCAGGTTCCACCATCCGGCGATCACGTCAGGGGAATGCCGTGGCAGCAGAACGTCCCGCCCGTAAACAGCCCGCACTACACCGCAGCCACGTGGTGCGCACCGAGCAGCTGACCCCGCACATGGTGCGCGTGGTGCTGGGCGGCGACGGCCTGGCGCACTTCGCGGCGGGCGAATACACCGACCACTACGTCAAGTTGGTCTTCCCGCTGCCCGAGGTCAGCTACCCCGAGCCGTTCGACATGGCCCGGATCCGCGCCGACCTCCCCCGCGACCAGTGGCCCAGAACCCGTACGTACACCGTGCGTTCCTGGGACGCCGCGGCCCGCGAGCTGGCCCTGGACTTCGTGGTGCACGGCGACGAGGGACTGGCCGGCCCGTGGGCGGCCGCGGCGAAGCCGGGCGACGAGATCTCCTTCCTCGGCCCCGGCGGCGCCTACGTCCCGGCCGCCGACGCCGAGTGGCATCTGCTGGCGGGCGACGAGAGCGCGCTGCCGGCCATCGCCGCCTCACTCGCCCGGATGCCTGCGGGCGTACCGGTGCACGCCTTCATCGAGGTGGCGGGCCCCGAGGAGCGCCAGGAACTCGATGCCCCGGCGGGCGCCAAGATCACCTGGCTCCACCGCGGCGGCGCCCCGGTGGGCCGTGAACTGGTCGCCGCCGTAAGGGAGTGGGAGTTCCCGACCGGCCGGGTCCAGGCGTTCGTCCACGGCGAGGCCGGTTTCGTGAAGGAGCTGCGCCGCCTGCTCCGCATCGAGCGCGACATCCCCCGCGAGGACCTGTCCATCTCCGGCTACTGGCGCGCCGGCCACGACGAGGACGGCTGGCAGGCGTCCAAGCGCGACTGGAACCAGCGGGTGGAGGCGGAACAGGAATCCGCACCGGCCACGGCCTCCTGAACCACTGCCGAGGGCGCCTGGCCTGTCCGACCCTGATCCACCGGACAGGCCTTAGTGCTCCGGGTCCGCTCCCCCGGACCCGGCACGGGCGCCCTCGTCGTAGCGCCGCGCCGAGCCGTCCACATGCGCCAGCCGCCGCATCGCGCTGAGCACCGCATCGCCCAGCACGGTCCCCACCACCACGCTCTCCACCAGGGTGTCGACCTCCGCATTGCGCCCCACGAACGCCAGATCGGCGGCGGCGATGCGCTCACACGCCTCGGCGTAGTCGTCCAGCACCTCCTCGAAGGCGCCGTGCCCGATGCCGCGGAAGGTGGCCAGCGCGACGGCCAGCGCCTCGGCGGACACATGGTCCGGGTCGACCCGCCAGCCACGGCGGCGCAGCAGCTCCGCGACCGCACGCCGCGCCCCGTCCAGGCCCGCCGGCTCCCCCACGGACGGCGGGGTGATGGCCTCCTGGGCCGCGCCCAGCACCTTGTGCACCGACTCCTCGGGCGAGTCGACGACGGCCAGCACCTCGCCCACGACCGAGACGGACAGCCCGCCGACGTCCATCAGCCCCCGGATCAGCCGGAGCCTGCGGATGTGTATGTCGTCGTAGCTCGCCTGATTGGGGCTGGTCAGCCGGCCCGCGGGAAGCAGTCCCTCCCGCACGTAGTACTTGATCGTCGGGACCGGCACACCCGTCTGCCGGCTCAGTTCCCCGATGCGCATCCGCCGCCCTTTCCTCGCCTGGTTCACCAGCCATGATAGATAGCCGGGCTATCCAGCGAGCACACCGGAGGGATCCGCCCCTCATGAGCTCGGCGGCAGGCAACGGTGCGCCGCCCTCGTCGCGCAGCGCGTACAAGGCGGCATCCCGCGCCAACTCCCCCGCCGAAAGAATTGGTTGACGGCGCATACATCTCTTTGTTCCACTGAGCCCATGCGTCCTCAGCAGCGGCTGGTCACCCGCGACCACATCGACTTCGGCCGGGTGTGGTCGGCCTCCTGTTGCCGCTGACTTCTCCGTAGCGCACCACCCCCGTACGGCAGTTCCGTACGCCCGCATGCCGCCCTCCCGGGCCCGCATGCCCCGCATGATCTACGAGAAGACGAGGCCATCCCATGCCTGTCGAGTTCCTCGGCATAGCCGCAACCCACGACGGATCCGAAGTCACCCCCCGCTCCGGCGCATCCTTCGACAAGGACTACACGCTCAAGCTGGCCCGCGCCCACGAGGAATACGGCTGGGACCGGGTGCTGTTCGCGTACGGTTCCGGCTCCCCCGATCCGTCCCCGGCCGCCGCCTATATCGCCGCCCGCACCGAAACCCTGCAGCTCCTGGTGGCGCACCGCCCCAACGTCTCCTATCCGACGTTCGCCGCGAAGACCTTCGCCACACTGGACCGGATCAGCGACGGCCGGCTCGCCGTGCACTTCATCACCGGCGGCAACGACCACGAGCAGGGCCGCGAGGGCGACACGCTCGGCAAGGACGAGCGCTACGCCCGCACCCGCGAATACATCCGCATCGTGAAGAAGATCTGGACCAGCCATGAGCCCTTCGACCACGAGGGGACCCACTACCGCTTCCATGACTTCGTCTCGGACACCTTCCCGGTGCAACAGCCGCATCCGCAGGTGTCGTTCGGCGGCTCGTCGGCAGCGGCGTACGCGGCCGGCGGCGCCGAGGCGGACATCTACTGCCTGTGGGGCGAGCCGCTGGCCCAGACCGCCGAGCAGATCGCCTCGGTCAAGGCGGCGGCGCAGGCGGCGGGCCGCAGCGATGTGCCGCGCATCCAGGTCGCTTTCCGGCCGATTCTCGCGCCCACCGAGGAACTGGCCTGGGAGAAGGCGCACCACACCCTGGCGCGGATCCGGGCCCGCAAGGCGGGCGCGCCGCTCAACCGCCATCAGGGGCTGAAGAATCCGCAGAACGCCGGCTCCCAGCGGCTGCTCGCGGTGGCCGCCGCCGGCGAGCGGCACGACCGGGCGCTGTGGACCCCGACCGCCGCGGAAACCGGCGGCGCGGGCAACTCCACCGCTCTGGTCGGCACCCCGGAGACCGTCGCGCAGGCGCTGCTGGACTATTACGACCTGGGCGTGGACATCCTCTCCGCCCGCGGCTACGACCTGCTGGACGACGCGATCGACTTCGGCAGGTATGTGATCCCGATCGTCCGCGAGGAGGTCGCCAAGCGGGACGCGGAGCGGGCGGCGGAACGGACGGCGGAGCGGTCGGCGGTTCAGCCGGTGGCGTCGCCGGTTTCGTAGCGGGTTTTGTAGCCGGTTTGGCAGCCGGCTTTGTAGCCGACCGCCCGGAGAACGTGACGGCGCCCGCCCCCTCGGCCAGGGGGCGGGCGCTCACCTCATCGCTCCTTGCGGCTCAGCCGACCGACGAATACGCCACCACGCCCCGCAGCACGCCATCGACCGCCTTACGGGCCGTACGCGCCACCGAGCCGCCGGCCGGGGCCGCCGCCGCGATCTGGCCGAGGACATCGATCAGCTGCTTGCACCAGCGCACGAAGTCACCGGCCGGCATCTCCGCCTCCCGGAGCACCTCGTCGAGACCGAAGCCCGACGCCCAGCGGTACGCGGCCCAGGCGAAGCCGAGGTCCGGCTCGCGCTGGCCGACGCCCTCCGCCTGATTGATCTTGTGGTCCTCCTCCAGGGCATCCAGCCGCCCCCAGATCCGCACCATCTCCGCCAGCGCGTCCCTGGCCTTGCCGGACGGCAGCTTGGGGGCCACCGCGTCGTCCGCCTGCCGTGCCTCGTACACCAGCGCCGAGGCGCAGGCCGCCAGCTCCGCCGGGCCGAGCCCCTCCCAGACGCCGTCCCGCAGGCATTCGCTGGCCAGCAGATCCAGCTCGCCGTAGAGCCGGGCCAGCCGCCGGCCTTCCTCCGTGACGGTGTCGTCCTCGAGGTAGTCCAGCTCGGTCAGCAGCGCGCAGATCCGGTCGAAGGTGCGGGCGATGGTGTTCGTCCGGCCCTCGATCCGGCGCTCCAGCTGGCGGGTGTCGCGCTTGAGCCGGTGGTAGCGCTCGGCCCAGCGGGCGTGGTCCTCGCGCTCGGCGCAGCCGTGGCAGGGATGCGCGCGGATTTCCGTACGCAGCCGGGCGATCTCGCGGTCGTCGGCGGCCTCCGCGCGCGGCTTGCGGTGCCGGGACGGTACGAGATGCCCCGCCTTGGTGCGCAGCGCGGACGCCAGATCGCGGCGCGACTGCGGGCTGCGGGCGTTGAAGGACTTGGGGATCCGCATCCGGTCCAGCGCCGTGACCGGCACCGGGAAGTCGATCGACGCCAGCCGCTTGACCTGCCGCTCGGCGGTCAGCACCAGCGGCCGCGGGCCGTCCTGGGCCTCGAAACCGCGGTGCCGGTCCGTACGGCCCGAGGGCATACCGGGGTCCAGCACCAGCGCGAGACCCGCGTACTTGCCCGTCGGCACATGGATGACATCGCCCGGCTTCAGCTTCTCCAGCGCGGCCGCGGCCGACACCCGCCGCTGCGCCGCGCCCTGCTTGGCGAGCTCCGTCTCACGGTCCTTCAACTCCCGCCGCAGCCGGGAGTATTCCTCGAAGTCACCGAGATGGCAGGTCATCGACTCGTGATAACCCTCCAGCCCTTCCTCGTTCTTCTGCACCTGGCGGGAGATCCCGACCACCGATTTGTCGGCCTGGAACTGCGCGAAGGACATCTCCAGCAGCTCCCGCGAACGGTGCCTGCCGAACTGCGAGACGAGGTTGACCGCCATGTTGTACGACGGCTTGAAGGAGGACCGCAGCGGGTACGTACGCGTCCCGGCCAGGCCGGCCAGCGCGCCGGGGTTCATGCCGCGCTGCCACAGCACCACGGCGTGGCCCTCGACGTCGATGCCGCGGCGCCCGGCGCGGCCGGTCAGCTGGGTGTATTCGCCGGGCGTGATGTCGGCGTGCTGTTCGCCGTTCCACTTCACCAGCTTCTCCAACACCACCGACCGTGCGGGCATGTTGATGCCCAGGGCCAGGGTCTCGGTCGCGAAGACGGCCTTGACCAGCCCCTGGACGAACAGCTCCTCGACGACCTCCTTGAACGTCGGCAGCATGCCCGCGTGGTGCGCCGCGATGCCGCGCTCCAGGCCCTCCAGCCACTCGAAGTAGCCCAGCACATGGAGGTCGTCGTCCGGGATGCCGGCCGTACGCGCCTCCACGATGCGGCGGACCCGCTCGCGGCCTTCCTGGTCGTTGAGCCGCAGGCCCGACGCCAGGCACTGCTGGACGGCCGCCTCACAGCCGGCGCGGCTGAAGATGAAGGTGATCGCGGGCAACAGGCCTTCGTTGTCGAGGCGGTCGATCACCTCGGGCCGGCTGGGCGTCCAGATCCGGCTGCGCTGGCGCCGCTCGCGCTCGCGGTCCGCCTCGCGCATGGTGCGGGCGCGCCGCTTGTCCCGGCCGAACGTCGGCCGGCTGTTCTCCATCCGGGCCAGCCGCTCCAGGTCGGGGTTGACCTCGCGACGCCCCCCGCCCTGGCCGCCGTCCCGCTCCTCGAACAGGTCGTACATCCGCCGGCCCGCCAGGACGTGCTGCCACAGCGGCACCGGCCGGTGCTCGGCGACGATCACTTCGGTGTCACCGCGGACCGTGTCCAGCCAGTCGCCGAACTCCTCGGCGTTGGAGACCGTGGCCGACAGCGACACCAGCGTCACCGAATCGGGAAGATGGATGATCACCTCTTCCCAGACGGCGCCCCGGAAGCGGTCGGAGAGGTAATGCACCTCGTCCATGACCACATGGCCGAGGCCTATCAGGGACTGCGAGCCGGAATAGAGCATGTTCCGCAGCACTTCGGTGGTCATCACGATCACCGGCGCCTCGGAGTTGACGCTGTTGTCGCCGGTCAGCAGGCCGACCTTGTCGGCCCCGTAACGCTTGACCAGGTCCTGGTACTTCTGGTTGGACAGCGCCTTGATCGGGGTGGTGTAGAAGCATTTACGGCCCTGCTCCAGGGCCAGGTGGACGGCGAATTCGCCGACGATCGTCTTGCCGGATCCGGTCGGGGCCGCGACCAGCACCCCCTTGCCGGCCTCCAGGGCCTTGCACGCCTCGATCTGGAACGCGTCCAGATCGAAGTCGTACATCTCTCGGAAAGGGGTGAGTGCGGTGGCCTGCTCGGCCGCCCGGAGCTTGGCGGCGGCATAGCGCTCAGCAGGGGACATGTCCTCGGTCATCGTGCTTACGAGCCTACCGGCCACCTCTGACAACGACCGGATCTTTATCAGGCCCCTTTACCGACCGGTGGACGGCCGAAACCCCCGAACCCATCGGACCAGCCGAAACCCGTTTCGATCACCCATAACGGTCTGCCTGTACTCATCAAGATCATTTCGCGCGTACCGCGGGCGGGATGGGAGGGGGCGTGCGCCCCCGCGACGAAGGGGAACGACGAACAAGTTCAAGGCAGCAACGGTGACCGCGGCGCTCGCCGTGACCGCGGTGGGGATCCCGATGGCCACGGCCGGCCCGGCGGCCGCTGCGAGCTCGGAGTTCGGCAAGTGCGTCAGCGCGACGTGGTACCTGAGCAAGAACGCGGTGAACATCCACAACGGCTGCAAGTCGTCGATCCGCGTGAAGACAGCCGAGCGCTGGTGGCCGGACAGCAGCTGCCACACGATCAAGCCGAACAAGAGCCTGTACTACCGCGGCACCGGCTCCCTGCAGGGCCTGAAGAAGTGCTGACGGCCTGACCACCGCGCCCGCCGCACGGCAAAGGAGGCGGGGAGCCCTCGGGCTCCCCGCCTCCTTGTCGTTTCCTACGTCCTGCGTGCCGCGGCGTCAGGTGACGTCGTCGTAGCCGCTGCGGCCGCGGTCGCCGCCGTCGGCGTTCCTGCCCTCGGTCAGTGCGGCGGGCCCGGCCACCGGCTCCAGCTCGCCGATGTCCTCGGGCGTCAGATCCAGTTCGGAGGCCTCGTCGTCGGCGGGCCCGGAGTCTTGCCGGCGCTTGCGGCGCAGGTCGTTGGAGAGCGCGACGCCGACCGCGACGAAGTAGAGCAGCGCGATGGGCACGGCCAGCGCGAGCATGGTGAGCGGGTCCGTACTGGGCGTCGCGATGGCGGAGAAGACCGTGATGCCCATGACCATCGCCCGCCACCAGCCCAGCATCCGCTTGCCGGTGATGATCCCGGCGAAGTTCAGCATGACCAGTAGCAGCGGCAGTTCGAAGGACAGCCCGAAGACGATCACCATGCGGGTGATCAGGTCCAGCAGCTTGTCCAGCGGCAGGAGGTTGCCGACGCCCTTCGGGGTGAAGCTGATCAGCACCTTCGCCGTGGTCGGCAGCGTCCAGTACGCGAAATAGGCGCCGCACGCGAACAGCGGGAATCCGGCGGCGACAAAGCTCATCGCGTAGCGCTTCTCATGCCGGTGCAGACCGGGCGCGAGAAAAGCCCACAGCTGGTAGAGCCAGATCGGCGAGGACAGGACGACGCCCGCCACCAAGGACACCTTCAGGGCGAGGGTGAACGGCCCGAGCAGGTCCATCATCACGATGTTGGCGCAGGTCTTACCCTGGTCCAGCTTCGCGACGTCGGTGAAGAGCGCATGACAGCCGACCGAATGGAGCACCGGCTTGGTGAAGAAATTGATCAGCGCTTCGTAGAAGAACGCCGCCACGACCGTCGCGATGACGATGGCCAGCACGCCCTTGGCCAGCCGGTTGCGCAGCTCACGCAGATGCTCCACGAGCGGCATACGCCCCTCGGGGTCCTTCTCCTTCGCGCGCGTTTCAGGGGCAGACTTGCGCAACCCTCGTCCTCATCTCATGCCACATGCGGCGGCCCGGCCGCCGCCACGGTCAAGCCCTCGGTCAGCGCTGCGCGGTGTGCTCGGGATCGGCGACCGGCCGCGCGCTGGTCGCATCGCCCGGAGCGGCCTTGATGGTCTTGCGCTCGGCCTGCGACTCATCGGCCGGCGGGTCGGCGGGAGCTTCCTGCTTCTGCGAAGCCTCGGACTTCATCGCCTTCGCCTCGCTCTTGAGAATGCGGGCGGACTTGCCCAGCGAGCGGGCCATGTCGGGAAGCTTCTTCGCGCCGAACAGAAGAAGAAGGACGACAACGATGAGGACGAGCTCCATTGTGCCGATCTTGCCACCGAACATAAGTATTTACCTTCTCACCGAGGCGGCTGGGGATGGAACTATCTGACTTGGCCGGACATCCGTCCGCCCGCCGTACTTGCAGCGATCGTAGCGCTCACGGGTGAATACGGGGCAACCCCTGTGCGCACTCCCGGTTGCGGGGCCGCGCCTCGACCATCGGCCCTGTGCAACAGCGTACCGCCCACGGGGAACGGCAGGTCAGGCCCGCCCGCCCGGCGTCACTTCTTCGTCAGATCCAGGGAGGACGCCAGCGGCGTCGCCGCCCGCTCAAGGTCCTCGGCGGCCCGCTGGATCCGCGCCGACGCCGCGCCGACCTGCCGGGCGAGCCGCCCCACCTCGACGAAGACACGGACGGCGAGGATGCCGAGCACGGCGATCCCCAGGAAGCCGAGGGCAACAGCGATCATGGGCCAGAGCATGGGGGCGAGCCTATCTGTCAGCCCGTGTGCAGCCGCAGGGTGCGTACCCCGCCGCCGGTGAGCAGCTCGACGATCCGCTCACCGGCCGGCCGGCGCACCGCGCGGCCGCAGTCGGGGCAGGTGAAGGAGTAGAAGGTGGTACGGCGGCTGGCGCCGATGGCCAGCCGGAAGGCGTCCGAGGCCAGTTCGAAGCGGCCCCGGCAGTCCGGACAGGCCGCCTTGAAGAGCACCGGAGCGGTCGTGGTCGCCATGGTGGTGCCCGCCATCGTGGTCGTCATCCTTCGCTGCCTCCTCCATACGGATATCGCTGGGCCCTTACGGCGACCGCTACGCCGCGCTCACTCGCCGTACGCCGCGAGCGCCGCGGTCGCCGCCCGCCGCGCGCTGTCGGCGAGCGCCTGCGGCGCCACGATCCGCCCGTCCCGGCCCAGCCGCAGCGCCAGGCGCCGCAGCGACGCCGGGTCGGGCGTCCGCAGGGTGATGCGCAGCCCGCCGTCGGGGAGCTCCTCGGCGCTGTCGTGCGGGTAGTACTCGGCGACCCAACGGCCGCCGGGCCCGACCTCGACGGACACCTCGGGGTCCTCGGCCGCGGGCTGGACCAGTCCCTCCGACAGATCGCGCAGCTCGATGGGCGGCGGGTCGGCGGGCGCGTCCAGCAGCTTGATCTCGGCGACCCGGTCGAGACGGAAGGTCCGCCGCGCCTCCGAGAGCCGGCACCAGGCCTCTACATAGGTGTGGCCGACGGCGAAGAGGCGGATCGGGTCGACCTCGCGCTCGGTCAGCTCGTCGCGGGCCGGGGAGTAGTAGCGCAGCCACAGCCGGCGCCGCTCGGCGATGGCGCGGTCGACGTCGGCGAACACGCCGCCCTCGGACTCGAAGGTCACCGACAGCCGGGCGCTGGCGCCGGCCGCCTCGCCGGCCGCCGCCTCCAGCTTGGCGGTGGCGCGCAGCAGCGCCTGCCGGTCGCCCTCCCGCAGACCGGGCAAGGTGGCCACGGCGCGGGCCGCGACCAGCAGCGCGGTGGCCTCGTCGGCCGCCAGCCGCAGCGGCTCGGCCACATCGTCGGGGTTGTGCCACCAGATGCGGTCGCCGTCGGTGTCGATGTCCAGGAGATCGCCGCCGCGGAAGCTCGTACCGCACATGGGCAGGACGTCCAGGTCGGCGATCAGCTCGTCCTCGGAGATGCCGAAGGCGCGGGCGACATCGCCGACGCGGGCGCCGGGGCGCTCGCGCAGGTAGGTCACCAAGGACAGCATCCGGCGGGTCTGGTCGATCGCATTCGTCGCCATGGGTTACGTATCCCTCTCAGCCCTTGGCCACGGCGCGCAGCCGGTCGATGACATCGGCCCGCAGTTCGGCCGGCTCCAGCACCACGACATCGGGTCCGAACTCCACCAGCCAGGCGTCGAGTCCGTGCCCGTTGGGGATCTCCAGCTCGTCCCAGCCGTCACCCAGGTCCCTGACGGTGAGCGCGCGGGACCGCAGCGGATAGCCGTGGTCGGCGCGGAGCTTGATCCGGGCGGTGCCGGTCGCGGTCTCCCCGGCCCAGCTCTCGACCGTCTCCCGTACGGTGACGTGATCGGGCACCGGAGCGGTGAACGCCCCTTGCCGGGAACGGACCTTGCCGGTGATCCGGGAGAGCCGGAAGACCCGCTCGGCCTGACGCCCGCGGTCCCAGCCCGCCACGTACCAGTGGCCGCGCCAGCACTCGAGGATCCAGGGTTCGACCTGACGCTGCTCGGGGTGGGCGGCGTTGCCCTTGCGGTAGTCGAAGACCACCGGGCGGCGGTCGCGGCAGGCCAGCATCAGCGGTTCGAAGGCGGCTTCATGGGCCGGGATACGGGGCTCGAGGGCACTGTGCGGCTGCCCGGCGTCGTAGTCCTCACCGTCTTCGGCCAGCGGCATACCGGCCGCCCGCAGCTTCTGCAGCGCACCGCTGGCGGCCCCGGCCAGCCGCGCCTGCTGCCAGATCTTGGCGGCGAGCCCCAGGGCCGCGGCCTCCTCGGCGTCCAGGGTGATCGGCGGGAGGCGGTTGCTGTCGCGGCGGGCCAGATAGCCGACCTCACCGTCGATGGCGTCCACGGTCTCGATGACCAGGCCCAGCTCGCGCAGATCGTCCTTGTCCCGCTCGAACATGCGGTTGAAGGAGTCATCACTGTTGGCCTCGATATAGGCCTCGATGGACGACCTGAGTTCGCGCTTGGTCAGCGGGCGTCGCGTCCCCAGCAGGCACAGCGCCAGGTTCATCAGCCGCTCGGCCTTCGCAATGGCCATCGACGCCCTCTCTCGTGGAACTCCCGAGCGCTGACCGTACCGCTCGGGGTGCTCCGGGCAAAGCCGAGGGCCCGTGCCACGGATGGCACGGGCCCCTGGTGTGCGTCGGACGCGGTCTCAGACGGAGATCAGGTCGCAGACGAAGATCAGCGTCTCGCCGGGGGCGATGCGGCCGCCGCCGGCGCCACGGTCGCCGTACGCGAGGTGCGCGGGGATGGTCAGCCGGCGACGGCCGCCGACCTTCATGCCCTGCACACCCTGGTCCCAGCCGGAGATGACCTGGCCGGCACCGAGCTGGAACTCCAGCGGGTTGCCGCGGTTCCAGCTCGCGTCGAACTCCTCGCCGGTGCTGAAGGCGACGCCGACGTAGTGGACCTTGACGAAGGCCCCGGCCTTGGCGACCGCCCCGTCACCCTCCCACAGGTCAACGATCTCGAGCTCGGTGGGCGCCGGGCCCTCGGGGAAGTCGATCTCGGGCTTGTCGATGCTCACGAATGTGCTCCTACTTACGAATCTTTACGATTACGGCGCCAGTCTTGCAGATCTTGCCGGACTTGCCGCTCGGGCCGGGCCCGCTCGGACCCGGCCGCTGCGGCCGCTGCGGCCGGTGCCGGCTCGGACCGTCCGGCCCAGACCGTCCGGCTCAGACCGTGCCGACGATGTCGACCGAAAAGACCAGGGTGTTCTTGGCCAGCTCGTGCTGCGGGCTCGCGCCGTAGGCCAGCTTCGGCGGAATCACGATCTCCACCCGGTCACCGACGTGCTTGCCGACCAGCGCCTGGTCCCAGCCCTTGACGACCTGGCCGGTGCCGATCTGGAACGCCGCCGCGCCGCCGTGATCCCAGGACGAGTCGAATTTCTTGCCGTCCTCCCACTTCACACCGGTGTACTGCGCGATCAGCCCGTCCCCGGCCTTCACCTCGGGGCCCTTGCCCTTGATCAGGACCTGCTGCTTGAGGTCCTTGGGAGCCTTCTCCCCCTTGGGGACGGTGATCGTCGCGGCCTTGTCGCCCTCGGCCTTCACCTCGGGCATGCCGCTCTCCGGCGCCGCCTGCGTGCCCTCGGCCTTCGCCTTCTTGTCCACCTTCTTCGCGCCGACCACATCGACGACCCACACCAGGCCGTCCCCCGGCTTGATGCCGGACTGCGGGTTCAGGCCCTCACCGATCAGCGCCTTGGCGGTGCCCTCGACCTCGAAGCGGCTGCCGACCTTCTGCCCGGCCACCGCCGCCATCACCTTCTGCGGCAGCGTCTGCTGGGTCATCTGGTCGGTGACCTCGCTGACGACCTGGGTCCGCGGCCCACCCGGCTTGGCGCCCGGCTGCGGCGCCCAGCTGCTGCCCAGGTTCTGGCCCTTCATCGACTGCGCCGAGAAGTCCAGCCGGACCACATCACCCTTTTTGACGACCGCGCCCTTGCCCTCGATGAGGGTCTTGGTAACGGCCTTGTCGGCGGGCTTGGCGCCCTTCGGCACGCTGATCTTGGGCTGCGAGCCCGCCTTGCCGTCCACCTTGACCACGGCTGCGTCCGATGAGCCGCTGCCGTTGTCCGAGCCGCAGGCGGCGGCGAACAGCATGATGGGCACGGCCAGCGCGGCGACGGCGGCACGACGGGTGTTCTTCGTGAGGTTCATCAGTCCAACTCGGGCTCGGGGGGTGGGTGGGCAATGTCCGCCACTCTACGACCTGTCCCTGTGCGCGTTTCCCTGCGCAACACAGCAAGTCCGTACACAGCAAGTCCGCACACGGCAGGGTGCCGGGAGCGAACCCGCTCCCGGCACCCTGCCGTATTTCCGCGCCGTTTACATCCCGGCGATCAGCTTCTCCACTCTGTCGTCCACCGAACGGAACGGGTCCTTGCACAGGACCGTGCGCTGCGCCTGGTCATTGAGCTTGAGATGCACCCAGTCGACGGTGAAATCACGGCGCTGTTCCTGAGCCCGCCGGATGAAATCGCCGCGCAGCCTGGCGCGGGTGGTCTGCGGCGGCACCGACTTGCCCTCGAAGATCTTCAAGTCGTTGCAGATCCGCGCCGCTTGTCCCTTCCGCTCCAGGAGGTAGTAAAGCCCCCGGCGGCGGTGGATGTCGTGATACGCGAGGTCTATCTGCGCCACTCGTGGGTGGGACATGGTGATGTTGTTCTTTGTGCGATACCGCTCGATGAGCTGATGTTTCATCACCCAGTCGATCTCGGTGGAAATACGGTCCAGCTCCTGGTCGCGGATTGCCTCCAGGGTGCGGCCCCACAGCTCCAGAACCTGCTCGACGGTACCCGTACGGATTCCGCGCCGCTCACAGAAGTCGACGGCCTTTTCGTAGTACTCCTGCTGCACCTCGAGCGCCGAGGCCTCCCGCCCGCTGGCGAGGCGCACCTTGCGCTGGCCGGTGATGTCATGGCTGACCTCACGGATGGCGCGGATCGGGTTCTCCAGCGTCAGATCGCGCATGACCGTGCCCGCCTCGATCATGCGCAGGACGAGATCGGTGGCGCCGACCTTGAGCAGCATGGTCGTCTCGGACATGTTGGAGTCGCCGACGATGACATGCAGCCGGCGGTAGCGCTCGGCGTCCGCATGCGGCTCGTCGCGGGTGTTGATGATCGGCCGGGAGCGGGTCGTCGCCGAGGAGACGCCCTCCCAGATGTGCTCCGCGCGCTGGCTGACGCAGTAAACGGCGCCGCGCGGGGTCTGCAGCACCTTGCCCGCGCCGCACAGCAGCTGACGGGTGACGAGGAACGGAATGAGGATGTCCGCGAGCCGGGAGAACTCACCATGGCGCGCGACGAGATAGTTCTCGTGGCAGCCGTAGGAGTTTCCCGCCGAATCGGTGTTGTTCTTGAAGAGATAGACGTCGCCCGCGATTCCCTCCTCGTGCAGGCGGCGTTCGGCATCGACGAGCAGGCCCTCGAGAATGCGCTCACCGGCCTTGTCGTGGGTGACCAGCTCGGTCACGTTGTCGCACTCGGGAGTTGCGTATTCCGGATGCGATCCCACGTCCAAGTACAGGCGGGCGCCGTTCCGCAGGAAGACATTGCTGCTGCGGCCCCATGACACAACACGGCGGAAGAGGTACCGCGCCACTTCGTCAGGTGACAGTCGGCGCTGTCCCCTGAACGTGCACGTGACGCCGTACTCGTTCTCCAGCCCGAAAATGCGGCGGTCCATGACTGAACATTACGCCTGATGGCCTGCTCTGAAACCGGGTTCGACGGCCCCGTTTCGATCATTTTCCGCCGGGGCCGCACCCGCCGTACGCTGCACCGGATCCCCCAGAAATCGCTTCGTCGACAAAAGGACGAGCAGCGCCGCGATTCCCCCGGCACCCGCCACCGCGAAACCGGCCGCCGAACCGCCGCCCTCCACCGCGGGCCCCGCCACCGAGGCCCCCACCGCCGATCCGACACCGAACGTCGTCACCAGCCACGAAAACGCCTCCGTCACCGTGCCCTTGGGCGCATGCCGGTCCACCACCACGAACGCACAGGCCAGCGCGGGCGCCAGGAACACACCGGCGACACCGGTCAGCGCCGTCATGCCGACCACACCCGGAGCCAGCGCCAGCGGCAGATACCCCAGCGCCAGAAACCCGATGAGCAGCCGCAGCCGGCTCTCCGGCCGCCCCGGCCACTCGCGGGCGCCGTAGACGATGCCACCGGCCAGCGCCCCGACACCGAGCGCGGAGAGCAGATAGCTGGAGACCATCCCCCCGCCGTGCTCGTCGGCGTACGCCACCGCCGCCACCCCTATCGACCCGAGCGCCAGCCCGACGAAGAAGAACGCACCGATCAGGACGAGCAGGCCGGCGGAGCGCAACGCGCCCAGCCAGTGCGCCTCGCGCGGCCCGCTGCGCCACTGACGGGACGGCTCGGAGACGACGACGGACAGCGCGCCGAGCACCCCGATCAGATTGATCACCAGCAGCGCCGCCCCCGCCGACCAGGCCGCCACGCACAGCGTCACCAGCAACGGCCCCACCGCGAACATGACTTCCTGCGCCACCGCGTCCAGCGCATACGCGGCATGCACCCGGTCCGGGCGTTCGAGGACGCCGGGCCACAGGGCGCGCAGGCCGCCCTCCAGGGGCGGGGTGAAGAAACCGGCGATCACCATGGCGGCACCGGCGAGCCACAGCACATCCAGGCCGACGAGGGCGAGCAGCGCCATCCCCAGGGCGGAGAGCACCGAGGCGGGCAGCATCACCCGCGGCTGGCCGTAAAGGTCCACGGCACGGCCGAGCAGCGGCTGGCCGATCGCCGTGCAGACGCCGTAGACCGCGGAGAGCACACCGGCCAGGGCATAGCTGCCACCCTCGGCGCGTACGAACAGGACCACGGCCAGCGCGGCGGTGGCGTTCGGCAGCCTGCCGACCAGGGTCCCGGCCAGCAGCCGGGCCGCATGCCGGGTTCTCAGCAGCTCCGCATATCCCGCGGCCATCCCTGCCCCTTTCCGTCCGGACCGACCCGGAGGTGTTACGTATAACCTTCGCCGTTATACGTACCATGACGGCAACCCGCGGTCCACCCCGCAGTGGCCGAACGCAAGGAGTGACACACCCGGTGACCAGCCACGAGGCCACGACACCCCCGGGCGCGAGCACCGGCTCCACCGGAGCGGCCGGCGCCGCGCCCCCTGGCAGGCTCCCCGCCGCGGCCCGCGCCACCAGCCGGGACGTCGCACGGGCCGCCGGGGTCTCGCAGGCCGCCGTCTCCCTCGTCCTCGGGGACAAATGGCGCGGCCGGGTCTCCCCCACCAAGGCCGAAGCGGTCCGCACCGCCGCCCGCGAGCTCGGCTACCGCCCCAACCTCGCCGCCCGCAGCCTGCGCATGGGCCGCACCCGCACCGCGCTGCTCGTCGTCCCCGCCCTCACCACCGAATTCTTCGCCCGCGTCTACACCGGCGCGGCCCGCGTCGCCGCCGACCACGGCTTCGGCGTGGTGCTCTACCCCTCCCCCGAAGGCATCGGCCCCGCGCGCGACCCCTTCGACTCCGCCGCGGCCACCCTCGACGGCGTGATCGCCTCCTCCATGGCCGCCGGCGCCCTCACCGCGCTGCGCGACGCCGGACTGCCGTTGGTGATGCTCGACAGCGACCCCGGCGACAGCCGCGCCACCGCCACCGTCAACCTCGATATCGCCGACGGCGCACGCCAGTTGGCGACCCACCTCACCAGCCTCGGCCACCGCCGCATCACCCACCTCGCGGCCGACGTGGACTCCTGGACGTTCGCCCTGCGCGCCCGCGCCGTCACCGAGGCGCTCGCCGACGTTCCCGGCGCGGTGCTGCACCGCCGGCCCTCCGCCCTCGCCGTCGACGCCGGACTGCATGCCGCACACGCCGCGCTCACCGCCCCCGGCCCCCGCCCCACAGCCCTGCTGTGCGACGACGACATCATCGCCGCCGGCGCCTGCAAGGCCGTACGGCGCTTGGGCCTGCGGATCCCCGAAGACATCTCCGTCACCGGTTTCGACGACCTGGCCCTCGCGGTGGCGGTCGAACCGGAGCTGACGACCGTACGGCTGCCCGCCGAAGAGTTCGGCGAGGCCGGGATGCGGGCCCTGATGGCCGTACTCGACGGCGGCCGGGTGCCGGCCCCCGTACTGCCGGTGGAGCTGATCACCCGCGGCTCCACCGCCCCACCGCCGGCCGCCGCCCACAACAGCGCACGCCCCGGCGGGCGATGACCCACCGGGGCGCGCAGAGCGTGTCGCCCGGACCTACGAGCCGGCCGACGACCCCTCGGAGCCTTCCGCGCCCTCGCCGGAATCCGAACCGGAATCCCGCTTACCGGACTTGGCGTCCTTCCCGGAGGTCTCGGCGGCCCCGCCTGCGGCCGCGTCACCCTCCGTGTCCGCGTCGTCGTCCGCCGCCGGCTTCGCACCGTCCGCGGCACGGTGCTCGTCCAGCAGCCGGGACAACTGACGCCCCAGGATCCGCTTGAACTTCCGCTGCTGCGGCCGCGTACGGTCCAGCGTCGCGACCTCGAGATGCTCGGCGGTCAGCGTGCGCTCACCGCCGTTGGTGTCCCGCGAGAGCGAATCGACGGCCAGCTTCAGCGCCTCGCCCAGCGTCATGCCCTCGCGGTGATGCTGGTCGAGGTAGCTGCTGATCTGGTCGGCGTTGCCGCCCACCGCGACCGAGCCGTGCTCGTCCACGATCGAGCCGTCGTGCGGCAGCCGGTAGATCTGGTCGTCCTCCGGGGCGTTGCCGACCTCGGCGACGATCAGCTCGACCTCGTACGGCTTCTCCGCGGCGCTGGAGAAGATCGTGCCGAGCGTCTGGGCATAGACGTTCGCCAGCCCGCGCGCGGTCACATCCGCGCGGTCGTATGTGTAACCCCGCAGATCGGCGTAGCGCACGCCACCGATCCGCAGATTCTCGAATTCGTTGTATTTGCCCACCGCTGCAAAGGCGATGCGGTCATAGATCTCGCTGACCTTGTGCAGGGCGCGGGAGGGATTCTCGGCGACGAAGACCACGCCGTCGGTGTACTGCAGCACCACGACGCTGCGGCCGCGCGCGATGCCCTTGCGGGCGTACTCGGCGCGATCTGCCATGGCCTGCTGGGGTGAGACATAGAACGGCGTCGACACCGGCTATCCGTCCCTTTCTGTCAATGGCTCTCTCACTGGCGTGGGGGCTTCCCCGGCGTGATCCGGGAAGGCCTTCCGGAACATCCGTCCCATCAGAGCAGCGCGGCGCGCGGGCCGTCGGGCTGTTCGAGGCGGCGCTCATGAATGGCACGGGCGATCTCCGACACCTCGGCCTCGGTCAGCCTCTTGAAGCCGTCCTCGGTGATCACCGTCACGATCGGATAGATCCGCCGGGCCAGATCGGGCCCGCCCGTCGCCGAGTCGTCGTCCGCCGCGTCGTACAGCGCCTGAACGACGGCCGTGGCGGCCTGATGCTCCGTGAAATCGTCGCGGTAGAGCTTCTTGAGGGCACCGCGGGCGAAGACGGAACCGGATCCCGTCGACGCGAAGCCGTGCTCCTCGGAGCGCCCGCCGGTGACGTCGTACGAGAAGATCCGGCCCTTCTCGCGGTCGACGTCCCAGCCGGCGAACAGCGGCACGATCGCCAGGCCCTGCATGGCCATCCCGAGATTGCCGCGAATCATCGTGGACAGGCGGTTCGCCTTGCCCTCCAGGGAGAGTTGGGCGCCTTCCACCTTCTCGAAGTGCTCCAGCTCCAGCTGGAACAGCTTGACCATCTCGACGGCGAGCCCGGCCGTGCCGGCGATGCCGACCGCGGAGTACTCGTCGGCCGGGAAGACCTTCTCGATGTCGCGCTGCGCGATGACGTTGCCCATCGTCGCCCGGCGGTCGCCGGCGAGCACCACTCCACCGGGGAACGACGCCGCCACGATGGTCGTGCCGTGCGGCGCCTCAATGGCTCCCTGCACCGGCGGCAACGGGCGGTTGCCCGGCAGCAGATCGGGCGAGTGCGCACCGAGGAAGTCCATGAACGAGGAGGATCCAGGCGTCAGGAAGGCTGCTGGCAGACGCCCGGTGCTTCGAGTGTTG
Source organism: Streptomyces sp. NPDC028368 (assembly GCF_055565615.1). Taxonomy (NCBI): domain Bacteria; kingdom Bacillati; phylum Actinomycetota; class Actinomycetes; order Kitasatosporales; family Streptomycetaceae; genus Streptomyces; species Streptomyces sp. NPDC028368. The sequence goes on along the minus strand of NZ_JBVHTY010000006.1, from coordinate 242,868 downwards.
GCTTCCACACGTTTCCTTCCGGATACTCGGCCGCCCGCCTCAAAACGTCCGGCCGATCCTTGAATTGACCCAAGGCTGCGTTGCAGCTGAAGCACAGTACGCCTCGGACCTTACCCGTCTGGTGGTCGTGATCCACATGCATGGGTTCGCATCTGCGCTCACCCCTTTGCCGCCGGGCGCCGGCCGGCAGTACTCCACAGAGCACTCCCGGCAGTACGCCCGCAGTCCATCGGCCGTGGATTTGTTGCCGGCGAATACCTCTGACGACGATATCCGCCTGCAATGTCCGTCTGCATCGTGAGTATTTCTCCCGTGATGCAATACGGACATTTGGCGACTACTCGCCACCTTTCTGAACAAATGACCGCACGAAGTCCTCGGCGTTCTCCTCGAGCACATCGTCGATTTCGTCCAGCACGGAATCCACGTCGTCCGACAATTTCTCCTGGCGTTCCTTAAGGTCCTCCGAAGCCTGCGCGTCCTGCGTCTGCTCCTCGACCTCTTCGGTGGAACGCGTGGCCTTCTGCTGCCCGCCGCCGCTGTCCTTGGTCGCCATATCCCTCACCCCGCTCGGTTCGCCCCGCTCGATGTGACCTTGCTCGATGTGACCTTCAAGATCCGACCCTACAAGCAGGGTCCGACATCGGCCCCGCACTTGGTGCAACGTCCGGGAGTCCTCTGGATGATTCCCGCACCGCGGCCATTTCAGCCGTGGATCAGCCGTCGATCGCCACGAATCCGGCCGGATCCCGCCGCACGTCAGCGACCGGAAAGCGTCCTCACCAGGTCCTCCGCCGTGCGGCAGCGGTCCAGGAGCTCCTTGACGTGCTTCCGGGTTCCGCGCAGCGGCTCCAGCGTGGGGACCCGTTGCAGGGAGTCACGGCCAGGGAGATCGAAGATGACCGAGTCCCAGGAGGCGGCCGCGACGTCATCGGCGTACTGCTCCAGGCAGCGGCCGCGGAAGTAGGCCCTGGTGTCCTCCGGAGGCTTCAGCCGGGCCCGCTGGACGTCGGGCTCGTCCAGCAGCCGCTTCATCTTGCCGCGGGCCGCCAGACGGTTGTACAGGCCCTTTTCGGCGCGGACGTCGGCGTACTGCAGGTCGATGAGGTGCAGCCGCGCCGCGTCCCAGTCGAGGCCGTCGCGGCGGCGATAGCCCTCCATCAGCTCGCGCTTGGCGACCCAGTCCAGCTCGCCCGACAGGCTCATCGGGTCGTTCTCCAACCGCCCGAGCACGTCCTCCCACCTGGTCAGGACGTCCTTGGTCTGCTCGTCCGCATCCACGCCGTAGCGGTCCTCGACGTACTTGCGGGCCAGCTCGAAGTACTCCATCTGGAGTTGTACGGCGGTGAGCGTGCGGCCGCTGCGGAGCGTGATCAGGTGTTGCAGGGTGGGGTCGTGCGAGACGTGGTGGAGGGTGCGTACGGGCTGGTCGACGGCCAGGTCAACGGCGATGAAGCCGTCCTCGATCATGGACAGGACCAGCGCGGTGGTGCCGAGCTTGAGGTAGGTCGAGATCTCGGAGAGGTTCGCATCGCCGATGATCACGTGCAGCCGGCGGTACTTCTCGGCATCCGCGTGCGGCTCGTCGCGAGTGTTGATGATCGGGCGCTTGAGGGTCGTCTCCAGCCCGACCTCCACCTCGAAGTAGTCGGCGCGCTGGCTGAGCTGGAAGCCGTGCTGATGGCCGTCCTGGCCGATACCGACCCGGCCGGCGCCGGTGACCACCTGGCGGGAGACGAAGAACGGGGTCAGATGGCGCACGATGTCCGAGAAGGGGGTCTCCCGCTTCATCAGGTAGTTCTCGTGCGTGCCGTAGGACGCGCCCTTGTTGTCGGTGTTGTTCTTGTAGAGGTGGATGGGCTGGGCCCCGGGGACCTGGGCGGCCCGCTCGGCGGCCTCGGCCATGATCCGTTCGCCGGCCTTGTCCCAGAGGACCGCGTCACGCGGGTTGGTGACCTCCGGGGCGCTGTATTCGGGGTGGGCGTGGTCGACGTAGAGCCGGGCCCCGTTGGTGAGGATCACATTGGCCAGGCCGATGTCCTCGTCGGTGAGCTGGCTCGAGTCGGCGGTCTCGCGGGCGAGGTCGAAGCCGCGGGCGTCCCGCAGCGGGTTCTCCTCCTCGAAGTCCCAGCGAGCCCGTCGTTCCTGGTGCATCGCGGCCGCGTAGGCGTTGACCACCTGGGACGAGGTGAGCATGGCATTGGCATTCGGGTGGCCGGGGACGGAGATCCCGTACTCCGTCTCGATCCCCATTACTCGCCGTACGGTCATGCGGCCCTCCTTGCCCGGCGGCGCCCCCTGATGGGGTCGGCGCTCAAGTACCGCTGCGCTTCCGGTCCGTATGCGTTCCCCGCTCCCGCACAGCGCGACGCGGCGGTATGGAAGAGCCTAGAACGCCTTTGCGGCGCTGGGGAGATCATTACAGTCATTGCTCCAGTCCGGTTTTCCCTGGTCCATCGCGCTCTTGACGGGGGCCGGCCCGTGCGGCCCCGGAAAAGCGTCCGGCTGCGGACGCCCCGTGCAGGACATCCGCAGCCGGAGTGCGGTGTTACAGGTATTGGCCGGTATTCGCCACCGTGTCGATGGAGCGGCCGGTGTCGGCGCCCTGCTTTCCGGTGACCAGCGTACGGATGTAGACGATCCGCTCGCCCTTCTTGCCGGAGATCCGGGCCCAGTCGTCCGGGTTGGTGGTGTTGGGCAGGTCCTCGTTCTCCTTGAACTCGTCCACGCATGCCTGGAGGAGATGGGAGACCCGCAGGCCCTTTTGGTTGTGCTCGAGGAAAGCCTTGATGGCCATCTTCTTCGCACGTCCGACGATATTCTCGATCATCGCTCCGGAGTTGAAGTCCTTGAAGTAAAGGACTTCCTTGTCACCATTGGCATAGGTGACCTCGAGGAAGCGATTTTCCTCGGATTCCGCGTACATCTGCTCGACGACCGACTGGATCATCGCGCTGACCGCGGCCGTACGGGAATCCCCGTGCTCGGAGAGATCGTCTGCGTGCAGCGGGAGATTTGCCGTGAGGTACTTCGAGAAGATGTCCTTGGCCGCCTCCGCGTCCGGACGCTCGATCTTGATCTTCACATCGAGGCGGCCGGGGCGCAGGATCGCCGGGTCGATCATGTCCTCGCGGTTCGAGGCACCGATCACGATGACGTTCTCGAGGCCCTCCACGCCGTCGATCTCGGAGAGCAGCTGCGGGACGATGGTGTTCTCCACGTCCGAGCTGACGCCGGATCCCCGGGTGCGGAAGAGGGAGTCCATCTCGTCGAAGAAGACGATGACGGGGGTGCCCTCGCTGGCCTTTTCCCTGGCCCGCTGGAAGACCAGCCGGATGTGCCGCTCCGTCTCACCGACGTATTTGTTGAGCAGCTCGGGGCCCTTGATGTTGAGGAAGAAGCTCTTCCCCGCGGGCTGCCCGGTCACCTCGGCGACCTTCTTGGCAAGGGAGTTGGCGACCGCCTTGGCGATGAGTGTCTTGCCGCAGCCGGGCGGGCCGTAGAGCAAGACGCCCTTGGGCGGGCGCAGTTCGTGCTCCTTGAAGAGGTCGGGGTAGAGGTACGGAAGCTCGACCGCATCCCGGATCAGTTCGATCTGGCCGCCCAGACCGCCGATCTTGGTGTAGTCGATGTCCGGGACCTCTTCGAGGACGAGTTCCTCGACCTCGCTCTTCGGGATGACTTCGTAGACGTAGCCGGAGCGGGATTCGAGCAGCAGGGCGTCGCCGGGGCGGATGGTGATGTCCAGCAGGGGCTCGGCGAGCCGCACCACCCTTTCCTCGTCGGTGTGCCCGATGACCAGGGCGCGCTCGCCGTCCTCAAGGATTTCCTTGAGGGTGACGATGTCGCCGGCGCTCTCGAACTCCATGGCCTCGACCACATTGAGCGCTTCGTTGAGCATGACCTCCTGGCCGCGCCGGAGGTCGTCGAGCTCGACGCTGGGGCTGACATTGACGCGGAGTTTTCTGCCTCCGGTGAAAATGTCGGCCGTGCCGTCCTCGTTCGCCTGCAGGAAGACACCGAAGCCGGCCGGGGGCTGCGCGAGCCGGTCGACTTCCTCCTTGAGCGCGACGATCTGGTCGCGGGCCTCGCGGAGAGTATTGGCGAGTCGCTCGTTCTGGGCGGAAACGCCGGCCAGGTTGGTCTGCAGCTCGACGATCCGCTCTTCGAGAATCCTCGTGTGCCGCGGAGAGTCGGCGAGCTTGCGTCGCAGGACGGCGATCTCCTGCTCAAGATAGGCAACCTGGCCGGCTGGATCTTCAGACCCTCGCCCCGGCCGGATGCCGCGGTTGATGTCGTCGTCGTGGGCTGCCACGGTCCTCACCTCCTCCAAGGAGCTGGACGCTTCCTGACCCTACCTGGGCCGGTGCAGGTTGAAACCCCTAGATCGAAAAGACTGTCGGGGTGTGTCCGATCTTCACCCTTGCGCACGTCCTCACGCCAAGGGAATACCCACCCAACAACATCGGAAAGCGAGCGGTTGTATCGTCGAGTCGGTCAACACCCGTCAGGGCTGGCGCCACTTAGACAAAAACGGTTCACGTACGCAGGAACGGCAGGCGAGATGACCGCCCAGGATGAAGCCCTAGAAGTCTGGATCGACCAGGACCTGTGCACGGGCGACGGGATCTGCGTGCAGTACGCGCCGGAGGTCTTCGAGCTCGATATCGACGGCCTGGCCTATGTCAAGAGCGCGGATGACGAGCTGCTGCAGGACAAAGGGGCCACAACGCCCGTCCCGCTGCCGCTGCTCAACGACGTGCGCGACTCCGCGAAGGAGTGCCCCGGGGACTGCATTCATGTGCGCCGGGTCGCGGACCTGGTCGAGGTCTACGGGCCGGACGCGGACTAGCCGCAACGCCGAGTAGACACAACACAGACACGGCGTAGGCGGAGCGTAGGGGATGCCCCACTTACGCGCACATCGAGTGACGGATCACGCACCCTGGGTGCTCGCGTCGGCGGGGAGTTCACTCTGGATGAACTTCCCGTCCCGCCACTGCCACTTGGCGCTCTTGTGGACGTCGGGACAGCAGCGCGGGACATCGAACGTGGAGTAGCCCGAGAGCGTCGCGGAGACCGCCCCGCCCCGCAGGGCGAAGTCCTGGACGCTGAGCTGCTGGGAGGGCGCGAGAAGGGTCGCCACGACGCGGGGCGGGGCCTTGGGGTCGGTCGGCCGGGCAAGGACGAACACGCCGCTGGGCGGCGTGCCGGTCTCGGAGTGGCAGCGGACCACCGCGACGGTTTCGAGCGTGCCGTCGCCGTCAAGGTCGCCGGAGGACTTCTTCACCACGTCGAGGCGGTTGGGTCCACAGTTGACCGGAAAGGTGACCTTGGCCGGATCCGGGGCGGCGCTGATGGCCTGCCGGCCGGATACGGTCCGGTGCACGGTGGTGGCCGTGGCGTCGGGCGGCTGGATGAAGGATGCGGCCGCGACGACCGCCGAGACTGCGGTGGCTGTGGCAAGCCAGTGCATGGGGTGGGGCTGGGTGTGCAAAAGGTCCTGGCCTGCCAAGGGCTGCACGCGGGGTAACTCCTGTGAAGAGCTGTGGCGGTGGGAGTGCCCAGCATCGTTCCACAGGAGGCGGCGGCACGGAACCAGCGGGACCGGAGTTTTACGCTCCGATCACGAGGACTACGCATGAACGCCGCCGACGGTTCCCGTGGCGGGAACTCGTCGGCGGCGCCTGGTGATTCGTTGGCCGGATCGCGACGGTCAGTCGCGCTCCGCGGCGGCGTCGGTGCCGCCGGATGCCGTGGCCTGGCTGTTCTTGCCCGGACCGGTGTAATCCTCGCCGTACGCGCCCTTGGCGGGCCTGCGGCGGCGCAGCGGGGGCTCGACGCCGTCGGCGAGGCGGCGGGCGGTGAGCAGGAAGCCGGTGTGGCCGATCATGCGGTGGTCGGGACGGACGGCGAGGCCCTCGACGTGCCAGGTGCGGACCATGGTTTCCCAGGCCGACGGCTCGTTGAAGGTGCCGTGCTCGCGGATCGCCTCGACGGTGCGGGCCATCTGCGTGGTCGTGGCGACGTAGGCGCAGAGGATGCCGCCGGGGACCAGGGCCTTGGAGACGGCCTCCAGGCACTCCCAGGGGGCGAGCATGTCGAGGATGACGCGGTCGACGTCGGTGTCGGAGAGGTTGTCCTGAAGGTCACCGACGGTGAGCGTCCACGCGGGGTGCGAGCCGCCGAAGTAGCGCTCGACGTTCTGGGTGGCGATCTCGGCGAAGTCGGCGCGGCGCTCGTAGGAGTGCAGCATGCCGTCGTCGCCGATGGCGCGCAGCAGGAAGCTGCTGAGCGAGCCGGATCCCACACCGGCCTCGACGACGCGGGCGCCGGGGAAGATGTCGGCCATCGCCAGGATCTGCCCCGCGTCCTTGGGGTAGACCACGGCGGCGCCGCGGGGCATGGACAGGACGTAGTCGGGGAGCAGCGGGCGCAGCGCAAGGTAGGCGACGTTCCCGGTGGTACGGACAACACTGCCCTCGGGAGCACCGATCAGCTCGTCGTGGGGGAAGGCTCCCTTGTGGGTGTGGAAGCTTTTTCCCTCTTCGAGCGTGAAGGTGTAGTGGCGTCCCTTGGGGTCGGTGAGCTGGACCTGGTCCCCGACCTTGAAGGGCCCGCGACGGCGGGCGGCACCGGTCGGTTCGGACATGTGACCAGCCTACCGGCCGATCGGGGCGAGCCGGACCAGTGGGCGGCCGGGCGGGCATCAGGGCGGCTGCCGGGCGCACCGGGGCCGCGGCCCTACAGGGCGAATCGAACGTGGTGGCCCCCCCGGCTGGGGGTTACCCAGGCCGGCTCGGGGTTACCCGGGGATGCCGGGCGCGAAGCCCGTGGGTCGGGAGTGCGGTCAGGAGTGGCGTCAGGAGTGCCGGGCCGCGGTCAGGAGTGCCGGGCCATCGCCGAGACGAAGGCGCGCTCCACGTCGGCCGTTGACAGGACGCCGTAGATCTCGCCGGTCTCCTCGACGACGAGGTACTCCGTGGCCGGGGTGGCGCGCAGATACTCCAGGAGGTCCTCGCCGGCGAGTTCGGCGGAGACCCGCATGCCGTCCTTGAGGTCCTGGGCGAGGGTGCCCACGGGGACCCAGGGGCGGCGGTGGTCGGGGACGCCGACGATGGCGGCCTCGCGCACGAGGGCGGTGGGGCTGCCCTGGCGGTCGACGACGACCAGGGCGCGGGCACCGGCGTCGTTGGCACGGCGCAGCGCCTCGGAGAGCGGGGTGTCGCTCTCCACCGGGACGGCGCGGCGGGTGAGGGTGCGGGCGGTGAGGTCGGGGAGGCGTTCGCGCAGCCGGGCCATGCGCAGGCTGTTGCCGGCGCCGGTCCAGATGATGGCGGCGAGGATCGCGGCGAGCAGGGCGTCGGTGAGCGAGTCGGCGCCGCCGATCGAGGCGGGGGCGGTGCCCAGGGCGCCGGTGTGGGTGAGCAGCGGGAGGCCGATGAGGACGGTGACGGCGAGCGCGCGGCCGACCCAGGCGGCGGCGATGGTGCCGGTCATGGGCCTGCCGGTGATCTTCCAGACGACGGCGCGCAGCATCCGGCCCCCGTCGAGGGGGAGGCCGGGCAGCAGGTTGAAGACCGCGACGATGAGGTTGGAGATCATCAGGCCGGCGAGCAGGACGCCGGGGACGGTGCCGGGTTCGACCAGTTGCATGCCGACGTAGAAGACGCCGGCCAGAACGAGGGAGAGCAGCGGGCCGACGAAGGCCAGCACGAATTCCCGGCCGGGGGTCTCGGTTTCCTTCTCGATCTCGGAGACGCCGCCGAAGAACTGCAGCTGGATACGGCGTACGGGGAGCTTGAAGCGGAGCGCGGCGACGGTATGGGCGAGCTCGTGGACGAGCACCGAGGCGTAGAAGGCGACGGCGAAGAAGAGGGAGACGAGGTAGCGGGCCGTGCCGAGCTCGGGCAGCACGCGCTCGAGCTGGCCGCCGAAGACCCAGGTGATCAGGGCGGCGACCACGAACCAGCTGGGGGCGACATAGACCGGCACGCCGAAGGGCCGGCCCATGAGGATGCCGCCGCCCGTCTTCCGGCCCGGCGCCTTGGGCTCTTTGCTGTCCTTGGGCGGCTCGGGCGGCTCGGGCGGCGCGTGCCGCACGGACTCCTGGGGGTCCTGCGGCTTCCCGCTGTCGTCCACGGCGTCCCCTCGTCGAATGCGGCCTTCGCGCCTGCGTGGCGTGATCTCCCGATCATGCAGGGCAAAGGGGTCTGGCGTCGATGGTATGCGGAGCGTCCCGACCTGATCCGCCGTGGGGCCCTGCCTCGGCTGACCCGTACGCGCTTGTCAGTGGCGGGCCGTAGGGTCTTGTGGCATGGGAACGAGCACCGAAGGGGCCGAGGCGGCCACGCAGGGCGGGCAGGGCGCGCAGCAGACCGCGGGCGGGCCGGGGGCCCAGCGGGCGGCGCCGGACGGCGAGCGGGCGGCGGGCGGGGCGCAGGCGCCGGTCGCGCTGTCGCCGTCGCGGGCGAGCGATTTCATGCAGTGTCCGCTGCTGTACCGCTTCCGGGTGATCGACAAGCTGCCGGAGAAGCCGAGCGCGGCGGCGACCCGCGGCACGGTGGTGCATGCGGTGCTGGAGCGGCTCTTCGACGCGCCGGCCGCCGAGCGTACGGCGTCCGGCGCGCGGGCGATGGTGCCGGGCCAGTGGGAGAAGCTGCTGGCCAAGCGGCCGGAGCTGGCGGAGCTCTTCGCGGACGACGCGGACGGCGAGCAGCTGGCGAAGTGGCTGACGGAGGCCGAGGCGCTGGTGGAGCGGTGGTTCTCGCTGGAGGATCCGACGCGGCTGGAGCCGGCGGAGCGCGAGCTGTATGTGGAGACGGTGCTGGAGTCCGGGCTGCGGCTGCGGGGATTCATCGACCGGGTCGACATCGCGCCGACGGGCGAGGTGCGGATCGTCGACTACAAGACCGGCAAGGCGCCGCGGCCGCAGTTCGCCGAGGGTGCGCTGTTCCAGATGAAGTTCTATGCGCTGGTGATGTGGCGGCTGAGCGGTGCGGTGCCGCGGCGGCTGCAACTGGTGTATCTGGGCAGCGGCGATGTGGTGACGTACGACCCGAGCGAGGCCGATCTGCGCGGCGTGGAGCGCAAGTTGCTGGCGCTGTGGGAGGCGATCCAGCTGGCGACCGGGACCGGTGACTGGCGGCCGCGGCCGACCAAGCTGTGCGGCTGGTGCGACCACCAGGCGCACTGCCCGGAATTCGGGGGTACTCCCCCGGTCTATCCACTGATCATCCGCCCCGCGGCGGACGGCGCCGGGGAGCAGGGCAGAATGGAGCCGGTCTAACAAAGGAGAGCTCGTGGCTATCCGCGTCCTGCTGGTCGACGACCAGCCCCTGCTGCGCACGGGATTCCGGATGATCCTGGAGGCCGAGCAGGATCTGGCGGTCGTCGGTGAGGCCGGTGACGGTCTGCAGGCGCTGGACCAGGTGCGGGCGCTGCAGCCCGATGTGGTGCTGATGGACATCCGGATGCCCCGGATGGACGGCGTCGAGGCGACCCGGCAGATCACCGGCCCGGCGAAGGACGGCCCGGCCAAGGTGCTGGTGCTGACCACCTTCGACCTGGACGAATATGTCGTCGAGGCGCTGCGGGCCGGGGCCAGCGGCTTCCTGCTCAAGGACGCGCCGGCCGATGAGCTGGTGCAGGCGATCCGGGTGGTGGCGGCGGGCGAGGCGATGCTGGCCCCCAGCATCACGCGCCGGCTGCTGGACAAGTACGCCGGGCATCTGCCCTCGGGCGAGGAGCCGCTGCCCGACACCCTGCACACCCTCACCGAGCGCGAGGTGGAAGTGCTGAAGCTGGTGGCGCGCGGGCTGTCGAACGCCGAGATCGCCGCGGATCTGTTCGTCAGCGAGACGACGGTGAAGACGCATGTGGGCCATGTGCTGACGAAGCTGGGGCTGCGGGACCGGGTGCAGGCGGCGGTGTACGCGTACGAGAGCGGGCTGGTGCGCCCCGGCGCGCAGTAGTTGCCGATGTGAGGACGTGAGTGGGGCCGGCCCGGGGAGTTACCCGGGACCGGCCCCTGTGTCATATCCGCTCGGGCTTACGTGGGCCTGTCATGCCTGCACAGGCCCACGTGGGCCGGATCAGGCGTCGGCGGCCTTGCTGATCTCCCAGAACCGGAAGACGGTCGAGGAGTCCAGCGTCCATTCCAGGCCGGAGATCCCGTCGCGGGCGACGGCGTACTGCTTGCCCTGCCAGATCGGGATGACCGGCAGGTCGCGGGCGACGATGTCCTGTACCTCGCGGAAGGTTTCCTTGGTGACGCCGCGGTCGGGCTGATCGGCGGTCTTGGGCAGCAGCCGGCCGGTGATCTGCGGCGAGTTGTAGTGGTTGGACAGCACGCTGTCCTTGCCGAAGAACGGCTGGGTGAAGTTGTCCGGGTCCGGATAGTCGGGGATCCAGCCCTTGACGTAGACGCCGAAGCGGCCGGACGCCACGCCCTTTTCGTACTCGTCGGTGGGCACGCTGCGCACCTTGGCGTTGAACAGGCCGCTGGCGTTGAGCTGTTGGGCGATTTCCTTGAAGGCGGGGACGGTGCCGGGGCCGAACCGGTCGGGGGTGGCCCACAGGGTGAGCGGCACCTTGCCGGTCAGGCCCGCGCCGCGCAGGGCGGCGGCCGCCTTGTCGGGGTGCGGCCGGTCGCCGTAGGTGTTGAAGAAGGCGGTGTTGTGGCCCGTGATGCCCGCGGGAACGATGGAGTACAGCGGTTCGGCGGTGTGCTGGTAGACGTCGCGCACCAGGGTGGAGCGGTCCAGGAGGTAGGCGATCGCCTTGCGGACGCCCAGCTTGCCGGCGACCGGGTCCTTGAAGTTGAAGACCAGGTGCATGACCTCGGCGCTGCTGCCCTCGATCACCTGGGTGCCGTGCTGTTCGCGGAGCGAGGCGTTGGTGAGGGCGGCGATGTCCTGCATGGCCAGTCCGCGGTAGGCCACATCGACGGCACCGCTGCGGACGGCCTTCTTGAGCTTGTCGGGGGAGCCGTAGAACTTCACGGTCATTCCGGAGTTCTTGGCCTTGGCCGGGCCCTTGTAGTTGGCGTTGATACCGAAGACGGCCTGCTCGGAACCGTATTCGTCGAGGGTGTAGACGCCGGAGCCGACGGCCTTGCCGTCGGTGCGCAGCCGGTCGGCCGGGTAGGCGGTGTGGTCGACGATGGAGCCGGCGCCCGAGGCGATCTTCATGGGGAAGGTGGCATCGGGCGTCTTGAGGTGGAAGACGACGGTCTTGGCGTCCGGCGTGTCGACCCGGTCGAGGGCGGAGAACATCACGGCGGGGCCGTTCTTGTCCTTGATGCGCCGGGTGCGGTCGAAGGAGTACTTGACGTCCTTCGAGGTCAGCGAGTCACCGTTGCTGAAGGTGAGGCCGTCCTTGAGGGTGCAGTGGTAGATCTGGCTGTGGGTGTCGGTGAAGGTGCAGCTCTTGGCCGCCTCCGGTTCGGGCTGGGTGCCGCCCTTGGGGAAGCTCAGCAACGACTGGAAGACGTTGTTGAACAGCAGCCAGGAACCGGGGTCGTAGCCTGCGGCCGGGTCGGTGGCTACGACCTTGTCCGTCATTCCCATGACGACGGGCTCGCCGTGGCCGGATGCCCCCGAGTCATCGGCGCTGCATCCCGCGAGTGCGAGGAGGGCTGTCGCCAGCCCCGCTCCGATCGGGGCGGCCAGCCACTGGTCACGCTGCCTCACTACGTGGTTCCTCACGTTCGGTGTCGCTGTGGTGCGCTATCGCGGTGGTGCGGTGCTGCATGGTGGTGCGGTGCTGCATGGTCGTGCGGCGGTGCGTGGTGGTGCCGCGGCGGGTCTGCCGCGGCGCGTGCCGGGGTCCGTACGGACGCTGCCGTGGTCAGTCGGCGACGCCGCGGCCCAGCTCCCAGATCTGCAGCGCCGAGGAGGAGTTGAGGGCCCACTCCGCTCCGGTGACGTCGTCGCGGGCGGCGACGTACTGCTTGCCCTGCCACAGCGGGAGGATCGGGGCGTCGTCGGCGAAGATGTCCTGCGCCTGCTTGAAGCCGGCCGCGGCGGCGTTGCGGTCGGTCTGCTGGCGGGTGCCGGGGATCAGCTGCGACTCGATCTTGGAGTTGTGGTAGGGGGAGTTGAGGAAGTTTCCCTTGCCGATGAACGGCGCGATGTAGTTGTCCGCGTCCGGGAAGTCGGCGAACCAGCCCATTCCGTAGGCGGTGTACTTGCCGGCCAAGGAGTCGGTGCGGAACTGCTGCCAGCTGTCGATGCCCTTGATGTCGACGCTGAACAGCTTGCTGGCGTTGAGCTGCCTCTGCAGCGCGCGGAACTCGTTGACGGTGCTGGAGCCGTAGTGGTTCTTGGTGTACGTGAGGGTGAACTTCACCGGGGTGGTGATGTGCGCCTGCTGCAAGGTCTTGCGGGCGGCGGCGACGCTGGGGTTCCCGTACTTGCTGAAGAACGAGTTGATGTGGCCGGTCAGGCCGGTGGGGACCAGCGAGTAGAGCGGGTCGCCGGTGGAGGGGTAGACGTCGCGCACCAGCTGCGAGCGGTTGACGATCTGCGCCACCGCCTGCCGCACGGCCTTGTCGGAGACCTCGGGGTCCTTGGTGTTGAAGGTGAGGTAACGGATCTCCTGGCCGGGCGTCGTCAGCAGCGTGACGTGCTGGTCGCGGGCGTTTTGCAGGCCCTTGATCTGGTCCGGCGTCAGACCGCGGTTCACCACATCGACGTCGCCCTTGCGCAGCGCCTTCTCCATGGCCGTGGAGTCACGGAAGAAGTGCATCTCGACCTTGTCGTTCTTGGTCGTGATGCCGCCCTTGTAGGAGGCGTTCTTCGTGAAGACGGCCTTGGTGATGTGGTCCGCGGAGTGTTCGGTCTTGAGGGTGTACGGGCCGGAACCGATCAGGTCGAAGCCCTCGTACAGGCGGTCCTTCGGGTACACCTCGGGGTCGACGATGGCGGCGGCCGGCGTGGCGAGCTTCTGCGGGAAGGTGGCGTCCGGCTTCTTGAGGTCGAAGACGATCTCGGAGTCGCCGGGCGTCTCGACCCGGTCGATGCCGGAGAGCAGCGACACCGGGCCGTTGGTGTCGTCGATCTTCCGCATCCGGTCGATGGAGAACTTGACGTCCTGCGCCGTCAGGGCATGCCCGTTGGAGAACGTCAGCCCCTTGCGCAGGGTGCACCGGTACTGCTCGTTCTGCGTGTCGCGGAACCCGCACGACTCGGCCGCCTCGGGCACCGGCGCGGTACCGCTGCGGGGCAGCCGCATCAGCGTCTGGAGCGTGCCGCGCAGCATGTTCCAGGCGTCGACGTCATAGGCCTGTGCCGGGTCGAGAGGGGCGGGCGCTGCCTTGGTGGCCTCGATCTGGGCAGTGACCCCGACGACGATCGGGTCGCCGCCTTCGCCCGCGCCGTCCGTGGCACCGCAGGCGGTGAGTGCGGGGGCGAGCAGACCGGCCAGGACCGGCAGCACCAAGGTCTTGCGGTTCATCGTCGGCAGGTTCCTTATCAGCGCAGAGGTGTTGCTCGCGTCGACATTAGTAGGAACGGTCAGCCGGTCCGGGACACAACGGAGTTGAATCAATATAGCCACGGGATAACGACGACGGGGTGACCGATATCCGGACGGTGGAACGATTCGCACGTTGCCCCACCAATCCGGACACTTACCCCCGTAGAATCCCCCACGCGCACCACCTGGAACACCTGTCGACTCCACTGTCGACGGCCCGGCACGTGAGAAACCTCACGTATTTCGCTGCCCGGGGCGCCGTGGGAATTCAGACAACATATTCGTTACGGAAAATGAGCGGCTCGCTGCCCTGAGTTCTCGGTGTTTTCCGGGGCGACACGCTCAGTACACGATTCAGCGGCTTTCCGTGATGAGTGCCCGGAGAAATGCCAGATCGACTTCTTCCAGCGAGCCGACGACCGTACGGCCTTCGACGGACGGGATGGGCGTCACCGAGGGCACCGCGACGACCCGGCAGCCCGCGGCCTCGCCCGCCGTCACGCCGGTCAGGGTGTCCTCGATGACGGCACAGCACTCCGGGTCCACGCCCAGCCGGGCGGCGGCCGTCAGATACGGGTCCGGGTGCGGCTTGGTGCGCTCCAGCTCGTCGCCGGCGAGGGTCAGGTCGAAGTTCTCGCGGCCCAGCCAGTGCAGCATCCGGTCGATGATGGCGCGGTGCGAGGCGGAGACCAGGGCGGTCGGCACCTGACGGGCTCTCAGCTCGGCCAGCAGCCGCCGCGCACCCGGCATCAGCGGCACCCCGTGGCCGATCCGGGCGGCGAAGCGGGCGTTGAGCAACCCGCTGAGTTCGGCGAGGCCGATCTCGGCGCCGGTGGCCTGAATGAGATAGCCGGCGCTGCGGGTCATGGGGCCGCCGACGACGACCTCACGGTGGCCGTCGTCCAGGATGTGTCCCAGTTCCGCGAAGACCTCGGCCTCGGCCTCCCACCAGAACCCCTCGGTGTCGACGAGGGTGCCGTCGAGATCGAGGAAGACGGCCTGGAGGGTGGCCGGCTCGGCCGTGCGGGTGCCGACTGCGGGGATGCTGCTGGTCATCCATCCACCTCCGTTGAGACGCCCCTCAAGGGACGAAAGGGCCGGTCGCCGCCCCCGGCGGGGGTTGCGACCGGCCACTACCGGACCGACCAGTGTACGACTGCGCGGCCCGATGTGCGCGATGGGACGGAGGAAAGCGGACGAAAACCGTCCGGGAGGCCCTCCCGCCCCCTACCGCGCGTTGAAGTACTTCGCCTCCGGGTGGTGGATGACGATGGCGTCCGTGGACTGCTCCGGGTGCAGCTGGAACTCCTCGGAGAGCTGTACGCCGATCCGCTCGGGCTGCAGCAGGTCGGCGATCTTGGCGCGGTCCTCCAGGTCGGGGCACGCGCCGTAGCCCAGCGAGAAGCGGGCGCCGCGGTACTTGAGCGCGAACATGTCCTCGACGTCGGCCGGGTCCTCGCCCGCGAAGCCGAGTTCCGCGCGCACCCGGGCGTGCCAGTACTCGGCCAGGGCTTCGGCCAACTGGACGGACAGGCCGTGCAGTTCGAGGTAGTCGCGGTAGGCGTTGGCCTCGAAGAGCTTGGCCGTCTCCGTGCCGATCCTGGAGCCGACGGTGACGACCTGCAGCCCGACGACATCGCGCTCGCCGGACTCCTCCGGGCGGAAGTAGTCGGCCAGGCACAGCCGGCGGCCGCGGCGCTGGCGCGGGAAGGTGAAGCGGGTGCGCTCGGTGCCGTCCTCGTGCAGCAGGATCAAGTCCTCGCCCTTGGACACGCACGGGAAGTAGCCGTGCACGACGGCCGCCTCCAGCAGGTTCTCGGTCTGCAGCTTGTCCAGCCAGCCGCGCAGCCGCGGGCGGCCCTCGGTCTCGACCAGCTCCTCGTACGTCGGTCCGTCGCCGGTGCGGGCCTGCTTGAGGCCCCACTGCCCCTTGAAGAGCGCGCCCTCGTCCAGCCAGGACGCGTAGTCGGCGAGCTGGATGCCCTTGACGACGCGGGTCCCCCAGAACGGCGGGGCGGGGACGGGGTTGTCGATGGCGACGTCCGAGCGCACCGAGCCCTCCGGCTCCGCCACTTCGAGGACGGCCGTGTCCTTCTTGGGGACGCGGCGCTGCTTGAGCTCGGGCAGGACGGCGCCGGGCACGCCGCGCTTGACGGCGATGAGGGCGTCCATCAGGCGCAGGCCCTCGAAGGCGTCGCGGGCGTAGCGGACCTCGCCCTCGTAGATCTCGTGCAGGTCCTGCTCGACATAGGCGCGGGTGAGGGCCGCGCCGCCCAGGATGACGGGGAAGTCGGCGGCCATCTTGCGCTGGTTGAGCTCCTCCAGGTTCTCCTTCATGATCACCGTGGACTTGACCAGCAGCCCTGACATGCCGATGACATCCGCGCGGTGTTCCTCGGCGGCTTCCAGGATCGCCGAGACCGGCTGCTTGATACCAAGGTTGACGACGTTGTAGCCGTTGTTGGACAGGATGATGTCGACGAGGTTCTTGCCGATGTCGTGGACGTCGCCGCGGACGGTGGCGAGCACGATGGTGCCCTTGCCCTCCGCGTCCGACTTCTCCATGTGCGGCTCGAGGTAGGCCACCGCGGTCTTCATGACCTCGGCGGACTGGAGGACGAACGGCAGCTGCATCTGGCCGGAGCCGAAGAGCTCGCCGACGACCTTCATGCCCTCCAGGAGGATCTCGTTGACGATCTCCAGCGCCGGACGCTCGGCCAGCGCCGCGTCCAGGTCGCCCTCCAGGCCGTTCTTCTCCCCGTCGATGATGCGGCGCTGCAGGCGCTCCTCCAGCGGCAGGGCGAGGAGCTCCTCGGCCTTGCCGGCCTTCATCGACTTCATGTTGACGCCCTCGAAGAGCTCCATGAGCTTCTGGAGGGGGTCATAGCCCTCGGCGCGGCGGTCGTAGACCAGGTCGAGGGCGGCCTTGACCTGCTCCTCCTCCAGCCGCGCGATCGGCAGGATCTTGCTCGCGTGCACGATCGCGGAGTCCAGGCCCGCCTTCACGCACTCGTCCAGGAAGACGGAGTTCAACACGACGCGGGCGGCCGGGTTGAGGCCGAAGGAGATGTTGGAGAGGCCGAGGGTGGTCTGCACGTCCGGATGGCGCTTCTTCAGCTCCCGGATGGCCTCGATGGTGGCGATGCCATCGCCCCGCGACTCCTCCTGGCCGGTGCAGATGGTGAAGGTCAGACAGTCGATGAGGATGTCCGACTCGTGGATGCCCCAGTTGCCCGTCAGGTCCTCGATGAGGCGCTCGGCGATGGCGACCTTGTTCTCGACCGTGCGGGCCTGGCCCTCCTCGTCGATGGTCAGCGCGATCAGCGCCGCGCCGTGCTCGTGGGCGAGCTTGGTGACCTTCACGAAGCGGGACTCGGGGCCGTCGCCGTCCTCGTAGTTGACGGAGTTGATGACCGCGCGGCCGCCCAGCTTCTCCAGGCCGGCCTGGAGCACCGGAAGCTCGGTGGAGTCCAGGACGATGGGCAGGGTCGAGGCGGTGGCGAAGCGGCCCGCCAGCTCCTCCATGTCCTTGACGCCGTCGCGGCCCACGTAGTCGACACACAGGTCGAGCATGTGCGCGCCCTCGCGGATCTGGTCGCGGGCCATCTCCACGCAGTCGTCCCAGCGGCCCTCCAGCATCGCCTCACGGAACTTCTTCGATCCGTTGGCATTGGTGCGCTCGCCGATCGCCAGGTACGAGGTGTCCTGGCGGAAGGGCACCGTCTGGTAGAGGGAGGCGGCACCCGGCTCGGGCCGTGGCTCACGGGCGGTGGGGGCGACGCCGCGGACCCGCTCGACGACCTGGCGCAGGTGCTCGGGCGTCGTACCGCAGCAGCCGCCGACCAGCGACAGGCCGTATTCGGCGACGAAGGTCTCCTGGGCGTCGGCGAGCTCGCCGGCCGTCAGCGGGTAGTGGGCGCCGTCCTTGCCCAGGACCGGCAGACCGGCGTTCGGCATGCAGGCGAGCGGGACGCGGGAGTGCCGGGCGAGGTAGCGCAGGTGCTCGCTCATCTCGGCCGGACCGGTGGCGCAGTTCAGGCCGATCATGTCGATGCCCAGCGGCTCCAGGGCCGTGAGCGCGGCGCCGATCTCGGAGCCCAGCAGCATGGTGCCGGTCGTCTCGACGGTGACGGAGCAGATGATCGGCAGGTTGGTGCCGGTGGCCTCCAGGGCGCGGCGGGCGCCGAGGATCGCGGCCTTGGTCTGCAGCAGGTCCTGGGTGGTCTCCACCAGCAGCGCGTCGGCGCCGCCGGCGATCATGCCCTCGGCGTTCTGCTGGTAGGCATCGCGCAGGGTCACGTACGGGGCGTGGCCCAGGGTGGGCAGCTTGGTACCGGGGCCCATGGAGCCGAGGACGTAGCGCTGCTGTCCGGTGGAGGCGGTGAACTCGTCCGCCACCTCGCGGGCGATGCGCGCGCCGGACTCGGAGAGCTCGAAGACCCGCTCGGGGATGTCGTACTCGGCGAGCGCCGCGTAGTTCGAGCCGAAGGTGTTGGTCTCGACGCAGTCGACGCCGACCGCGAAGTATTCCTCGTGGACCGAGCGGACGATGTCCGGGCGGGTGACGTTGAGGATCTCGTTGCAGCCCTCCAGCTGCTGGAAGTCCTCCAGCGACGGATCCTGCGCCTGCAGCATCGTGCCCATCGCCCCGTCGGCTACCACCACCCGCGAGGCCAGTGCCTCACGCAGTGATTCGACTCGGGATGTGCTGGTGGACGATGGCGTGTACGAGGCCATGGAGATGCTCCCTGGTTGCGACGGCTGTCGGCTTTGCGTCCTCCGGAAGAGGGCGCACCCGGCCAGCGTAGCTGCCGGTCCCGTACAGGGGTTCCCCATTCCATGCCGTGGACAGCGGGGCCGGGTGGGGGGTCCCTGGACTATCCATGATCATTGACAGACCCTGTTCGCTAACCAAGAGTCGGCATGGGCCGATATCGTTTGGCATTGTCGAACCGCATACCCCGGAGGTTGCCCGATGGCACGCACCATCCAGTCGCTGGAGCGAGCAGCCGCGATGCTGCGGCTGCTCGCAGGAGGGGAGCGGCGGCTGGGACTTTCCGATATCTCCTCCTCCCTGGGACTGGCCAAGGGCACCGCCCACGGGATCCTGCGCACGCTGCAGCAGGAGGGCTTCGTCGAGCAGGACCTGGCGTCCGGCCGCTATCAGCTGGGCGCGGAGCTGCTGCGCCTGGGCAACAGCTATCTGGACGTGCACGAGCTGCGCGCCCGCGCCCTGGTGTGGACCGACGACCTGGCCCGCTCCAGCGGGGAGAGCGTCTACCTGGGCGTGCTGCACCAGCACGGCGTCCTGATCGTGCACCACGTCTTCCGGCCGGACGACAGCCGGCAGGTGCTGGAGGTCGGGGCGATGCACCCGCTGCACAGCACGGCGCTGGGCAAGGTGCTCGCGGCGTACGACCCGGTGGCGCACAGCGAGGCGGCCGAGGTGGAGCGCAAGGCGTTCACACCGCGCACGGTGACCGGGACGGACGAGTTCGAGGGGCTGCTGGATCTGACCCGGGCGCGCGGCTGGGCGGCGGACGTGGAGGAGACCTGGGACGGCGTCGCGTCGGTGGCCTCGCCGATCCATGACCGGCGGCGGATGCCGGTGGGCGCGGTGGGCGTCACCGGGGCCGTGGAACGGGTCTGCCAGGAGGGTGAACTGCGGCCGGAAATCATCGCCGCTGTGAGGGATTGCGCACGCGCCGTGTCAAGGGATCTTGGCGCAGGTCGGTTCTGACCGTATTCCGCCCTTTTGTTCACGTAAGTTTTTCGCCACAGAACCCTTGACGGGGTCCTTACGGTGAACAAAACTGCCGTTCGTCGGTCGGCATTGTCGAACACCTAACGACAATATTCGCTATGGTGGGCAGTGCCGCGGGCCGACCATCGCCCTCTAGGAGGGCGCGGACCACCGGAGGGACCCGGGGTCCGCCTTCCCCTGGACGAAGGACAAAGGAGTCGCGGGTGTCCAGCTCCGACATCTTCATCAGCGAGACCATCGGTACCGCTGTTCTGCTTTTGATGGGTGGTGGCGTCTGCGCCGCCGTCACGTTCAAGCGCTCCAAGGCGTTCAACGCCGGATGGGTCGCCATCGCCTTCGGGTGGGGCTTCGCCGTCCTCACGGGTGCCTATATCGCCGCGAAGTCCGGCGCGCATCTCAACCCCGCTGTCACCATCGGTCTCGCCATCAAGGGCGGCATCGAGTGGAACCAGGTGCCGGTGTACTTCGCCGGCGAGATGCTCGGCGCCATGATCGGCGCGGTGCTGGTCTGGATCGTGTACTACGGACAGTTCCGGGCGCATCTGACCGACAAGGACGTGCTGGCCGACCACACCCACGAGGAGGGCCTGGTCGACCCGAAGGCCGCTCCCAAGGCCGGCCCGGTGCTCGGCATCTTCTCCACCGGCCCGGAGATCCGGCACACGGTGCAGAACCTGGCCACCGAGATCATCGCCACCACCGTGCTCGTGCTGTCGATCCTCACCCTGGGACTGAGCGACAACGGCAAGGGCGTCGGCACCATCGGCACGCTGCTGGTCGCACTGGTCGTCGTCGGCATCGGTCTGTCGCTCGGCGGCCCGACCGGATACGCCATCAACCCGGTCCGCGACCTCGGCCCGCGCATCGTGCACGCGCTGCTCCCGCTGCCGAACAAGGGCGGTTCAGACTGGGGCTACGCATGGATCCCGGTCGTCGGCCCGCTCATCGGCGGAGCCATCGCCGGAGGCATCTACCAGGTGGCATTCGCCTGAGCCACCCGGCCGCCCCGACTCCGCCCGCACAGACTTCTTGGAGCACACCATGAGCGACACCCCCACCACCTCCTCGCACGGCCACGGCACTTCCTCCCACGGGCATGGCCCGTTCATCGCGGCGATCGACCAGGGCACGACCTCCAGCCGCTGCATCGTCTTCGACAAGGACGGCCGGATCGTTTCGGTCGACCAGAAGGAGCACGAGCAGATCTTCCCGAAGCCGGGCTGGGTCGAGCACGACGCGACCGAGATCTGGACCAACGTCCAGCAGGTCGTCGCCGGCGCCGTCGAGAAGGCCGGGATCACCGCCGCCGACGTCAAGGCCATCGGCATCACCAACCAGCGCGAGACCACCGTGCTCTGGGACAAGAGCACCGGTGAGCCGGTCCACAACGCCATCGTCTGGCAGGACACCCGCACCGACGCGCTCTGCAAGGAGCTCGGCCGCAACGTCGGCCAGGACCGCTTCCGCCGCGAGACCGGCCTGCCGCTGGCCTCCTACTTCGCGGGCCCGAAGATCCGCTGGCTGCTCGACAACGTCGAGGGCCTGCGCGAGCGCGCCGAGCGGGGCGAGATCCTCTTCGGCACGATGGACTCCTGGGTCATCTGGAACCTCACCGGCGGCGTCAACGGCGGCCACCACGTCACCGACGTCACCAACGCCTCGCGCACCCTCCTGATGAACCTGCACAACCTCGCGTGGGACGACAAGATCCTCACGTCGATGGACATCCCGGCCGCCCTGCTGCCGGAGATCAAGTCCTCCGCCGAGATCTACGGCACCACCGCCGAGGGCGTCCTCGCAGGTGTCCCCGTCGCCTCCGCGCTCGGCGACCAGCAAGCCGCGCTCTTCGGCCAGACCTGCTTCGCGCAGGGCGAGGCCAAGTCCACGTACGGCACCGGCACCTTCATGCTGATGAACACCGGCCATGAGCCCGTCAACTCCTACAACGGCCTGCTGACCACCGTCGGCTACCGCATCGGCGACCAGAAGCCGGTCTACGCCCTGGAAGGCTCCATCGCCGTCACCGGCTCGCTGGTGCAGTGGATGCGGGACCAGATGGGCCTGATCAACAGCGCGGCCGAGATCGAGACGCTGGCCAGCACGGTCGACGACAACGGCGGCGCCTACTTCGTGCCGGCCTTCTCCGGCCTGTTCGCCCCCTACTGGCGCTCCGACGCGCGCGGTGTCATCGCGGGCCTGACCCGCTATGTCACCAAGGCGCACATCGCCCGCGCCGTGCTCGAGGCCACCGCCTGGCAGACCCGCGAGATCACCGACGCCATGACCAAGGACTCCGGCGTCGAGCTGACCGCGCTCAAGGTCGACGGCGGTATGACCTCCAACAACCTGCTGATGCAGACCATCTCGGACTTCCTGGACGCGCCCGTGGTGCGCCCGATGGTCGCCGAGACGACCTGCCTCGGCGCTGCCTATGCGGCCGGACTGGCCGTCGGCTTCTGGTCCAGCACCGACGAACTGCGCGCCAACTGGCGCCGGGCCGCCGAATGGACCCCCCGGATGGATGCGGCCACCCGTGACCGCGAGTACAAGAGCTGGCTCAAGGCCGTCGAGCGGACCATGGGCTGGATCGAGGACGAGGAGTAAACATGAGCACCCTGCAGAGCGTCCCGGCACTCGGGACGCACCCGGCCAACGGTTCGCACGCGAGCCGCGCCGAGACTCGGGAGCAGCTTTCCAAGGCGACGTACGACCTCCTGGTGATCGGCGGCGGCATTCTGGGCATCTCCACCGCCTGGCACGCCGCCCAGGCCGGACTGCGGGTGGCCCTGGTGGACGCCGGTGACTTCGCCGGCGCCACCTCCTCCGCCTCCTCCAAGCTGCTGCACGGCGGTCTGCGCTACCTGCAGACCGGCGCGGTCAAGCTGGTGGCGGAGAACCACTTCGAGCGTCGTGCGGTGTCCCGCCAGGTGGCACCGCACCTCGCCAACCCCCTGACCTTCTACCTGCCCGTCTACAAGGGCGGCCCGCACGGCGCGGCCAAGCTCGGTGCGGGCGTCTTCGCCTACTCCGCGCTCTCCGCGTTCGGCGACGGCGTCGGCCACGTCATATCCGCGGCCAAGGCGCAGCGCGACGTTCCCGAGCTGCGCACGGACAACCTCAAGGCCGTGGCCGTCTACGGCGACGACCAGATGAACGACTCCCGGATGGCCCTGATGACCGTCCGCGCGGCGGTCGCGGCCGGCGCCACGGTCCTCAACCACGCCGAGGTCACCGGGCTCCGCTTCACCCAGGGCCGGGTCACCGGCGCCGAGCTCAAGGACCGCATGGACGGCCAGGAGTTCGGCGTCAGCGCCCGCCTGGTCCTCAACGCCACCGGCCCGTGGGTCGACCACCTGCGCAAGATGGAGGACCCGAACGCGGCCCCCTCCATCCGTCTTTCCAAGGGCGCCCACCTGGTCCTCAAGCGGACCGCCCCCTGGAAGGCCGCGCTGGCCACCCCGATCGACAAGTACCGCATCACCTTCGCCCTCCCCTGGGAGGACATGCTGCTGCTGGGCACCACGGACGAGGAGTACGAGGGCGACCCGGCGGATGTCGCGGTCAACGAGAAGGACACCGCCCAGATCCTGGACGAGGCCGCCTTCTCCATCCGCGACCAGCAGCTCTCCCGTGACCTGATCACCTACTCCTTCGCGGGTCTGCGGGTGCTGCCCGGCGGCCCCGGCAACACCTCCAAGGCCAAGCGCGAGACGGTCGTCACCGAAGGCAGCGGCGGCATGCTGTCGGTCGCCGGCGGCAAGTGGACGACCTTCCGTCACATCGGCCGCACGGTCATGAACAAGCTCGCCGCGCTGCCCGGCCACCCGCTGGCCGAGGACATGGAGCCGATCTCCCACCTGCCGAAGAAGCTCCCGCTCCCGGGTATCGCCAACCCGAACGCGGTCGCCCACCGGCTGCTGGTCGACGGCGGCACGCCCGGCCCGCGGATGGCCCCGGAGACCGCCCGCCACCTCGCCACCCACTACGGTTCGCTGTCCTTCGACATCGCCCGGCTGGCCAACGAGAACCCGGCGCTGGCCGAGCGCATCCACCCGGACGCGCCGGAGATCTGGGCGCAGGTCGCCTACGCCCGCGACCACGAGTGGGCCGAGACGGTCGACGATGTGCTGCGCCGCCGTACGACGCTGATGATCCGCGGGCTCGACACGGAGGATGTCCGGGCCAAGGTCAAGGACATGCTGGCGGGCTGAACCGGACCGATCCGCTGACGGCGCATCAAATCGCCGTGCGGTGAACGACGATGGGGCGGGCCCGTGGCCCGCCCCATCGTCGTCTCCGCATGCGGTTGTCCACAAGCTCGCGGCCGGGATGGTCACTGTCAGTGACGGCTGCGATGATGGTCACCGAGACGGATCGACGGGGGGACTGCGATGGCTCGGTGGACGCTGCGGCGTACGGGGAAATGGGCGGCCTGGGTGGTGGCCGTGCTGGTCGTGCTGCCGGTGACGCTGGCGGCGACGGCGCTGCGCGCCCAGTACGCGGGGGCGGCCGCGCCGGAGGCCACGACGCGCGGACGGGACGCCTTCTGGCTCGGGCACGCCTGGGTGGACGGGCGGCGGGACGACTCCGATGTGGCCGCGCTGCGCCGGCGTATCGAGGGCACCGGAATCCGTGATCTCTACGTCCACGCCGGGCCGTTGGAGCATGACGGCACCCTGCCGCCCGCCCGTAAGGCCTACCCGCGGGCGCGCCGGCTGATCGCCGCGGTGCACCGCGAGCTGCCGGCGGTCAGGGTGCACGCCTGGCTGGGCGACCGGCTGGTGTACGAGGCGGGCGAGCGGGGCGGGTTGCGGCTGTCGGATGCCGCGGCCCGCAGGGCGATCGTGGCGAGCGCCCGTCAGGTGCTGGCGGACGGGTTCGCCGGGGTCCATCTGGACGTGGAGCCGCTGCACTCCGACAACGCCGACTATCTGCACCTGCTCGATCGCCTCGGGCCCGCCGTCCACAGCCGGGGCGGGATCTTGTCCGTAGCGGTCCATCAGATCGATCCGCTGCCCGGACTGCACACGGCCACGGGGGCGGTGACGGGCCATCGCAAATGGCTGTCCCAGCGGTTCTTCGGGCAAGTGGCGCGCCGTGTCGACCAGATAGCGCTGATGTCGTACGACACCGGACTGCCGACGGAGAGCCTCTACGGCGGCTATCTGGCGCAGCAGACCCGGCTGGCGCTGGAGGCGACCGGGTCGGGCACCGATCTCCTGATGGGGCTGCCCTTCTACCACACCGACGGCATCGGCCATCATGCCTCGGCGGAGACCGTACGGGCCGCGGTGCGGGGCATACGGCTGGGGCTGACCCGCGAAGATCTGGGCCGGCGGCGGTTCGGGGTGGCGTTGTATGTGGATTTCGCGGCCACGGAGGAGGACTGGTCCGCGTACGGGAGCGGCTGGGGAGGGCGTGGCAGGTCATAATGGCCCCCAGACATCGGATGTCTGCGCGCCGGCCTGGGCCTACGGCCCCTGCGGGCGGTGCGGCGGCATCCGGGCGGGTCCGAGCGGGGAGGGCGGCCATGGCGGTCACCGACGAGGCCATCGAGAAGATCAAGGGAATGATCGTCTCCGGCGCGCTGCGGCCGGGCGACCGGCTGCCGAAGGAGAGCGAGCTGGCGGCCGGGCTCGGCCTCTCCCGCAACTCGCTGCGCGAGGCGGTACGCGCGCTCTCCCTCATCCGGATCCTGGACGTCCGCCAGGGCGACGGCACCTACGTCACCAGCCTCGATCCCCAGCTCCTGCTGGAGGCCATGAGCTTCGTGGTGGACTTCCACCGCGATGACACGGTGCTGGAGTTCCTCGCCGTACGCCGGATCCTGGAGCCGGCCGCGACGGCGATGGCGGTCGGCCGGATAGCCGGGGAGGAACTGGACGCCCTGGAGGAGCAGTTGAACGCGCTGGGCCCCGAGCCGTCCGTCGAGGACCTGGTCGCCTGCGACCTGGAGTTCCACCGCGGGATCGTCTCCGCGTCCGGCAACTCCGTGCTCTGCTCCCTGCTCGAGGGCCTGTCCGGTCCCACCACCCGGGCCCGGATCTGGCGCGGCCTGACCCAGAAGGACGCGGTGGCCCGCACCCTCACCGAGCACCGCGCGATCATCGGCGCGCTGCGCGACCGGGACGCGGAGGCGGCGCGGGCCTGGGCGACGGTGCACATCGCCAGCGTGGAGCAGTGGCTGCGCGCGTCACTGTGACTGCCGCCCCCACTGTGCCGCTCCTCGCTGTGCCACCCCCGCTGTGCCGCTCCTTCTCGCCTGCCGCCCCTCCCCCGCCGCCGTGTTCCTCAGGCCGCGAAGCCCCCGTCGACCGTGATGGTGGCGCCGGTGATGTACCGCCCGCCCTCGCCCGCCAGGTGGGCCACGGTCGCCGCGATGTCCGAGGCCCGACCGTAGGAGCCGAGCGAGGTCAGTCCGGCCTGCGTCGATGCGCTCTCGCCGTCGGCCGGGTTCATATCGGTGTCGATCGGGCCGGGCTGCACGAGGTTGGCCGTGATGCCGCGCGGTCCCAGCTCCCTGGCCAGCGTCTTGGTCAGACCGACGAGCGCGGCCTTGCTGGTGGCGTAGAGGGTGCTGCCGGGGATGACGACCCGCTCGGCCAGACAGCTGCCGATCGAGATGATCCGCCCGCCCTCGCCCAGATGCGGGGCCGCGGCCTGGGTCACCAGGAAGGGCCCGCGGACATTGGTCACCAGCACCCGGTCGACGTCCGCCACGGAGAGCCCCTCGAACGGTCCGACCACGTTGATGCCGGCGTTGTTCACGAGGATGTCGAGCCTGCCTAACTGGTCGGCGACCCCCGCGACCGCGGCCCACACCTCCTCCGGGTCGGCGCTGTCCGCCCGTATCGCAAAGGCCCGCCCGCCGTCCCGCTCGATGCGCGCGACCACCTCTTGGGCCAGGTCCTTCCGGCTCCGGTACGTCAGCGCCACCGCGGCGCCCTCGGCGGCGAGTCGCACCGCCACCGCTTCCCCGATGCCCCGGCTCCCGCCGGTCACCAGCGCCACCCTGCCGCCGAGCGGCCGTATGCCGGAGGCCGTCACCGCTGTCGCCATCCTCATCACCTCGTACTTCTCGATCGTGTCGGGTCCGTGCGCCGCACCCGTTCGTGGTTGCGGCACGACTCCAGCGTCCGACGGCACGGCGGGCGAAGCTGGCGGAATCCGGACGGGAAGTCGACGGGCCCGGCACGGCGGGGCCTCGCCGCGCGGCCGCGGCCGGGCCCCGCCCGGGGCGGGCCCCGCCCCGCCGTCAGACCCCGCCCGGCGCCCCGATCCCGTAAACCCGCTCCGCCGTCCCCCCGAACACCGCCGCCCGCTCCGCCTCCGTGAGCCGGCCGGTGGCCGACTCCGCCAGGGCGAGGACGTCGTCGTAGTCGGCGGCGAGGGTGCACACCGGCCAGTCGGAGCCGAAGAGGAGGCGGTCGGGCCCGAAGGCGTCAAGGATGTGACGGGCGTAGGGCAGGATCTGCTGGGGGCGCCAGGCGGACCAGTCGGCCTCGGTGACCAGGCCGGAGAGTTTGCAGGTGACGTGCGGGTGACCGGCCAGCGCGGCGATCCCGTCGGCCCAGGGCTGCCAGGCGCCCGTGGCGATGGCGGGTTTGGCGGCGTGGTCGAGGACGAAGGACAGGCCGGGCAGGGCGCGTACGGCGGCCTCGGCGGCGGGGAGTTCGCGCGGGGTGACCAGGAGGTCGTAGACCAGGCCCGCGTCGGCCAGGATGCCCAGGCCGCGCAGGACCTCGGGGCGGGTGAGCCATGCGGGGTCCGGCTCGTCCTGGACCTGGTGCCGGATGCCCACCAGGCCGCGGGGCAGCGCCGCGAGGACGTCGGCGAGCCCGGGATCGGTGAGGTCGGCCCAGCCGACGACCCCGCACACCGGCCCGTCCCCGGACGCGAGTTCCAGCAGATCGGCGGTCTCGTCGTACGAGGACGAGGACTGGACGAGGACGGTGCCCTCGAGGCGGTGCGCGGCCAGATGCGGGGTGAGGTCGGGCAGCGCGTAACTGCGGCGGATCGGGTCGGCCCACGGCCCGTCCATCCACGGCTGGCCGCGGCGGGTGAGGTCCCACAGGTGGTGGTGGGCATCGATGCGCATCAGGCTCCCGGTGCGGTGAGGGGCAGCGGCAGGTCCGGGGCGAGCAGGCCGCGTGCGACCAGTGTGTGCCACAGCGCATCGGGGATGTCCCGGGCGAACAGGGCGGCGTTCTGCCCGGCCTCCTCCGGCGTGGCGGCCCCGACGACGGCCGAGGCGACGGCCGGGTGCGCGAAGGGGAAGCGGAGTGCGGCGGCCATCAGCGGTACGTCGAACTCCGCGCAGACAGAGGCAAGTTGACGCGCCCGGCGGAGGAGGCCGGGGGGCGCGGGCGCGTAGTTGTACGGGGCCCCGGGGGACGGGTCGGCCAGCAGGCCGGAGTTATAGACGCCGCCGACGACCACCGAGGTGCCACGGCGCTCGCACACCGGCAGCAGATCATCGAAGGCGGTGCGTTCCAGGAGGGTCCAGCGGCCCGCGCACAGAACGACGTCCACATCGAGGTCGGACACGAGGCGGGCCAGGACATCGCTGTGGTTCATGCCGAAGCCGATGGCGCGCACCAGCTTCTGGTCCCGCAGCTCGGCGAGGGCGGGGAAGCCGGTCCCGTACACCTCGGGGAGATGGTCCTCGACGTCGTGGAGATAGACGATGTCGACGGCGTCCACGCCCAGCCGCTCGAGGGACGCCTCGAGGGTGGCGCGGATACCGTCGCGGGTGAAGTCCCGTACCCGGGCGCGGGCGGGGGTGTCCACGAAGCCCTGGCCGTCGGCCTCCTCCCCCGGTGCGAGCGGGCGCAGGCGGCGGCCGGCCTTGGTGGCGAGCGTGTACGTCCTGCGGTCGCGGCCGCGCAGCGCCCGGCCGAGGCGTTCCTCGGAGAGGCCGAGGCCGTAGTGCGGGGCGGTGTCGAAGAAGGCGGCGCCGGTGGCGAAGGCGGCGCGGACGACGTCCTGCGCACGCTCCTCGGGGACGGCACGGTAGAGGTTGCCGAGCGGCGCGCAGCCCAGCCCCAGGGGCGGGACGGTGACGCCGGTGTGCCCCAACTCCCGTGGCCCGTAAGGGGGATACGACATGGTGCGGGAACCTCTCAGTCCTGCTTCTCGCCGCTGGTGAAACGGGAGATGACCAGCGCGATGATGATGATCATGCCGTTGAGGAACTGCGTCCACAGCGGCGGCACGCCGCCCAGCGTCATCACATTGATCACGAGTTGGAGCGTCAGCACGCCGGTGAGCGCGCCGAAGAGGGTGCCGCGGCCGCCCTTGAGGCTGATGCCGCCGATCACCGCGGCGGCGAAGACCTGGAAGATCCAGCCGTTGCCCTGCGAGGCGGACACCGCGCCGTAGTGGCCGGTGTAGAGGATCCCGGCGAAGGCGGCGAGCACCCCGCCGACGGCCAGCACGATCCAGGTGATGCGCTCCACCCGTACACCGGCGGCGCGGGCCGCCTCCGGGTTGCCTCCGATGGCGTACAGGGCGCGCCCGTGCCGCAGATAGCCCAGGACCGCGCCGCCGAGCGCGAAGAGGGCGAGGCAGATCCAGACGGCGGCGGGGATGCCGAGCCAGTCGGCCTTGCCCAGATAGGCGAAGGACGCGGGGACATTGCCGATGGACTGGCCCTCGGAGATGCCCACTTGGAGGCCGCGCAGCATGGTGAGCATGCCGAGGGTGGCGATGAAGCCGTTGACCCGCAGCTTGAGGATGAGGAAGCCGTTGGCGGCGCCGACCGCCGCGCCGACGGCCAGACAGAGCGGGATCGCCGTCCAGGCGGGGAAGAGCTCGAGACCGGCGAAGCGGGCGCCGTGGGCGGGCATCACCAGCCACAGCGCGATCACGGGGGCCAGCCCGATGGTCGACTCCAGCGACAGGTCCATCCGCCCGCTGATCAGGATGATCGCCTCGCCGAGCACCAGCAGCCCCAGCTCCGTGGACTGCTGCACGACGCCGACGAGGTTGTCCTCGGTCAGGAACGCGGGCGAGACGATGAAGCCGATGACGCCCAGGACGAAGATCACCGGTACGAGGGAGAAGTCCCGCCAGCGGGCGAGGTCCACCCGGGGGCGGCGGCCGGCGGGGGGCGGTTCCTTCGCCCGGGAACTCGGCGGCGATGCGGTGCCGGCTGATGCGGTGTCGGCCGGTGCTGTGCCATTTGATGCGGTGTCGGTCGATGCGGCCTCGGTCATGGCGCGGCGCCTTCCCTATCGTTCATTCCCTTCCTGCCTTCCGTGCCTTTGCTGCTTCCGTGCCTTCCGTGCCTTCCGTGCCGTCCGTGTCCGGTGTCCGCGGGCCGTCCGCCGCGTCCCCGCCCGCCATGCCCTCCATGGCCGCGACCAGCTCGTGATCGCGCCAGCCGGCCGCGAATTCGGCGATCACCCGGCCGTGGAAGACCGCGAGCACCCGGTCGCAGATCCGCAGATCGTCCAGCTCGTCGGAGACGATCACGGCCGCGCGCCCGCCGTCCGCGACCTGGCGTACGACTCCCAGCAGCGCGTCCTTGGACTTGACGTCCACGCCGTTGGTGGGCCGTACGGCGACCAGCACACCGGGGTCACGGGCCAGTGCGCGGGCGATCACGACCTTTTGCTGATTGCCGCCGGAGAGCCCGGACACCGGCTGGGCGGGCCCGGTGGTCTTGATGTCCAGCGAGGCGATCATGCGGCCGGCGAACTCCCGGGTTCTGGAGGGCAGTACGGTCCCCAGCGGCCCCAGCTGGTCGGCGACGGTCAGGGTCGCGTTCTCGGCGACGCTGCGGCCCGGGATGAGTCCCTCGCGGTGCCGGTCCTCGGGTACGTAGCCGATGCCCGCGTCCAGGGCGTGCGGGACGCTGCCCGTACGGACCGGCCGGCCGCGCACCGCGATCCGGCCGCCGTCGGGTGTCCGCAGCCCGGCGAGGGTCTCGCCGATGGCGGTGTTCCCGCTGGCCGTGGCGCCCGCCAGGCCCACCACCTCACCGGCCCGGACGGTCAGGTCCAGCGGCTCGAAACGGCCCTCCAGCGCCAGCGCTTCGGTGCGCAGTACCGGCTCCCCCACCGTGCCCGCCGCCGCCCGTACCCGCCGCGCCGCGCCGGCCTCCTCGCCCGTCATCGCCGCGACGAGCGCGTCCTTGGCCAGTTCGGAGACCGGGGCGGTCAGCACATGGCGGGCGTCGCGGAAGACGGTGACGGTGTCGCACAGCTCGTAGACCTCCTGCAGATGGTGCGAGATGAACAGGAAGGCCACCCCCTGGGCGCGCAGCGAGCGCAGTTTGGTGAAGAGCCGGCCGATGCCGGCCGCGTCGAGGCGGGCGGTGGGCTCGTCGAGGATGATCAGCCGGGCGCCGAAGGACAGTGCGCGGGCGATCTCCACGAACTGCCGCTGTTCGACGCCCAGCTCCCTGATCCGGGCGGCCGGGTCGACCTCGACGCCGTATTCGGCCAGCAGCTCGCGGGCCCGCTCGCGCAGTGCCCGCCAGCGGATGGCGCGCCGGCCGGTGAAGCGGCCCAGGTAGAGGTTCTCCGCGACGGTCAGTTCCGGCACGGTCATCGACTTCTGGTAGACGCAGGCGACCTTGCGCTGCCAGGCGGCGGTGTCGCCCCAGCCGGGCGCGGGCTCGCCGCCGAAAGTCACCGCTCCGGCGTCCGGCCGCTCCATGCCGGTCAGAACGGACACCAGGGTGGACTTTCCCGCGCCGTTGCGGCCGACGAGGGCGTGCGCCTCCCCCGGCCGTACGGTCAGACCGGCGCCGTCGAGGGCGACGGTGGGCCCGTAGCGTTTGACGATCGCCTCGGCACGGACCGCGGCCCGGTCGATCCCGGCCGCCACGGCTACTTCTTCTTCTCTAGCTGGTTGGCCCACAGCTTCTTGTCGTCGGCGTTGGCCTTGGTGACCAGGGGCGCCGGCAGCTGGTCCTCCAGACCGTTCTTGATCTTCACGATGGTGGAGCCGTGGTCGGTCGGCCCCGGCCGGAAGGTCTTCCCCTCCAGGCTCGCCTTGGCGTAGTACAGCGCGTACTTGGCGTAGAGGTCGGCGGGCTGGGAGAGGGTGGCGTCGATCTTGCCGGCGCGGATCGCGGCCAGCTCGTCCGGTATGCCGTCGTTGGAGATGATGGTGATGTGGCCCTGGGTGCCGGCGGGCCGCAGGAGCTTCTTCTGCTCCAGAAGGGCGAGGGTGGGCTGCAGGAAGGCGCCCCCGGCCTGCAGGTAGATCCCGTCGATGTCCTTGTGCTGGGCGAGCAGGCTCTGCAGCTTGGCGGAGGCGACCTCGCCCTTCCAGTCGGTGGCGAGCTCGTGCACGGTGATCTTCGGGAACTTCTTCTTCATGCAGGCCGCGAACGCCTGCGAGCGGTCCCGCCCGTTGATGGAGCTGAGGTCGCCCTGCAGCTCGGCGACCCGGCCCTTGCCGCCCAGCCGCTTGCCGAGGTAGTCGCAGGACTTCTCGCCGTACGCGCGGTTGTCGGCCCGTACGACCATGTAGACCTTGCCCTCGTCGGGGCGGGTGTCCACGCTCACCACCGGGATCTTCTTCTCCGCCAGGCGCTGCAGTTCCGCGGTGATGGCGCCGGTGTCCTGCGGGGCCATCACGATCGCCTTGGCGCCCTGGTCGGTCAGCGCCTGCACATTGGAGACGACCTTGGCGATGTCGTTCTGCGAGTTGGACAGGGGCAGCGCCGAGACCTCGCCCTTGTCCAGGCCCTTTTCGATGTACTGCTGGTAGGAGTTCCAGAAGTCGGTGTCGGTACGGGGCATGTCGATGCCGACCTTGCCGCCCGCGGCATCGCTGCCGCGGTTGCAGCCGGCGAGCGCGGCGGTGGCGAGCAGCACGGCACAGGCCGCCGCGCCGGTCGTACGCAGTCTCATGGTGGTCCCTCGGTCGTGGTGTGCGGCTGTTACGGGTCAGGTGGCAGGGCGCAGGCGCAGTCCCTGCATGCCGCCGTCGACGGCAAGTGCGGTGCCGGTGATGGCGGCGGCGGCCGGGGAGGCCAAGTGGGCGATGGCGGCGGCCACTTCGGCGGCGGTGACCAGCCGGCCCATCGGCTGACGGGCGTTCAGGGCGGCGCGTTCGGCGGCCGGGTCGGCCGCCTGGCCGAGGAGGCGGCCGACCCAGGGGGTGTCGGCGGTGCCGGGGTTGACGCAGTTGACCCGGATGCCCTCGCGGACGTGGTCGGCGGCCATCGCGAGGGTCAGCGAGAGGACCGCGCCCTTGCTGGCGCTGTACAGGGCGCGCTGCGGGAGGCCGGCGGTGGCGGCGATGGAGCAGGTGTGGGTGATGGAGACGCTGCCCGGCGCCCCGGCGGCGGCGCGGCGGAGCGCCGGGAGCGCGGCGCGGGCGGTGCGGACCAGGCCCAGCACATTCACGTCCAGGACCCGGCTCCACTCCGCGTCGTCGTTGTCCTCGACGGTGCCGACGGCGCCGATTCCGGCATTGCCGACAAGGGTGTGCAGGGTGCCGCCCAGCTCCCGTACGGCGTCGTCGACCGCGGCCCGTACGGCGGCACCGGAGGTGACATCGGCCGTGACCTGGAGCGTTCCCGGGGGCGCGCCGGACGGGTCGCGGTCCAGCACGGCGACCCGGGCGCCGCGCGCCAGCAGCAGGGCGGCGGTGGCCGCGCCGATGCCGGAGCCGCCACCGGTGACGAGCGCGGTCATCCCCTCGAAGTCGGCGAGCTGCCGTCCCTCGCTCATACCGGGACCTCCTGCTCGTGCGGTTTGAGGCGGGAGCGCCATACGGGCCCGTCCGGGAACCGGTGGGCCGCGACGGATGCCGGCTTCATCCGGGCCGAGAAACCGGGCGCGGCCGGGGCGCGGTAGCGGCCGCGCTCGACGACCACGGGATCGGTGAAGTGGTCGTGCAGATGGTCGACGTACTCGATGACCCGGTCGTCCCAGCTGCCGGACACCGCCACGTAGTCGAACATCGCCAGGTGCTGCACCAGCTCGCACAGCCCCACCCCGCCGGCGTGCGGGCAGACGGGCACGCCGTACTTCGCGGCCAGCAGCAGAATGGCGAGGTTCTCGTTGACCCCGGCCACCCTGGCCGCGTCGATCTGGACGAAGTCCACGGCGCCGGCCTGCAGCAGCTGCTTGAAGACGACGCGGTTGGCGACATGTTCACCGGTGGCGACCTTCACCGGCTGCCCGGAGCGCACCGCCGCGTGCCCCAGGACGTCGTCCGGGCTGGTCGGCTCCTCGATCCAGTGCGGGGTGAACGGCGCCAGCGCGGTCATCCAGCGGACCGCTTCGGCCACGTCCCAGCGCTGGTTGGCGTCCACCGCGATCCGTACGCCGGGGCCGACGGCCTCTCTGGCCAGCCGCAGCCGCCGGGTGTCGTCGCCGAGGTCGGCGCCCACCTTGAGCTTGATCTGCCCGAAGCCGTCGGCGACCGCTTCCTTGGCGAGCCGCACCAGCTTGTCGTCGTCGTAGCCGAGCCAGCCGGGCGAGGTGGTGTACGCGGGGTAGCCCTCGGCCTTGAGGCGGGCGACGCGTTCGGCGCGGCCGGGCTCGGCGGTGCGCAGGATCGCCAGCGCCTCGTCGGGCGTGAGCGCGTCGGTCAGGTAGCGGAAGTCGACGAGCGAGACCAGCTCCTCGGGGGTCATCGCGGCGAGGAACTCCCACACCGGCAGGCCCGCGCGGGTGGCCGCCAGATCCCATGCGGCGTTGACCACCGCGCCCGCCGCCATCTGCATGACGCCCTTCTCCGGGCCGAGCCAGCGCAGCTGGGAGTCATGGGTGAGGTCGCGGTGCAGGGCGGCGAGGTCGGCGGCGGTGGCGGGCACCGGGCGGCCGACGAGATACGGCGCCAGCGCCCGGATCGCGGCCGCCATGACATCGTTGCCGCGGCCGATGGTGAAGCAGAAGCCGTGCCCCGGTGGTCCGCCGTCGGTGCCCAGCACGAGATAGGCGGCGGAGTAGTCGGGGTCGGGGTTCATGGCGTCCGAGCCGTCGAGCCGCTCCGAGGTGGGGAAGCGGACGTCGTGGACCTCCAGCCCGGTCACGGTGTCGTCTGCGGCCATGCGCACGCCCCCTGAGAGATCGCGGAACACCGGGTTGCCGCGGAAAGAACATCGGACCTTTCGCGGTCATCCGATGTATAGACCCGCGCCCGAGACCGCGTCCAGACCTCGTACGGAAGTTGAGCGGGTAACAGCGAGCATCCCCGCAACAGGTCGGATGAATCAGCACCCGTTCGTGCACAGGGGCTGCGGGTGGGCGGCGCGGACGCCGTAGTGTTGGGGACGCACGCAATGGAACTGCAACCGGTGGCCGCACGGAGCGGCCGGGCCGGTCGGAAGGAGGCGCTGGGTGATCGAGCTCGAGGGGGTACCCGAGCTGATCGACCCGGTCATGGTGGCCGCGTTCGAAGGCTGGAACGACGCCGGCGACGCCGCCTCCGCCGCGGTCGCACATCTGGACCGGGAATGGAAGGGCGAGGTCTTCGCCGCGCTGGACGCGGAGGACTACTACGACTTCCAGGTGAACCGCCCGACCGTCTTCCTGGACGGCGGTGTACGCAAGATCACCTGGCCGACGACCCGGCTCTCCGTCGTCCGGGTCGGCGACGCGGGCGGCAAGGGGCGCCGGCGCGACCTCGTCCTGGTCCGCGGCATCGAGCCCAGCATGCGCTGGCGCTCGTTCTGCAACGAAATCCTGGGCTTCGCCCATGAGTTGGGCGTGGAGATGCTGGTGGTCCTGGGCGCACTGCTCGGCGACACCCCGCACACCCGGCCGGTCCCGGTCAGCGGCGTCACCTCCGACGCGGATCTGGCGGCCCGGCTCGACCTGGAGGAGTCGCGCTACGAAGGCCCTACGGGCATCGTCGGCATCCTCCAGGAGGCGTGCACCCACGCGGGCGTCCCGGCGGTGAGCCTGTGGGCGGCGGTGCCGCACTACGTCTCCCAGCCGCCCAACCCGAAGGCCAGCCTGGCGCTGCTCAACCGCCTGGAGGACCTCCTGGGCATCAGCATCCCGCTCGGCGAGCTGAGCGAGGACGCCCGCGCCTGGCAGCTGGGCGTGGACCAGCTGGCGGCCGAGGACAGCGAGGTCGCCGAGTACGTCCAGTCGCTGGAGGAGGCCCGGGACACCGCCGAGCTGCCGGAGGCGTCCGGCGAGGCCATCGCCCGCGAATTCGAGCGCTATCTGCGCCGCCGTGATCCCCAGGCCGGGCCGGGCCTGGCGAGCGAGGGCGGCGCGGTGGCCGACGGCCGCGACGGCTCGTATCTGCGCGATACCTCCAGCGGCCGCACCCGGCCGCCGCGCCCGGTGTCCAAGGAGCCGAAGGAGCCCTTCGAGCCGAAGGACCCGAAGGATCCGCACGAGCCCAGGTCCGGCCAGGACAAGGGCACTTCGGATGCCCCGGAGACGTCCGACGACCCGGACGGCGGTCCGGACGGCGGCCCGCGGGACAACGGCAGCTGACGTCCGCCCGGCGGTGAACTCCCGCCCGCCGGGCCGCAGTTCAAGGTCCCCGCGGCGTCCCTTACGGTGCTTGGGTGACCAAGAAACTGATGACCCGATTCGCCGCCACCCTCACACCCCTGCTGGCCCCGGACGAGCATCTGCTCGACCTGGCGGCCGTGGTCCCCGTATCGGGAGCGAACGGCGTCGGGTTCGGGCCGGGCGCGGCGCTCGGCAACAAGCTCGCGCGGGTCGGCGCGGTGCGCGGCGACGCGGACAGCCTCGCCCGCGCCCTGCCCACCGAACGCCCGCCCGGCCTCCCCCGCACCCTGTTGTGGGCCGGCAGCCACCGGGTCGGCCTCGCCGCTGCCGTCGCCCCGGGCAGGGAGGCTCACTTGATATGGGCCGTGCCCCGCCACGAGATCGCGCACATCGAACGGCGGCCCCGTCTGCAGCTGATGGCCCGCTTCCGGCTGCACTTCCGCGACGGCTCGTTCCTGGCCTTCATGACCCTGCGGCGCGAGAACGCCGACTCACTGGCGCGGGCCGTCGCCGACCAGGCCGTGTAGGGGAACTGATGGTCCTCGCCTGACGC
Organism: Streptomyces sp. NPDC028368; assembly: GCF_055565615.1. NCBI lineage: Bacteria > Bacillati > Actinomycetota > Actinomycetes > Kitasatosporales > Streptomycetaceae > Streptomyces > Streptomyces sp. NPDC028368. The sequence continues at coordinate 206,627 of NZ_JBVHTY010000006.1, read as the reverse complement.
CTGACGCTTGCCGCCCGAGGCCCGAACCCGGCGCCGTACGCCGGGTCGACGCCACGGTGAGGGGCGGCGCCCTGGGATAAATCCATTGGAACGGGCGCCGGGTGGGCGTGGCAGGCCTGCGCGGTGATATTCGAGCCGGCCCCACGCTCTTCGAGCTGGGACGAGGTGGATCCCGCCGGGGCCGACGACCCCCAGGACACGCTCGCCCTCGCCCGGCACGTCGACCTCCACCTCACGGAGACCCGACGCAGGGCTGCCTCGGCGCAGTGGTACGCAGCCCCCGTCGAACCCGTCTCCCCCCGACCGCCGGCCTGACCGCCGTCACCATGGCACGCCGGGCCAAGACGTCCGGCAGGTCACGGCCATTCATCGAAAAGGGGCGCCCCCGCCGCTCGGCGGAAGCGCCCCGGGGGCGGTAGGGGGTCAGTGCGCGGGCGTCACAGGGCCACGCCGAGGAGCGCGTCGACGGCGCGCGAGACCAGGCCGGGTGCGCCCTCGTCGGTGCCGCCGGCGGCCTGCTGCGCGGCGGCCCAGCGGTCCACGGCCGCGAGGGCGGCCGGGGAGTCCAGGTCGTCGGCCAGCGCCGTACGGATCTCCTCCAGGAGGGCGTCGGCGGAGGGGCCGTCGGGGCGGGAGACCGCGGCACGCCAGCGCGCCAGCCGCTCCGCGGCCTCCTCCAGCACCTCGTCGGTCCACTCCCAGTCGGCGCGGTAGTGGTGGGCGAGCAGCGCGAGACGGATCGCGGCCGGGTCGGTCCCGTCGCGCCGCACCTTCGACACGAAGACGAGGTTGCCCTTGGACTTGGACATCTTCGCGCCGTTCAGGGCCACCATCCCGGCGTGGACATACGCCTTGGCGAACGGGTGCTCGCCGGTCAGCGCCTGGGCGTGCGAGGCGCCCATCTCGTGGTGCGGGAAGGCGAGGTCGGAGCCGCCGCCCTGGACGTCGAAGCCCATGCCGAGGTGGTCCAGGGCGATCGCGACACACTCGATGTGCCAGCCGGGCCGGCCGCGGCCCAGCGAGCCGCCGTCCCAGCTCGGCTCGCCGTCGCGGGCGGCCATCCACAGCATCGGGTCGATGGGGTTCTTCTTGCCCTCGCGCTCCGGGTCGCCGCCGCGCTCGGCGGACAGCAGCCGCATCGCCTCGGCGTCCAGGCCGGAGACCTCGCCGAAGTGCGGGTCGGAGGCGACGGAGAAGTAGACGTCGCCGTCCAGCTCATAGGCCGCACCCGCGTCGCGCAGCCGTTCCACCAGCGGCACGATGCCGGGTATCGCCTCGACGGCGCCTATGTAGTGGCGGGGCGGCAGCATCCGCAGGGCCGTCATGTCCTCGCGGAAGAGGGCGGTCTCGCGCTCCGCGAGCGCCGTCCAGTCGTCACCCGTGGCGATGGCCCGCTGCAGCAGCGGATCGTCGACGTCGGTGACGTTCTGCACGTAGTGAACCTGGCGCTTCGTGTCGAGCCACACGCGCTGAACAAGATCGAACGCGTTGTAGGTCGCCGCGTGCCCCATGTGAGTGGCGTCGTAGGGCGTGATGCCGCAGACGTAGATACGGGCGACGGGACCAGGGGCGAGGGTCACCCGTCCGCCGGTCGCGGTGTCGTGGATCCTCAGGTCGCGGCCCTGGCCAGGCAGGGCGGGGACCTCAGAAGCGGGCCATGCATGCATGCCTTGAGCGTAACCGGACGCATGTTCCGCATACGAACCGGACCGGTGGTCTTGGCCGAATTCGCGGTCTTGTGTTCCGCGGCGAAGCGTGCTTGCGGGCGATCGGTGGCCGTGCGCCGGATCAGACCGGCGGCCAGGGAATGGCGGGCCAGTCACCGCCCGGCTCGGGGTGCCTGCCGGTGCTCAGCAGCGCGGCCACCCGCCCCCGCAGCGCCTCGATCTCGGCATCCGTGATCAGTTCCGCCAGTCGGGCGGCGAGCGGCGCCGCGTCCTTCAGCGCCTCCTGAAGGCCGCGCAGGACCTCCAGCGCCTCCTCGGTCAGCGGCTCCCCCGCCCAGCCCCACAGCAGCGTGCGCAGCTTGTCCTCGGCGTTGAAGGTGACGCCGTGGTCGATGGCGAAGAGCCGTCCGCCGGCGCCGGGCAGCAGATGGCCGCCTTTGCGGTCACCGTTGTTGATCACGGCGTCCAGTACGGCGAGCCGCCGCAGCCAGGGGTGGTCGGCGTGCACCAGCAGCGCGGTGCGGCCCTCGCCGATGTCCGCGAAGCCGACCGCTTTCCAGCCCGGCCCCGGCTCCTCGTCCTCCACCAGGGCCAGCAGTTCGGGTACCTCGGCCCCGTCCCCCTCGGGCGGCTCGATCCACTCCTGAACCATGCCGGTGCCGTACGGGCCGTCGCGCAGCACCGTCGCGGGGATCAGGTCCCATCCGGTGGCCCGGGAGATCTCGTAGGCGGCGACCTCGCGCTGGGCGAGCGTGCCGTCGGGGAAGTCCCACAGCGGGCGCTCGCCGGCGACCGGCTTGTAGACGGCGGAGGCGGTACGGCCGTCGCGCTCGACCGTGCAGTAGAGCACGGCGTTGGACGCCTCGCGGATCTGGCCGCGGACGGTCAGCTCGCCGTCGGCGAGAAAGGCGTCGCCAAGGGCTCCGGCGGGCTCCTGTGCGGCCTGCGGCGGGTCCGCCGGCGCGGGCAGGGCCGGATCGACGGCGGGCTCCATGGCGCTCAGGCGTCCCGTCGGTATCCGTTCTGGCGCGGGCATACGTGTCCCTCCGGGTCGAGCGGCAGGCTGCACAGCGGGCAGGGCGGGCGGCCCGCGTTGACGACTTCCAGGGCCCGCTTGGCGAATGCCCTGGCCATCATTCCGGTCAGCCGCACCCGTAGCATCGGCGGGCCGTTCTCGTCGTCCTGGAGGAGCCGCTCCTCGGCGTCGGCGAGGTCCTCGTCGCTCTCGGCCTCCAGCTCGACCAGCGCCTGCGCCTCGACGATCATGCGCTCGTCCTCGCCGTCCCAGGCGAGCGCCATGGTGCCGACCCGGAACTCCTCCTCGACCGGCGATTCCAGCGGGGCGGTGTCGGACAGCTCGGTGGGCGAGACGGCGGGCACCGGGGCGTTGCCGCCGCTGCGCCGTACCACCTCGTCCAGCAGTTCATCGATCCGCTCGGCGAGGGCCGCGACCTGGGTTTTCTCCAGGGCGACGCTGGTGGTGCGGCCGGCCGCGGTGGCCTGGAGGAAGAAGCTACGGCGCCCAGGCAGCCCGACCGTACCGGCCACGAAGCGGTCCGGCGCGTCGTAGAAGAACACCTGACGGGACAACGTCCTGCTCCGATTGCTCGACTTCGGGGGCACTGCGGTCGCTGCGCGGTCCTGCGGTCGTCGTGCGGTTCACAGGGATACGGCAGAGCAGCGCCGTCGCACCACCCTACTGCGCCGACTGATCACGGTGCTCCCGCACCGCCCCCCAGAGCCGCGTCCCGCCCGGCCGCGGCCGGGGCGCCGTCCTCGGGGGGCACCAGGGAGGCGAAGTCACCGGTGTCGCCGAGGCGTACGAGGTAAGGCCGTAGCCGGGTGTAGCGGATCGCGGTGACCGAGCAGGGCTCGACGGAGATCCGCTGGAAGAGGTCGAGGTGCATGCCGAGCGCGTCGGCGGCGAGGGATTTGATGATGTCGCCGTGCGAGCACATCAGATAGGCCGCCTCGGCGCCGTGCCGCTCCTCGATGCGGGCGTTCCACTCCCGTACGGCGTCCACCGCGCGGGCCTGCATGGCGCGCATCGACTCGCCACCGGGGAAGGCGGCGGCCGACGGGTGCCGCTGGACGGTCTCCATCAGGGGCTCGTCGTTCAGCTCGGCCAGTTTGCGGCCCGCCCAGTCCCCGTAGTCGCATTCGCTGATCCGGTCCTCGGTGTACAGCGGCAGACCGGGGCGATCGGCCAGCAGCGGCCGCAGGGTCTCCTGACAGCGCTGCAGCGGGCTGGAGACGGCGGCGGCCAGCGGAATGTGCGCCAGCCGGGCGGGGAGCGCCGCGGCCTGGGCGGCGCCCCGCTCGTCGAGGGCGACGCCGGGCAGCCGTCCGGCGAGCACTCCGGAGGTGTTGGCGGTGGAGCGGCCGTGCCGCACCAGGATCAGCGTGGGCATGACCGCAACCCTACGTGCCCGGCGGCTCTTCCTGGCAGGCCGCCGGGTAACGGGTGAGAATGCCAGGTGTGATCGTGGACTGCGCCGTCTACCGGGAAGGTCGCCGCATCGAGTGCGCGACCGACTTCTCGCATGCCCTGGACGAGGCACGGGCAGAAGGCCACTCCTTCCTGTGGCTGGGGATGTACGAGCCGACGCAGGAGGAGTTCGACAGCGTCAGCAGCCAGTTCGCCCTGCATCCGCTGGCCGTCGAGGACGCCCTCAACGCACACCAGCGGCCGAAGCTGGAGGTGTACGACGACTCGCTGTTCCTGGTGCTGAAGCCGATCACCTACGACGTGAGCGCGGACACCGTGACGGCGTCGGAGCTGATGGTCTTCGTCGGCGACTCGTTCGTGGTGACCGTCCGCCATGGCGCGGCCAGCCCGCTGCGCGCGGTGCGCAAGCGGCTGGAGCACCAGCCGGAGATCCTGCGGCACGGCCCGACCGCGGTGCTCTATGCGGTCAGCGACGCGGTGGTCGACCACTACATCGAGGTCGCCACCGAACTCCAGCTGGACCTGGAGGAGTTGGAGGCCGAGGTGTTCTCCCCGGTCCGCGGCGACACCAAGAACACCGCGGCGGAGATCTACTCGTTCAAGCGCGAGGTGATGGAATTCCGGCGCGCCACGGGCCCGTTGGCGGAGCCGATGGCTCGCCTGCGCAACCCCGGGGTGCCGTTCGTGCACGACCACGCCCGGCCGTTCTTCCGCGATGTGGACGACCACCTCACCCGCGCGATCGAGTCGGTGGACGGCCTGGACCGGCTGCTCTCGGACATTCTCTCGGCCCATCTCGCGCAGATGGGCGTGCGGCAGAACGACGACATGCGCAAGATCTCGGCGTGGGCGGCGCTGGCCGCCGTACCCACTCTGATCGCCGGTATCTACGGCATGAATTTCGAGCACATGCCCGAGCTGAAGTGGCAGTTCGGCTATCCGGGGATCGTGCTGGTGATGGTCGCCATCGAGGTGTCCCTGTACCGGCTGTTCAAGCGGCGCGGGTGGCTGTGAGCGGGCCCGGCCCGGGGCGGCGCCGGGTCCCGGAACGCCGGTGTGCGGCTTCGGCCCGCCCTCCTCAGGCGAATTCCGGAGCCGAGGTGGCCGGCCCGCCCAGCGCGTTGCGCCGCTCGGGCATCCGCAGACCGACCATCCGCCGCCAGCCGAACGCCCGCTCATAGGCGTACACCCCCCAGATCGCGGCGGAGAGCACACCGGACTTGGCCGCCGGCCAGCCCAGGATGCGGCCCATGTGGGCCATCACCGTCAGGCTGACGTCGCGGTAGATGCCGATCTCGGCGAGCGCGCAGTCGCGCAGGATCCGCTGAATGGTCCGGCCGTGCCCGGCGCGGGCCAGCCGCAGCAGCTCCTCATGGCAGTAGGCGAGGTGATTGTCCTCGTCCTGGGAGATCATCCGGATCGCCTTGCCCACCTCGGGGTGGTCGCCGAAGCAGGACTTGAGCATCTCCATCTGGTCGGCGGCGCGCTGCTCGGTGACCCGGCTGTGCGCGAGGTAGGTGATGATGTCGAGCTCGGTGAGCGGCTCGTCGCGGCGCAGCTTGTCGTGGGCCAGGCCGATGCCCTGCCGCTCCAGGAGCATCGTGTAGTCGGTCGCCTCGGGGACGTGGGTGGGTGTCAGCCCGCGCTTGCGCATCAGGGCCTGGAAGATCCGGCCGTGCTTGTCCTCGTCGGCGCCGTGCCGGGTGACCTTGGGTGCCAGTGCGCGCATCGACGCGGGGAGCAGTGCGGCGATCCGGCCGTTCTCCCATCCGCCCTGGGACTCCCCGCTGGCCGCGATGGAGCAGAACAGACGGTAGGCATCGTCGTTGTCGACGATCTCCTGGAACACACTCCTGGCCGAGAGCATCCGTACCACCTTCCGGAAAGCCGCACCGCAGTCAAGTCAAATGCGGCCTTCCGGGAGCGGCAACCGCAGTGCCGGTTCATGCGCCCGTTCGATCTACCCGCCCTGTGGTGCAGGGGCGTAACCAGCACGCCATCAGGGCGTTGTGCTGCGTGACGGCCGTGGCGGGGAAGACCCCCGAGCCCCCACCACGGCCGCAGTGCTTCACCGGCCCGGCGCCCCTCGGCGCCGGGCCTTCTGCCGTCCTACGCCGGTGCCGCTCAGGCCAGTCCCGCGCGCTCCAGGGCCTCGGTGCCGGCCCGCAGCGACGCGAGCCGGTCCTCCAGCGTGAAGCCCGCCGGAGCCAGCGTCAGCGTGGTGACCCCGGCCGCCGCATAGGCCTGCATCCGCTCCGCGATCCGCTCGACGGAACCGAGCAGCGTGGTCTGGTCGATCAGCCGCTCCGGGATGGCGGCGGCCGCGCCGTCCTTGTCGCCGGACAGGTACGTGTCCTGGATCTCGGCGGCTTCCTTCTCGTAGCCCATGCGCCGGGCCAGCTGGTTGTAGAAGTTCTGCTTGCGGCTGCCCATGCCGCCGACGTACAGGGCGGTGTACGGGCGGAACATGTCGGCCAGCGCGCTGACGTCCTTGTCCGCACCGACGGCCAGCGGCAGCGTCGGGCAGATATCGAAGCCGTCCAGCGTCTTGCCCGCCTTCTCGCGGCCCGCCCGGATGGCGGAGATCGCGGTCTCCTCCAGGTGGTCGGCGGAGGGGAAGATCAGCAGTGCGCCGTCGGCGATCTCGCCGGTCTGCTGGAGGTTCTTGGGGCCGATCGCGGCGATGTAGAGCGGGATGTGCTCGCGCTCCGGGTGCACGGTGAGCTTGAGCGGCTTGCCGGGGCCGCCGGGCAGCGGCAGCGTCCAGTGCTCGCCCTCGTAGGACAGACGCTCGCGCGACATCGCCTTGCGGACGATGTCGACGTACTCGCGGGTGCGGGCCAGCGGCTTGTCGAACTTGACGCCGTACCACCCCTCGGAGACCTGCGGACCGGAGACACCCAGGCCCAGCCGGAAGCGGCCGCCGGAGAGCGAGTCCAGCGTCGCGGCCGTCATCGCCGTCATCGCGGGCGTACGGGCCGGGATCTGGAGGATGGCCGAGCCGATGTCGATGCGCTCGGTCTGGGCGGCCACCCAGGACAGGACGGAGGGGGCGTCGGAGCCGTAGGCCTCGGCGGCCCAGCAGACCGAGTAACCGAGGCGGTCGGCCTCCTGCGCCACCGCGAGATTGTCCGAGTCCATCCCGGCACCCCAGTAGCCGAGGTTGATGCCAAGCCTCATGCCGCTCCCCTTACTGATCAGTAACGTCGCTGTTGCGGGGACTCTAGCGCGCACCGCCTCCGGCCGTCATCGACGGGTTGTCCACAGGTCCCCTGATCCCGCCTCGCGGCGCGTAATCTCAAGGCCCATGGAGCAAAGGCACCTCGGCCGTACGGGCCTTCGCGTGTCCCGCCTCGGACTCGGCACCCTCAACTGGGCGCGCGACACCGACGAGCAGGAAGCCGCCGACCAGCTCAAGACATTCTGGGAGGCCGGCGGCACCCTCGTCGACACCGCCGACATCTACGCCGACGGCGGCGCCGAATACCTCCTGGGCCGGCTGATGGAAGGTCTCGTTCCGCGCGATGACCTGGTGATCGCCACCAAGGCCGGCAGCGTCCTGGAGGCGGACCGCCGCGTCGACGGCTCCAGACGCCATCTGCTCGCCGCGCTGGACGCCTCCCTGGAGCGGCTGGGCACCGACTGCGTCGACCTGTGGCAGCTGCACGCCTTCGACCCGCACACCCCTTTGGAGGAGACACTCCAGGCCCTCGACCTGGCCGTCACCAGCGGCCGGGCGCGCTACGTGGGCCTGGCGAACTTCTCCGGCTGGCAGCTCGCCAAGGCCGCCACCTGGCAGCTGGCGGCGCCCGGTGTACGCAACCGGCTGGCCAGTACGCAGATGGAGTACTCCCTGCTCCAGCGCGGCGTCGAGCGCGAGGTGCTGCCCGCCGCCGCCGACCTCGGCCTGGGCCTGCTGCCCTCCTCCCCGCTGGGCCGCGGCGTGCTCACCGGCAAGTACCGCAACGCCACACCCGCCGATTCGCGGGGCGCCTCGGAGCATCTGGCGCCGTTCGTCGCGCCCTATCTGGACGAGACGGCGGGCCGGGTCGTCGAAGCGGTGAGCACCGCCGCCGACGGACTGGCCGTCACCCCGCTCCAGGTCGCGCTCTCCTGGGTCCGCGACCGTCCCTCGGTCACCGCACCGATCGTGGGCGCCCGCACAGCGCAGCAGCTCAGAGCGGCATTGTCAGTGGAGACCCTTAGTCTTCCTGACGAGATCCGCCGGGCGCTGGACGATGTATCGGCTCCGGTGCACCACTATCCCGATCACGACTGGAGCACGCTGTGAGTACCGACCGCCTCGCCGGCGAGACCCCGCCCGAGCAGGAGGCCGCGCCCGGCACTACGGATGCCCAGCCGGCCGAGGACACCGCGCAGGCTCCGGGCGACGCGGCCGCGCAGACGGGTGAGGTGAGCGCCGGGGCAGCCGGCTCGGCCGCGGCGACGGCGGCGCAGCTTGCGGCGGCGGTCCGGGCCGTGGAGAGCGGCGAGCGGCCGGCCGCCTCGTTCTTCGCCGAGACGCCACGCGCGGCCAAGCCGGTCGCCGCCCGGCCGACGGAGCGCCCCCGTCCGGCACCGGAGGCGGCACCACAGCCCGCGGCCGGCCGGCCCGCGACCTCGGACGCCCCGGACGGCCCGGATGCCCCGCCGCCCACAGCCCCCGCCCCCGCTCCCCGTCCCGCCGTGCCGACGGCCCCCGGCATCGAGGGCGTACGGCAGATCCTGACGGCCGGCGGTGCGCCGCCGGCGCTGGCCGGGAAGACCGCCGAGGCGCTGGGCGAGCGGGCCGCCGAGACGCTGAGCGCCGACCCCTGGCAGCTGCTCGGCGTCCCCGGGGTGCGCCCCGAGCAGGCCGACGGCTTCGCGCGGGCACTGCTCGGCCCCGCCTGCGGCCCGGACGACGAGCGGCGCGGCCAGGCCCTGGTGCTGTGGCTGCTGGAACAGGCCGCCGTGGCGGGCCACTCCGCCCTGGAGGCGCCCGCGCTGCGCGCCGCGCTCGCCCAGCGGGCCGTCCCGGATCCCGATGACGCCCTCCAGACGGCGATCGCCGAGGGTGCGGTGCTGGTCTTCCAGGACGCGCTGGACACCCCGGGCCAGGCCCGTCCCGCGGCGAGCGAGGACGACGACGAGGAGCGGCCGGTACGGATCCTGCTCGGCCTGGACCGGTTCGCGATGGCCGAGGAGAGCGTGGCCGACGGCCTGGCACGGCTGCTCAACGCCTTCGAGGAGACGACCGGGGCGAACGGCCCGGACGCGAGCGACGGCGTGGACGCGGGGGACGGCCCGGACACCGAGACGGCCGACGCCGAGAGCGACGCCGAGAGCGACGAGGCCCCCGGCGAAACCGCCCCCCGGCCCGCCCGCCCCTCCGCCGCCGGGTGGGAGGCCGCGGCGGCCGCCGCCCCCACCCCGTCCGCCGCCGAACTGATCCGGGCCGCCGCGGGCAGCGGCCTGGTGGCGCACACCGGCGCCGAGGCGGCCCGCGCCGAGCCCGCCGCGCTCATCGCCGCCGCCCGCTCCCTGGGCCTGCGGGCCTACGGCGCCACCCACACCGAGAACGGCCGCCGGCGCCTGACGGCGCACCTCGCCGAGGCCTCGACCGGCGCGGCCGCCGAGGGCCTGGACGCGGCGGCGGTCACCGTATCCGGACTGCTCTCCGGCCAGGAGGGCCCCGGCCGGGACGCGGACGGCGCGCTCGCCCTCGACCTGCTGGTGGTACTGGACGCGCCGCAGCTGGATCTGGAAACCGCCGCGCTACTCGTCGAGTCGCTGACCGACGGCACCCGGCTGGTCCTCAGCGGCGACCCCGGCGTCCTGTGGTCCGCCGGTCCCGGCCGCCTCTTCGCCGACCTCCTCGCGGCCCGCTGCTGCCCCCAGGTCGCCTCCCGTACCCCGGACTTCGGCCCGATCGGCGAGCTGGTGTCGGGCATCGGCGTCGGCGAGCTGAGCCAGGTCGAGGCGCCCGGCAAGGAGGTGGTGATCGTCCCGGTGCGCGACGCCGGCGAGGCGGTGCACCGCACCGTCCAGCTCGTCGCCGACTCCGTACCCCGGGCGTTCGGCGTCCCCGCCGACCGGACCCAGGTGATCACCGTCGGCCACGGCGGCGCGGCCGGCACCCGCGCGCTGAACGCCGCCCTGAAGGAACGGCTCAATCCCGGCCCCGGCCGGTTCGGCGGTTTCGACCCCGGTGACCGCGTCGCCTACACCGCCGCGCTCGGCCGTACGGTCCCCGGTACGGTCACCGGCGCCGACGCCGCGGGCCTGAGTCTCGACTGCGACGGCACCGCCGTCGTCGTCCCACGCGAGCAGGTCGAGGCGGGAGCGGTTCGCCACGGCTGGGCGCTCACCGCTCATCAGGCGGCCGGCGCGCGGTGGCCCGCCGCGGTGGTCGTGCTGCCCGGCGACGCGGCCGAGGGCCTGACCCGCGCCTGGGTCTACACCGCCTTCAGCCGCGGCGAACGGCATCTCTCGGTCGTCCAGGGCGCCGACCAGGCCCTGCCGCGCGCGGTCGCCGAGGTCCCCGTGAAGGAGCGCACCAGCCGGCTGCGCACCCTGCTGCAGATGCAGGCCATGGAGGCCGCGACGGAGGCATCGGCGGAAGCCTGAGCCGCGCACACCGGCCGATGAAGCGCCGGGGCGGGGAGGACGGAACGGCGCGCCCGTCCCCCTCCCCGCCCCGGCCTCACCGGTCCCAGTCTCACCGGTCCTGGCTCAGCGATCCCAGTCTCAGCGATCCCAGTCTCAGCGATCCCTGTCTCAGCGGTCCTGTCTCAGCGACCCCGGCCGGACGTCCCCAGCAGATCGTCGTCCTCATCCTCGTCATCGGCCAGCTCTTCATCGAAGACCGAGCTGACGTCGAAGCGGCACACCACCCGCTGGGGATCCGCCTGGTCGAACGGCGCGGACAGCCACTCCCCCGGTTCGGTGGGATCGTCGACGGCCGCCACCCACAGCGTGGAGTCGCCCTCCTCCAGACCGAACTCCTTGTGCCGGGAGGCGATCTCGTCGGGTTCGAACTCCCCGAAAAGCACACCGAGCGCCGCATGAACGCTGGTGCCGACGACGCCCGCGGCCTCGCCCGAGCCGTTCACCGCGCCCTCGTCGACGGCGTCCGGATCGAGGTCGGCGATGCGCTGCGCCTGATGCAGCAGCCGCTGCGGTTCGGCGACGGTGTAATCGCGCCGGATCAGCACGCTGAGCGCGCTCGCTTCCGCGGGGCCCGCGTAGGCGGGCAGCGCCTCGTTCCCGGGGATCTCGAAGGGGGTGACCTCGTCGTAGGTGTCGTAGAGCAGCTCGTCATAGACCTCAGCCGCCGCGGCGAGCTCGTCGAACGCGGCATAGACGGCCGGATCGTCCTGCCCCGAGCGGCGTTCGACCGCGTCGAGGTGACGGTCCAGCGCGGCTTTTACCGCCTCGGCGGCGGCACGTACCTCGGCAGCGGAAGGCTGCGCAGCATCAGACATAGTGCAGACGCTATCCGTACCGGGGCCGGTCCCGCACAATAGATGCGATGCCGGAATACGAATTCTGCGATGTGTATGTGCCCCGGGGAGTCTCCCGGTCGGCCACCACACGCCTGCTGACCGACCATGCCGAGTACGGACACTGGGAGTTGGACCGCCTTCGACTCAACCCCGACGGGAGCCGCAGAGTGCGGCTGCGCCGCCGGATCATCCGACAGCTCCGCGCCACGTGGTGATCGCCGAAAAGGTGTGTATGCAGCAGACGGAGCGGGTCCCGTACCTCCAGGGCCCGCTCCGTTGTGTGTGTTCCGCGCTACGTGGCGCGGATCACCTGCGCGCGGTGCGCGTCCGGCGGTAGAGCACCGCCCCGCCGAGGAGCAGTCCGGCGCTCGCCGGTACCGCGGAGCCGATCATCCCGGTGCCGGTGTGGGCGAGCTCGGCGCCGGGCTTCGGCGTCGAGACGATCGCCGACTTCCCCGGGACCTCGGTCTGCGGCCGCACTCCCGGGCCTTCCGGGGTGCCGTGGCCACCCGGAGGGGTCTGCGGCTTGCCCGGGTGCTCCGGCTTACCGGGGTGGTCCGGCTTACCGGGGTGGTCCGGCTTCCCCGGGTGCTCCGGCTTACCCGGGTGATGCGGCTTCCCCGGGTGGTGGGGCTTACCGGGATGGTGCGGCTTCCCCGGGTGGTGGGGCTTCCCCGGAGTGGGCGGCTGCTGCGGGTGGTGCGGGCTCCCGGGGTGCTGCGGCCGGGTTTCGTTGCCGCAGTCGTTCCCGAATGCGGGGTTCAGCAGCCCGCCGATCGTGGCGCTGTTGCCGCAGGCGTTGACGGGAACGTCGACCGGCACCTGGACGGTGTTGCCCGAAGCGACGCCGGGCGAGTGCGTGGTCCCGCCTCCGGCGGTGGCGCCGCCATGGCCGCCCCCGTGCTGACCGTGCCCGCCGCCGTGTCCACCGTGGTAACTGCCCCCGTGCTTGCCGCCGTTGGCGCAGTCGTTCCCGAACGCGGGATTGAGCAGTCCGACGACGTTGACGGTGTTCCCGCACACGTTCACCGGTGCGTGGACCGGTACTTGAACCGAATTGCCCGACCCCACGCCGGGCGAATTCGCCGCGCCGCCCGCGGCCGCCGAGTCCGCGTATGCGTTTCCGCTGAGGGCGGCGAGTACGCCACCCGCGGCCGCGATCGTGATCAGACCCTTTCTTGCGACCTGCCTCATAGGTTGTTCCCCTGCCTTGTGCTGTACCGGATGCACCGAGTGGATCTCCTGGGAGATCCACTCGGTGCAGAAATACCCAGAGGCTCCGGAACGCATGGCATACATTCCGGAGCCGAGCTGGATCACGCCCTTACGGGCTCACGCAGAACGTCAAAGAACGTCAGAACGTCACTTGTTGATGCAGGTGTTGCCGAAGGCCGGGTTCAGCAGCCCGATCACGGAGATCGTGTTGCCACAGGCGTTCACCGGCACGTGGACCGGCACCTGGACGGTGTTACCGGACCCCACACCAGGGGAGTTCAGGGCCGCGCCCTGAGCACCCGAGTCGGCAACGGCCAGGCCCGCACCGGCAAGCACGAGACCACCGGTGACTGCCGCAGCTGCGACGATCTTCTTGATCATTATTCCTCCTTGTAGACAATGCGATCCCAGCCGCGGACCGCACACTCTGCAACGAGGGCCGAGCCGTTGAAGCTACGAACACATCGCAGCTTTCACCCATTTCAGCGAACCCGGCACGAAAGGCAGGAATTTCGTACCGGATTCAGCTGCGGCTCCACCACTTTTCAGCTCTGGTCGATGAACCGGTCGAGCACCCGCACTCCGAACTTCAGTCCGTCCACCGGCACCCGCTCATCCACACCGTGGAACATCCCGGCGAAGTCCAGCTCCGGCGGCAGCTTCAGCGGCGCGAAGCCGAAGCCGCGGATGCCCAGATCATCGAACGACTTGGCGTCCGTACCGGCCGAGAGCATGTACGGAACGGCCCGCGCGATCGGGTCCTCGGCCTGCAGCGCCGACTGCATGGCGTCGACCAGCGCCCCGTCGAACGTCGTCTCCAGCGCCTTGTCCGCGTGGACGTCCTCGCGCTTGACCCGCGGCCCCAGAATCCGGTCCAGATCGGCCAGGAACTCCTTCTCGTAGCCCGGCAGGAAGCGTCCGTCGACATGCGCGGTGGCCTGCCCCGGAATGACGTTGACCTTGTAGCCGGCGCCCAGCTGTGTCGGATTGGCGGTGTTCCGCAGCGACGCGCCGATCAGCTTCGCGATACCGCCGAGCTTGGCCAGCGTGCCGTCCATGTTCTCCGGGTCGAGATCGGTGCCCAGAGCGTCCCCGAGCTGGTCCAGGAACGACCGCAGCGTCTTGGTCACCCGCACCGGGAACTCGTGCCGCCCCAACCGCCCCACGGCTTCCGACAGTTCGGTGATCGCGTTGTCCTTGTGAATCATCGAACCGTGCCCGGCACTGCCGTCCACCGTCAGCTTCATCCAGTGCATGCCCTTCTGGGCAGTCTCGATGAGATAGAGCCGCACCTGGTCATTGACGGTGAAGGAGAAGCCGCCGACCTCGCTGATCGCCTCCGTCACCCCCTCGAACAGCTCGGGGTGCTTGTCCACCAGGAACCGCGCGCCATACGTACCGCCCGCCTCCTCGTCCGCGAGGAACGCCAGCACGATGTCCCGCGGCGGCTTCCGCCCCGTACGCAGCCGGTCGCGTACGACGGCCAGCGTCATCGCGTCCATGTCCTTCATGTCGACCGCGCCCCGGCCCCACACACACCCGTCCGCGATCTCGCCGGAGAACGGGTGGTGGGTCCAGTCGTCGGCATTGGCCGGCACCACATCCGTATGCCCGTGGATCAGCAGCGCGGGCCGCGAACGGTCCTCCCCCTCGATCCGGGCCACGGTGGAGGCCCGGCCCTTGTGAGACTCGAAGATCTGCGGCTCCAGCCCCACCTCGGCGAGCTTCTCCGCGACGTACTCGGCAGCGGCCCGCTCCCCCGGCCCCGAGTGGTCCCCATAGTTGCTGGTGTCGATCCTGATCAGGTCCCGGCACAGGTCGACGACCTCGTCCTCCCCCGTGACCGTACGGCCCGGCTGCGACTCGCTCATGCCGGAACCTCGCTTCGCTCGGCCCCGCATTCGCAGGACTCGCACCTCTCGTTGGTTCGCTCGCGGAGCTCGCTCACACTGCCTCCTCTTGGTTCACGGCCGCGTCGCGCTCCCGAAGGAGCACGGTCCGCGGCGGGGGTCCACGGCCATCCTCCCCCTCCCGCCCCCCGCGCCCAAGGCCGCAATACTCCCGACATCCCCTGGTCACAGCCCCACCGCCGGCCGGACGAGCAGGTGATCGACCACCCCGGATCGTTTGCTATTGTTTTCCACGTCGAACCGGCCACGCCGGAGCGGCAGACACCTTGTCCGGGTGGCGGAATGGCAGACGCGCTAGCTTGAGGTGCTAGTGCCCTTTATCGGGCGTGGGGGTTCAAGTCCCCCCTCGGACACCACCAGAGACCCCAGCTGAGCTGGGGTTTTTCTGTTTCTTGCCCCTCAGTGTGACCAGTAGCGTGACCAGTAGGATTCTGGACTTCCCGTGACCGGCGGTGTGACCACCGCCTCAGCGGGGTCAGACCAGGGACGACAGGCCAATGCGGGCGGCGCTGGAGGCGGCCAGCTTCTTGGCTCCCTCGGCGCGGCGCCTGCCGTACCGCGCCATCGTGTAGCCCGGTGAGTGGTGCCGAGCGTTGGCGGAGACCTCCACCGGGTTCTCGTGGCTGTCCAAGTCGTTCGTGATCTTCGAGGCGCGCCAGTCGTGCAGCCGGAAGTTGTCCGGGAGCTTTAGCCGGTTCCGAGCGGTGCGCCAGCGTGCTGACACCTTCTCAGGGTCCTGGGGGCCTCCGGCCCGGCCGTCCCGCTGGAGCTTGAAGCCGTCCCGGGCGAACGGCAGTCCGTGATCCACCCAGGCTTGCCCGAGGCGTTCATGCGCGTGGCATGCATTCACCGGCGAAGTTAATGGCTATTCAAGTGATCACGATCATGCGAAGCCGCCTGGAGTTATACCGTGCGTGATCATGAACGGGAAATAATTCACTCACCGCAATCGAAGGAATGTCCGTTCCCCTGATGGGTGCGTCTCCTCGGGTGGCCCGCGTGAATGAATCAATTGCGTGACCTATCCCACACATGACAGGGGTAATGCGCTCATTCATTCAATGAGGACCCACCGGGGGTGCCTTCCTCGGACCGTGTACGGGTATGAAAGGACCACGGCGCCACTGACTGACCCGGTTGTACCCGCCGGCTTCAGTGAATGCGATCCAAGGCCCTTAGAAACATTTCTGCGGGCTTTTATGGCATAAAACCTGGGGGATCTGGGCTCCAGCACGGTGAATGAAGCCTCTGTTGGGCCACCCGCGGAGTGGCCTCGGTTTCACTTTGAGCGGCTGGCGATACGGTTCAACGCCGATAACAGGTACGTATTTAGTGCGGGGGGGGTATATACCTCCATGAAAAGCCTCCTCGTGGAGGCTCTTCTCCGGTTCGCCTTAGCGGCCGCCAGCGCAGATCGTGTCGAATTCGTCTTGAAGATCCACCAGGTTTTGTCGATCATCATCTACCTTCTGCGATGCTGCGTCCAAGTCCTGCTGGGCTGTTGTGATTTTTTCTGGATCAGGATGCGGCTGACTTTTCAGTCGATCAAGCGTTGCTCGCCTCAGGCTGACTTGGTGTTCGTCCCGCACTATAAGCCCCTTGGTCCCTGCGATCTGGCTCCGTAGGCCGTCACATGAGTGTCCGCTGCGATGGGTCATGACTCTTCTCCTCCGTTGCTTCTCCTGTCCCGTGCTGTAGCAGCGCTTGGCTTGCTGCAACCATCGCGATGGCCCCCGCCAGTGATCGTGTTACCAGTACGAAGGGAGTCGCCCCCCGGCGCTACCCGAGGATGCCTAGTCGAACACTGCTGCCCCTGGGAGGTCAGCAGCGTTCGTTAATTTCTATCAGAGTTTGTTCTTCGAGCGCCTCGGCCCCGTGGATATCTGATTGCAGGGCATGCAATTCCTCTCTAAGTTTCGCAATTTTGGTCGGGTCTTTAACGTGCCGGAGCTCATCTTCTACCCCCACAATTCGATGTCGATCGCTCTTGATATCGGACTGGCACTTTTTCACTGTGGCTTTCAGCGACGCGCAGTCTATGGGGCTGGACTTGGCCATAACTGTGCCTCCTATGTATGCTCTTATTTGCCGCATCACCCTTGCGAATAATCCAGGGTGGCGTCCGTGCCAAACTTCCGCGTGCCGTGAATCTGGGCCATGGGCTTCTCGCCCAGCGAGGTCCACACATTCGATCGTGGCACTTCCTGGCTGCTGGCGCATCCTGACGAAGCGGTGCTCCCTGTGCCGCCTGCGCTTACGCGCTTCCGCCTACAACCTGGCCCCATATCAAGCGAAACGGCGAGGCAAGCGTGGGTGAGGGCGCTTGGCTGGGGCCTCGTGGTCAGGGCCTCGGCAAGGTCGCGTGATGTCCGGTTCGTGATCATGAGGCGTAGACACCCACATGATCTTGGATCACCGCGCCTGTCCTGCATCCGAGCCGGCTCATCCGGACAGCCCTGTCACAAGGCAATCAAAGCTGCACTATGCCGCGGCCCTGGCCACGTCATGAGCCTGGAAATGGTTCAGTGCAAACTTCAGCAATCACGTCTTCGAGTGTCGCCTGCGTATTGAGGTCATCAGGAAGCTGGCTCTCCAGGAGCTGCTTACGCGCCTCCAGAGCTTGAACGTGGTTTTGGTCAACCGGGGGCGTGCTGAGCAGGCGGCGGATCGTGTCGTCGAGACTGCGGATCTGCAATTCCTTATGAGCAATAGCGATCTGTCCCTCCTTGGCCAATCGTTTGAACATGGCGCACCCGGACTCGGTCATGTCATCTCCTCTGATTGACTGCCACGGCTGCTCTTGTCGTTGGCCGTGCCACCACCAGTGTTTCGGCCGTATTCGAACCAGAACGAAACGGGACCAGGACGCGCCTGCACGTTCACCTTCATGGGTGCAGTCATCACGACCACGCCAGCATGGACAGCACCCATTTGACGGCCCACAGCCGCACCCGAGCCGCAGTACCTCGTGGTATGCGGCTCACTGAGCCTTCGCCGATGCATGAATGAATTAATAGTTGGCCTGCGTCACGGTTCTTGGTTCATCCGTCAGGGATCAGCCTCGGCAGGTGCAGGAAATGTCATTACTCCCACATCTCGGGCCCACCACCGCGGTGTGCTGTCCGTCCTGACAGACAGGCGCTCGACTGGGGTTCCCCAGCCGAGCGCCTTGCGTGGGCGACCGTTGAGTTTGGCAGCCAGTCTCCAGGTGCTCGCGGCTCCGGACCGAGAGGTCAGTGAGCCTTGGCGTATGCCTCGCGCACGTCGGCCGGCACACGCCCGCGGTCGGAAACGGTGTAGCCGGCCTCCCTGGCCCATGCCCGGATGGCCGCGCTGTCGTCACGGCTGGAGGCAGCAGTGGCCTTTGAGGGCTTGCGGGTCCTGCCGGCCTTTCGCCCTGCCTTGAGGAACGGGCCGAAGGCTTGAAGCATTTGCTCGTAGCTTTCGGGGCCCAGGTCGATCTCGTACGACACCCCATCCAGCGAGAACGTGTGGGTGGCAGCTTCCTGAGCTTCTTCGCCCGTGAGGTCATCGATGTAAAGGGTGACGATCTTCTGTGCCATGCGGAAATCATAGGGCTGGAAAGAGGGCGTTGATGAGGCTGCGCCCGTACCTTCGCCTCATGGACTTCAACATCACAGCGGAAGAGGAGGCCCTCGTGCTCCGCATCGCGGAGCGGCTGAGGGCCGGCGACTCCCCGACGGACGACGACCTGGCGGACGAGCTGGGTGACGAGGTCCGACCGCAGCTCCAGACGCTTCTTGAGAGGGGCTGGCTCGTCGTCGACGCCGACCGCTCCCTGGCGCTCTCCAAGATCGCTCAGGCGGCCCTCTCCAGCAGGCGGGACGTCGGCGGCCCCGGGATCACAGCTCCTTGACCATGACTGCGTACAAGGGTGCGTCCTCGAAGGGCCTTGACTCGTCGAACTTGCGGTATCCCCAGCTCTCGTACAGTGCTTGAACCTTCGGGTGAGCCGAGTCAACGAACAGTGTGACGGCGTAGGCGTCCTGGGCCTTGATCAGCGCGTCGTGGATCTGGGCCGAGGCTCCTGTCTTGCGCCACCTCGGCACGATCATGAGTTCAGACAGGGCGAATACCTGAGTCTCCTCCGCAAGCCAGTCCGGCGTCTCAACTCCACGCCACCACGCACCAGGGCTGAACAGCGCGCCGTAGGCATACCCGACCGGTGCCCCCTCTTCGAAGCCGACGATGCAGGACCATGTCTCCTTGTTCGACCAGG
Organism: Streptomyces sp. NPDC028368; assembly: GCF_055565615.1. Taxonomy (NCBI): domain Bacteria; kingdom Bacillati; phylum Actinomycetota; class Actinomycetes; order Kitasatosporales; family Streptomycetaceae; genus Streptomyces; species Streptomyces sp. NPDC028368. The sequence goes on along the minus strand of NZ_JBVHTY010000006.1, from coordinate 187,659 downwards.
CATCTACGAACTCGGCGAACCGATCGCGGGAATGGAACTCGTCAGGGTCGTCGGCGTACGCCTCGTCGTGGATATCCAGGAGCATGGCCCTGACATCCCGGGCGTCCTCGTGGCCATAGCGTGTCAGCTCCATTGCCGAGACCTCTCAATCCATTCCGTTACTTCGGGCGCTCCCGACCCTGACGCGACCAGAGCCTTCCGTACATTTATCAGCGTGTCAGTGGTCCGCTTCGAGCCTGCCCCCGCGGGCAGCAGCTCGTACGCACGCAGGCCCGTGGCACAGGCAAGCTCCAGCTCTCCCTGGTTTGCCTGGGACAGTGCCAGATGCGCCGAGTACAGGGCTCTGTTCCGAACCATGTCGGGCCGGATGCCGGCAAGCGTGCGATGGAAGAACGCTTCTGCCCGGTCATAGGCCCCTAGGTGGAACCAGATACTTGCAGCCAGGCCGTCCACTTCACTCTGGTCGTAGAAACTCAGCCACGGCGGACGCTGCTTGCCTTCTGCCCGCGCGAACGCCTTCTCTGACGCAGTCAGGGCCCGTAGCGTGTCGCTCCGCTGATTCATCTTGGCCAGGGGCCCGAGCGTTGCGCATGTGTCCCAGAGACGCGTACAAGGGATCTCTACGAGCGACGGAAGACGCCTTCATGACCTCCGCGGCTGCCGCTCCTTCAGAGAAGTCCTCACGCTGACAAGCCGTCATGGCGAGGTGGTTCCACACGTGGTACTGCGTCTCACTGTCTCCCGAGAGACCGGCGAACGTCACTGCGCGGTCAAGATGAGCGCGCGCCCGCTTGGGGGACTTGGCGTCGATGGCAGCGAAAGCCGCCGAGCTTGACGCGTCCGAGGCCAGACAGTGAAGCCGTCTTCGGACACGAGTCGATGTAGTCCCCATGGACAACGCCGACTGGATACGGAGGGCGAGTTCGGCAGCCCGATTCTCCACTGTGCGCATGCCACCAATACGCCAGTCCTGTTCAAGGATGCGCTCATAATTCGCCTGGAAGCGGTGAACATCGCTCATGCCAAGTCTGGTGCTGTTTGGCCCTACAACGGACAGGGCGGTACCGCCGGTGGCGGTGAGGAACTTACGACGGTGCACGGGCCCGTCCTCCGGTGGTGCGGTGGTGCTTCGCTTGCGTCGTGGGATGAAACCTAACTCTTCGGACGACGCTTCAAGGACCTCTTCGGCGCAAAGCCTGATGCGGTCCTGTGGCCATCTCGTCTCACCCCGGAGCCAGCGCCGAATGTCCCGGTCAGTGAGGCATCCAGGAGAGCCGGTCAGCGTCTCCACCTGCGTATTGATCTTGCGCGCCAACTCGGCTTGAGAGAGGCCCTGCTCATCCATGCGGGCTGCCAGCTTGACGTTCTCAGTCACACCTCGACGGTAGCGCCGAGAGATCGCCCGGCGACAGTCCGTAGGTAAAAATCACCGGGGTCATGCGATGACGCCGCCTCCCATTTCACCTGTTGCCCGCGATGCCCCAAGAGTGGACTTGTCTGGTCGCCGCCGTCGCAGTGAAGAGGTGCCCCCCGGCGCCTGCCTGCATGGAGGTGAGCACCCGGCCTTCCCCCGTTTAGGCCGGGTGGCTCCACCACCCCGGAGGGAAGACCCGTGACCATGACAGCCGCAAGACCCAAGGCGACCGGTGCGCCTGGCTACAGCGAGACCATGCCGTGCGAGCCGGAATCGGCACACCGGGCCCGCCTGCTCATCTCCGCCACCCTGAACACCTGGGGCGTAGGCGAGTTGGCTGACGCCGGGAAGCTGATCGTCTCGGAGTTCGTCAACAACACTGTCAAGCACACCCGGTGTCGCATGATCCGTGTCCTGATCTCACGCGAGACCGGCAACGTGATTCGGATCGGCGTCGTCGACAAGAGCCGAGATGCCCCGGTGATGTCCCAGCCCGACGGCAACGCGGAAGACGGTCGCGGCTTGCTCCTGGTCGACACCCTGAGTTGGAAGTGGGGGTACGACAAGAAGCACTGGGGCAAGGTCGTCTGGGCCGAGCTGGAGGTGCCGGCCGAATGCTGACCGCCCCTTTCACGCTGCGCCTCATGCAGGCCGAAGAGCTTGCGAACGACCCGACCCCGTACGCGTGCGTGGAACTCGCCTTCAACCCCGCACGCCCGCTCGACGAGCGCGATGCGCAGACCTTTCCAGAGGCTGTACGGATGACCCCCGCGGATCTCTTGCGCCTGCATATCGAGTCACATCAGACGCTCGGGGAGATCCGCATGGAGACCATGCGGGCTGAGGTCGCTTGGAAGCAACACCTCGGCCACTGGTACGAGGAGGGCCGAGCGGCTGTGCGGTCCAGCGACCTGGATGTGGCACTTCTGGCCCGCGTCCTTGACGGGCTGCGCGGCCTCGGTCGATTACCCGCAACGGCATGACTGCCACGGAAAGCAAGAGCTCACTCAGAGGAAGACCGATCGCCATGTCCGCTTTCTGGAACTTGCGCCGCATCCGCACGCTCATCGCCACCTGGCGAGACTTTGAGCGTTACGACGAGCTTGACGCACTCGCCGAACTTCATGGAGCCGCTGACCACCCCACGGAACGAGCCGTTCTGCGGGTGTCCCTGTTCGGGTTCCGGGCGGAGGCCGAGGGGAAGACCGGTTTCGCCGCCCTGAAGATCCTTCGCCGGTACCACCCCGCCGTGGTTCACGTCCTTTACACGTACTTCGCAGTGCTGGCGGTCCTGGCGGCCCTGCTTCTCGCCTCCTTGGGTCCGCAGTGAGCGGCCCGGCCATCGCCCGCGCGCTCCGCCTCAAACACACTCGGCCAGAGCTTTCCGTCCGCGAGCGCAACATTCAGCGTCTGCTCAATCCGCCCGCTCCAACCTTGTTCGACCGTGCACGCAGCGTCTTGTGGGCAGCCGAAGAGTGGTGGTGTCGGCACGTCACGCAGCGAGAGCTTTACCACCAACTCGACGCGGCAGGCCGCGTCTTCAGGGCAAGCCTTCCCGCCGAGTGGGGCACTCCGGAGTACGCGGAGCGCAGCCTCCGGCACATCAGGGAGGCCGCCGCGGCCCACCAGGTCGATAGCGCCTGACCCGCTGCACCACAGTTCGCCCGCCCCGACCGCGGTGCCCCGCTCTGATCCGTATTCCCCCACGGCATGAGTGAGGCGGTCGAGGCAGGCTCAAATTCCCCATGCAGTCAACCGCCATGACCTTGCAGGAGGAGCACATGCCCGCTCATCGCTTAGCCGCTCGGACCTTCCTCGACGGACCCGGGTTGGCCCCGGCCGACCTGTGCATGGTCTTTCTGATGCGCGAGGACGACGACACCGAGCCACGCCCGATGCCCACGCTGACCGTGGGAGAAGTCCCGAGCACCGTCAAGGCCCTGGAGTCCCTCGGCGTGCGGTCGGTGAAGATCTTTGCCGGGTCCAGGATCAGGGATGTCCGCGCTTCCCAGGCTGCGTCTCCAACCGGTCTCATGGCCCGTGCCATTCGGGCGGCGAAGAAAGCAGCCCCCAGCGTCCTCGTGATGACGGAGACCTGCGTGTGCAGCCACAACGACTCCGGCGAGTGCTGGCTCGCCGATAAGCGTGGGATGGACGTGGAGGAGACCAGCGAAGTCATGGGCGCCCAGGCAGTGATGCAGGCAGATGCCGGCGCAGACATCGTCGGTCCCGCCGCGATGATCCCCGAATCGGTTTTCGCTGTGCGCGAGGCGCTCGACGTGGCGGGCCACAAGCAGGTGGCAGTCATGCCGCACTTGATCTTCTCGTCGTCTCTGTACGAGGGGTACCGCGCCACCATGGGGGCGACGCCTCAGTCTGGCGCGCGAGCCTTCCAGATCGACCCGAAACAGCCGGAGCTCGCCGTTCACGTCGCACGCGAGATGGTGAGAGAAGGCGCGGACATGATCTTGACCGAGCCCGCTCTCCACACTGTCGACACCCTCGTCCACCTCAAGGACAAGGTGTCAGTTCCCCTCGTGCCCTTCTCCGTGTCCGGTGAGTACCTGCGCCTGACCGACCGTCGCGAGGACGGCGGGCGGGACATGAAGGGGTTGATCGAGGCGTACACGGTCCTCAAGCGGGCGGGTGCCACTCGGATCATCACCTACGGCGCCTTGGAGATCGCCCGCGAGCTCAGGACTTCCTGATCGACGCGAGGATGCCGGCTGCGCCCTGCGCGAGGAGATCCGCAGCCACGCAGGCTCCCAGCTTCTCCGGATCGTCCGTCGGTCCGGTGCTTGCGGCAGTGACCTGCGTGGCTCCATCCAGGGAGGTGACGGCAGCGGATAGGTGCAGTAGGCCATCCGCTCCGATCCTTCCCCAGGCTCCCACCGGGACAGAGCAACCTCCGTGAAGTTCGGCCAGAAGGGCGCGTTCAGCTCGTACGCATGCATCGACTTGTGGTTCTCCGGCCGCCGCCAGAAGCCGGGCGGCGGGGGAGTCGATGCGGACCTGGATGCCGAGCGCGCCCTGCCCCGGGGACGGCGGGTACACCACCGGATCGAGGATCTGATGCACGTCAGGCACGAGACCGAGACGGTTCAAGCCCGCTGCCGCAAGAACCACCGCATCCAGGCGATCCCGGCCCTTGATGCGCGCCAGCCGTCCCGGCACGTTGCCGCGGATCGGCATGACCTCTAGGTCAGGGCGCAACGCGAGGAGCTGGGCTACTCGCCGGGGTGCTCCGGTACCTACCCGAGCGCCTTGGGGGAGGTCGTCGAGGGTGGCGCCGCAGAGCACGTCACGAACGTCCTCGCGGGGTCCGGGCGTGGTCAGCAGGGTCGTGCCCTCGTAGACGCTTGTGGGCAGGTCCTTGAGGGAGTGCACGATCACGTCGACTCTGCCGGTGACCAGAGCCTCTTCCTGGTTAGTGGAGAACGCAGACCCGCCAGCGGTCTTCGCCACTTCCGCGAGGGTGGGCGTGATGCGGTCCTGGTCGCCGCCTTCGAGGATGATCTCCCGCTTGAAGCGGACGCCGGGGAATTGCTCCGCAATAGGTGCCAGCCACTCCGTGACCTGCGTCCTCGCCAGCTTGCTTGCCCTGGAACCGATTCGCACCACGTCGCTCATTCGGCTCAACTCCTCGCATCAGCAGGCTCGTTGGCGCTCAATCCTACTTGCACAAGAAGCATGCAGTTTCCGACAGATTGTCACCAAAGGAGAAACCTGGTGGAGCCTCTTCGTATCGGCGCCCGCGCATCCCTGATGTCCCTCGCTCAAACCGCACCCATCTTGGCGAGCCTGGCGCCCACCCCCACCGTCTTACGTCCGTTCTACGGCGCTGGAGGCGACCGCGTGATGGGCCGCGCGGCACTGGAAGAGGACGGCGTCTTCTCTGAGGAGATCGAGACTGCCCTTCTCGCAGGCGAGATCGATGTTGCTGTCCACTGCCTCAAGGATGCCCCGACCCACGACACCTCCGGCCTCACGATGGCTGCGTACCTGCGCCGCGATGACATCCGGGATTGCCTGGTCACCCGCGACGACGGTCTCACCCTGGACACCCTCCCGGCCGGCGCCACCATCGCTACCGCCTCCATCCGCCGCACAGCAGCCCTCCGCGCCTACCGCCCGGACATCAACGTCGTCCGCATGCGCGGCCCCGTGCACGAACGCTTGCGGGCCCTGGAGCGGGGCGACCGAGGCGTGGACGGGCTGATCGTGGCTACCTGTTCCATGGAGCGCTTGGGGCTTGCTCACCGGATCGGCGAGCGCATCAGTCCGGAGATCATCTGCCCGCCGCTCGGAGCGGCCATCATCGCCCTTCAGACCCGCAAGGACGATATGGAGACCCGAAGGAAGATCTTCAGGCTGCACCACGCGGACACGGAGGTCGAGGCGGAAGGTGAGCGCTTGGTCCTGCGGCAGATGGGCGGCTTCTGTAACGCCCCGTTGGCCGGGTACTGCACCACGAATCACAGCGACGAGATCAATACGTACACCGTCCGCGCCCGCGCCTTCAGCAGTGATGGCGGCACGGTGATCGATGTCCGGCTCGCGGGGGACGATGCCACGCAGGTGGCCATGGCTGTATGCCAGCAACTCACCCACCACAGGGCCCGTGAACTGGGCCAGGCGTCATCCACCGGGTCGACTGAATGAATCAATCGGGCGGGTCTGGTCAGGATGCGAGCGCTCCGCCGCAGGTCGCGATGATCACGGTAGAGGAGCTACCGCAGTAAATCCGGCATTTGCTGCGGGAGGCCAGGGGGTGCTGGACACCAGGTAGGGCAGACCTGGATCGGATGGCATGTGGGTTTCCCGGGACACCGACGCGATCTTGAAGCTACTTTCCGTAATGGATCAATTACGTTATGCGGTGTCGCGGCTGCGGCCAGCGTGACATCCATGAAGCTCACCCCCTCGGAGGGACACAGTCATGACAACTACGGCAACGGACGTCGTCCGGCTCAAGATTGAACGGGCATTCGACACCCTGGACGCCAACAATGACGGCTACGTGGACTGGTCGGACTACCAGCAGCTCGTCGACCGCTACATCAGCGTCTTCCACCTCGGCAAGAACGATCCCCGGGCCGGCGGAATCCAGGCCTTCTATCAGATGTACTGGCAGGAGCTCGTCCGGCACGCGCAGCCGAACGGGCAGAAGCTCTCGAAGGAAGACTTCGTGGAGGCCAACCGCCTTGTGAGCGTCGACACCAGTCGGCTCAACATGGTCGAGGGCTGTGGCCACGCGATCTTCGACTGCATGGACGTCAACGGCGACAACGAGGTCAGCAAGGAAGAGTTCGAGAACTTCCTGAGGAAGGTCTGGAAGATCTCCCAGCCCGACGCCATCGAGACCTTCCACAGGCTGGACCTCGACGGGGACGGCCACATCTCCCGGCAGGAGTTCATCCGGGCGGCCCACGAGTACTACTACTCGAACGACCCGAATGCTCCGGGCAGCCTCTTCTTCGGACAGGTCTAACCGCATCTGCTCCATCCAGCGGAGGATGCTGATGACAGCGTCAGCGTGCCGCCACGGCGGCACGCTAACGCGGCCCCCAGTCCCAGGAAACGGCCGCAAACCTACCGGCGGGTTACTTGCCTCCTGGTGTCCGGGCTGGGACTACCGGGCCGTAATGATCTGCCACACGGCGCGGGTGGCCACGTGACCAGTGCGTGACCAGTAGCACCCAGCAACGCTCGGAAACGCCCAGGAATGGACATGTAATCCTGAGAGGTAACTAGCCCCCTTCAGGCCGGTGTTTCCGCAGGTCAGACGCCTGATTTGCTGGTGTCCGAGAGGAGAGTTCAAGTCCCCCCTCGGACACAGATCAAATCCCCACGGCTTCTTTGACGCCGTGGGGATTTTTCGTTGTCCGGCGCGTGTGGGGTGGGGTCGCTCTCGGCCCGGACGGTCCGGGCGGTGAGCGGCGTGATCCGTGGGGTATCGGTCCAACTCACCCTTCGGGCACTCTCCCAAAATGGCCTGGTCAGTACGCTGACCAGGCCTTTTTGCATGCGGGGGTTCGACGGATGAGGGAGGCGCGCCCCGGAGTGGGGCGCGCCTCCCTCATGTTCTGCTCGTTCTTCTTGCCGGCGCGAGCGCGATACCCAGTGGTGGGCCGATGAGGCCTGCTACCACTTCTTCCCCTCGAGTCCGGCTCGCCGGGCGCGGCCCACCTCATCGGCACCGGCCTTGGCCCTGCGGGCTTCCAGCTGGTCCCATTGCCGGGGCTTGGTGAACATCGGGGCCCCGCCACCGGGAATGGCGACCACTCCGCCGAAGCGTTCGTCGCCGGCGAACCAGATGGCCGTGGACATGTCCGCCTCCCACGTGCGGTGGCCGAGCACCGGGCTCATGACCATCTCCGCTGACCATCCGCCGGAGCCCCGGGAGAGCTTGACGACATGGGGGCTCCGGGGCCGTCGCTCGTTGGTGTCGAGGCGTTTGACTCCGGGGCGCTGCTCCCAGGGGTAGACCCGCAGGACGCGTTCGATGCGCCGCAGCCACAAGGCATTGCTGATGGCGATCTGGATCATGACGCAACAGGCGATTGCCACCACGATGGCGGCAATTCGGGCCGGGCGGGAGCCGAGGGCGGCGAGTACCCCGACGGCGGCGGCGATCAGGATCGCCGGCACCAGGCGGGTCCACACCCGTATGCGCAGGGACCGGCAGATCTCCCGCATCCGCGGATCGTCCAGGGCATTTCCCGGAATCGGGGGTGTCTGCGGGCCGTCGGCCGGCAAGCTATTCCGACTCATCCGAATGCCTTCCGCGTGTGTTCCTCGAGTTCTCGTCGCCGGAGGGCGGCCGGATCGTCGGCCGGATGCGGCCCGTCCGGGGAATCGAACGTAACGGTGTGGGCCATGGCCAGCAAAATCTCCCGGTACTCGGCCGCGTGTGCAAGGGCGGCCGTGGTGAGCTGTATGAGGTAAACGGACGATCCGGTGGGGCTGGGGATCAGTACGGTGCCGCGCCAGACGGAGTCCTCGGCGTCGTGGGGGTCCGTCCCGTCACCGGTGGGCGGTGCCGGAGCCCGTTCCACGCCGTCGGTGAGCAGAGCCGGGCCGCAGGGCAGGTCAACCATGTTCGCCTGGGTGGCGGCGTCCGCGCCCAGGGCCTCGAGCGCCCCGGCGAGGGCCAGGGCGGGTCTCGCGCCCTCGAGCGGCTGTTCCGACACCGTCAGCACGGACAGCATGAAGGCGGAGCCGTCCTCCTGCGGGTGGGCGCCGAGGGAGAGATGAATGACGTCCTGCGTCTCCAGCATGCCCAGGAGGCCTCCAAAGAGCTCCAGCAGCTGGAGGGGGGAGGGATCGGCCTGGGCGGCGCCGGGGATCTCCCGGAGCGCCTCCCAGACTCTCCCCAGGGGCTCCTGCCAGTCCTCCAGGGGGAAGGGGAAGTACCCCTCGGGCGGCCAGAACCACATCTCGGCGGCGGGCTCCTGCGGCGGTGCGGGTGCCACCGCCGAGCCGAACGGGTCGTTCGCGATCACTTGAACACCGCCGTCGCCAGGTTCTTGACGTCGTTCGCGACATCCACCGCACCGCTGTAGGCCGGCTTGTTGAAGGTGGAGGCGCTGTTGCCGACCTGGTTGGCGTTGTCGCGGGTGTCGTTCTCCCCGATCACCTTGTGCTCCACGAGGTCGCCGTACAGCGTGGTGCCGGCGCCCGCTCCCGCGAGACCCCGCTCCATGCCGCTGGCACCGGCCGCGCCGCTGTGGGCCACACGGCTGGTGACCTTGACGGCGTTCTTGCCGAACTGGGCCGCCGTCTCGGTCGCCGAGAGCGCCTTCCCGGCCGCGGCGGCGGCCTTCGCGCCCTTGATGGTTCCCGAGGCGGCGCGGGCGGCGACACCGACGCCGGGCAGCATGCCGAGAACGTCACCGCCGATCGAGGTGGCGGCGCCCAGCGTTTTCATGTTGGGAGGCCATTGCGCCAGGTCCTTCAGGGCGCCGCCCTGGATGTCGTTGCCCAACTGGACGGCACTGCACAGAACGGAGACCGCCAGCAGGGCCGGTGACCAGGGACCGGGTATGAGTGCCAGCAGGCCGGCAATCGCGCCGATGGTCCCGGCGTGCTCCTTGAGCCATGAGCCGATGCCTTTGAGTGCTTCCCCGACCGAGCTGAGGGCCTTGCTGAGCCAGCCCGGCTCCTTGGGGGCGAGCTTGTCGGTGGCGTCGTTGAGGCCCTTGGCGATGGCCGAGGACTGGTCGCTGTGCGTGGACTCGAGCGCGTGCGCCTTCTTGATGATGTCGTCCAGGGCGTCCTGGGCGTCGTCGACCGCCTTGCCGGCGTTCGTCAGCTCCTTGTCGGCGCTGTCCAGCCGTGCCTGTGCCGCGTCGAGCGCCTCCTTGCTTTCGAAGTGCTGGTGGGCGAGCTTGAGGTCCGGGTTGCTCTTGGCTGCTTCGTGGTGGGACTTCGCGGCCGTGAGGGCGGTCTTCTTCTCCCGCGCGGCGTCGTCGTACTTCTGGGCCGTCTCCTGGTAACCGTTCAGGTCGTCGTGCCAGTTGTCCAACTGCTTCAGGGCCTTGCGCAGCGAGTGGTTGGCGTTCATCAGGTAGGTCGGGAGATCGCCGTCCAGGGCCTCGCGGAATGCCTTGGCTGCGTCACCCTGCCACTGGTCGCTCTCGCCGAGGAGCCGCTTGATGCGTTGATGGGCATCGTCGAGGGCGTCGGCAGACTTCTTGATCTTGGAGGCGAGAGCCTGGATCTCCCCCAGTTCGCCGGGGACGGGGTTCCAGCCGAGGTGCGGGTACGGGTCAGCGGCGGCCATCAGTGGGCGCCTCCCTGCTTCTTGAACGCCGCATCGAGGGCCTTCTCGATTTCGAGGTAGTTGTCCCGGTTCGCCAGGACACCCTTCGTTATTTCCTTGACGCGCTCACCGAGCTCTTTGGCACCGTGATGCCAGCGCATATTGAAATTGTCGCAGGCTTCGTCCAGTTCATTGGTGCCGATCTGTCCGGTCCGCACGTGCGCAAGGGCCTCGCGAGCCTCATTGAGGGCCGTGTGGGCGTGTCCCAAGGAGTTGCCGAACTGGGTGAGTTGGTCCGTGTCGACCTTGAATTGCTGACCCATATGTGACGCTTTCTTGTTTTGCGGGCGCGATGAGGTGGGGGGTGGCTCGTCTCGCGACGCAAGGGGAGTGGCGGGGGTCGGCGGAGACGCCGGCCAACCCGCGGCCGGAACGGGTTCATCCCCCTTGCGGATAAACCCGACGGCAATCTCCGGCGCTATAAGCACCTGTCTACGTCGATGCGGCCGATCATGCTTCCCCCGTTATTGCGTGATTTCGGCACCAACTCGCCACGGCCGTAGGCAGGACGTATGCCCAGTGCGGGACCGAAGGGGGCATTGCGCACCTCCGGACACCGCCGTAATTCTGCCATCTTCCGGCTCCCGCGGAGGCCGGAGCATTTGGGCGGCTTTCAGTACCGGCCGCAGCTTGACGTCCCGGTAGGCATTCCCCGAAACCCAGTCATTTCAGCGCACTTGGAGCCTCGCGCCCGGCGGGACAGCCGAAGGCGTCATCCGGCTTCGTGAACAATGAGGCGCTTTGCCTTCGTTGGGGAGGGGTGAACTCCTGTACTCGTATGGGCACTTCGCACTGCGGGCATCGGTGTCGCGCCGGAATGAAGTGCGCCACACGAGCTGACTCCGTCTTCTCGGCAGGGCCTTTCTCCGAGACTTTCCCAACGGCCTTTTCCTACTGAGGGGGTGGTTGCTTCTCGATATCGGATATGCGCTTGATGGTCCGTCATGGTGTCGGCGGGTGGCGGAGTCATGTGCCGCAGGGCGGCGTGTAAGGCAGATCCGGTGACACGTACCGCTTCCACAGGGCGGGGGTCATGGCCGGGCGCGTCGACGTGCACAGGAGGGCGCGGGCTCGGGCGGTGTCGGTCTGCCAGAGGCGTACGGTGCCGTCGTCGCCGCCGGTGACCAGCAGGCCGCCGCGCGGGCTGAAGAGCAGCGCCCAGACCGTGTTGTTGTGGCCGGTGAGCGGGAGGCCGTAGGCGGTGGCGTGGGTGGGGTCGGAGGTGTCCCACAGGCGGATCTGGCCGATGGCGTTGCCGCTCGCGAGCAGCTTGCCGTCCGGTGCGAAGCCGACGCTGTTCACGATGCCCCCGGTGGGCAGCGGCTTCCCGGCGGCGGTCGGGGAGTTCGGCCGGGACATGTCCCACAGCCGGACCCTGCTGTCCCCGTTGCCCGTCGCTATCAGCTGTGAGCGCGGGCTGACGGCCAGGGAGACGATCACTTGGACGCTGGCCAGCCGGCCGGCCGAAGAGGGAGCGGTCCCGTCGCCCGTCCGCCAGGCACGGATGGCGCCGAAGACGTCCCCGGTGTAGACGTAGCCGCCGCCGGGCGCGGCGGCCATGCCCTTGATCGGCAACTGCTGCCCGCGCAGCTCTCCGCCGAGCGCCGCGGGGCGGGCCGGGTCCGCGACGTCCCAGGCGCGCAGCCCGCCGACGTAACCGCCCTGGAGGATCATCGAGGCCGCGATCAGGGTGTGCCCGCCGGCGTCGAAGGCCAGGGCGGAGACCGGTTTGGTCTGACCGGGCAGCGCTTCGCCGACCTCCACCGGGCGGGCCGGAGCCGAGACGTCCCACAGTCGCACGCCTCCGCCGAGATCACCGGTGGCCAGTACGGTGCTGCCGGACTTCCCGGGCTTGAAGGCGAGCGCGTCCACGACCGCGCGGAACCGGACGAGCCCGCCGAGGGGGGTGAGGCGGGCCGGGTCGGAGATGTCCCAGAGGGTGACGTAGGGGCCGGAGGCCACCGCGAGCAGCCGCCCGTCACCGGTCATCGCCGCCGCGGTGACCGCCATACCGCCGCTCGTGACGGTCAGTGTCGGGGGCAGCCGCCAGAGCAGTACCTTGCCGTCCCCGCTGCCGCTGGCGAGGGTGCGCCCGGTGGCGTCGAAGGACAGGCTGTTGACGACGGTGGTGTGTCCGCGCAGCGTGGGGACGATCGACCTGGTCTGCGCCGCGGCCCCGACGTTCCAGAGGCTGATGCTGCCGGAGTTGTCCCCGGTGGCGAGCAGCCGCCCGTCCGGGCTGAAGGCGACGGAGTTGCCCGGGGAGTTGAGGAACAGGGTGTTGCTGACCTTCGGCCGCCGCCGGTTCGAGACGTCCCAGACCAGCACCCTGTTGTCGCCCCCGGCGGTGGCCATCACCGGCGCGACGGGGCTGAACGCCACTTTGTTGACGACGCCCCGGTGGCCGCTCAGCTCGCCGCCCAGCGCGGTGGGGCGGGCCGGGTCCGACACGTCCCACAGCCGCACCAGCAGCCTGTGGTCGCTTCCCGGGCCGGTGCCGCCGCTGACGGCGAGGGTGGCGCCGTCCGCGCTGAAGGCGACGGAGGAGATGCCCTGCCGCTGGACGGACACCACGGTGCTCAGCCGTCGCGGATGTCTCGGGTCCGCGATGCTCCACAGCTGCACGGTGCCGGTCGTCGTGCCGCCGGCCTGGAGGACGGTGCCGACGGCCAGTGTCCGGTTGTCGGGACTGAGGCTCACGCTCACCACATAGCCCCTCGACGTCGGCACCGGAGCGGACAGCGCCACCGGGTGCCCGGCGTCGGAGACGTCGAGGATCCGTAGGGTGCCGTCCGAGCCGCCGCGGGCCAGCAGGTCGCCCCGCGCGCTGTACGCGACCGCCTTCAGGTCGACCCCTTTCCCGGCGCTGAGCGCGGAGGTCAGCGGGGCCGGGCGGGCCGGGTCGGAGGTGTCCCAGAACCGCAGCGTGCCCGAGCCGGTGGCCAGCCGGCCCTTGGGGCCGAAGGCGACCGCCGGGCTGACGCCGAACTGCCCCGGCAGCGCCGTGGACAGCACCGAACCCGCCGCCGTCATCAGCCGCGTGCGCAGCGCGGCCGTCGGCCGCATCCGGTACGCGACGAGGTCGAGCTGCGCGGCGAGCGCACCGTTGGTCTCGCGCTGGCGGTCCGCCTCGGCGCTGACCCGGTCGAAGATCGCGTTGTCGCGCTGCTCAAGGGCGTTGCGGCTCTGGTCGAACGCGAACACCGCCAGCCCCGAGGCGAGCAGCGCCAGGACGACGACGACGGCCACCGCGCAGCGCCGCAGCCGCCGGCCGCGGCGCTGCTGCCGCTGGGAGGCGGCGAGGAACCGGGTGACCAGCGGGGTGCGGTCCTCGGGGCTCGCGCCCGATGCCCAGGTGCGGGCCAGCTCCAGCCGGGCCCCCCGGTACAGGGCCGTCACGTCCTTGCGCCCGCCGCGCTCCCAGGCGACGGCCGCCTCCTCCAGCTCCTGCCGGACCGGTACGCCTCTCTTGCCCGCCCCTATCCAGTCGTTGCGCAGCCGTGGCCAGGCCCACAGCAGCGCCTCGTGGGTGACCTCGACGGTGACGACGCCCTCCTCCCGCTGCACGCCCTGGGTGAGCAGGCGGGCGAGGGTGAACCGCTCGGCGACGTCCGGCACGGCCTTCGGGTCGGCGGCCGCCAGCAGCAGATCGCGGCGGGTCCGCCGGCGGCGGGTGACCTCGCCGTTCTCGCCGACCCTGACGAGGCCGAGGAACATCAGCCGCGCCGCCTGCTGCGCGGAGGGGCTCAGCTTCCCGAACTCCTCCTCGGCGGTGGCCGCCACCGCCCCGTCGATGCCTCCGGTGTCGCGGTAGCTGTCCACCGTCAGGGTGTCGCCCTGGCGCTCGAGCCAGGTGGACCGCAGGGCGTGCGCGAGCAGCGGCAGCCGGCCGGCCTCGTACGCGCCCTCGTCCTGCCGGGCCGCGCCGCGCAGGTCGCGCAGAATGACGTCCACCAGCCCCGGCGCGAGCGACAGCCGGCTGCGCTCGGCCGGTCTGGTCACGGCCCTGCGCACCTCGTCGTCGGTCATCGGGCCGACGATGATCTGGCGGTTGACCAGGGCGTCGCGCAGGTGGGGGAAGGCGGCGCAGGAGCCGTAGAAGTCCGCGCGCAGACCGTAGACGGCCAGTGCGACGGGCTCCTGCGGGCCGGTCAGGCCGACGAGCACCGCCACGAACCGGCGGCGTACGGACTCGTCCTGGCAGAGCGTGAACAGCTCCTCCAGCTGGTCGACGACGAGGACCACCCTGCCGTCGGGCGGGAGGTGGAGCCGTTCGCGTATCAGGGTGTTGAGGTTGCCGGGAGCGGCGTTCATCGCCTCGGTGACCCGTGCTTCGTCGGCTCCGGTGAGCCTGCTCAGACCCGAGGCGAGTGCCGCGAGCGGATCGGCGGTGGGGGTCAGCAGCAGCTGCGGCCGGCGCCCGGAGCCGGGCAGCCGGCCGTTGGCCAGCGCCGGCAGCACCCCGGCGCGCAGCAGCGATGATTTGCCGGCGCCGGAGGGCGCGACGACGGCCAGCGGGCTGTGGTCGGTCAGGCAGAGTTCGAGCCGGTTCAGGACCCTGCTGACGAGGGTCTCCCGGCCGAAGAACCACTCGGCCTCGTCCCTGCCGAACGGGCGCAGTCCGGGGTAGGGGCACTCCTCGACCGTCGAGGGGGTGGTGGTCCTGACGGACTCCTCGCCGCCGGAGTGGTAGTGCTCGTGCCGGTGCTGGGTCACGCCGCCGCGGACGACGACCATGTCCCCCGCCGACTGGTACACGGTGCCGCGCTCGGTCGCCCAGGCGTGCAGCTCGATGTCCCCGGCCGTCTCCCCGGGGTCCTGGCGGGGCGTCACGGGAGCACCTGCTCCCAGGGGGCGGTGGCGCGCGGGTTCACCACCGTGGTCGCCGCCGACGTCGCCGTCGTCTTCGCCGCTAAGGCTGCCCGTTGCTGGTCCATCCCCGCGTCCCCCGAGTCCGGTAAGCACGTGTGAAATGCGACTTGGTGCCAGGGACAGTGTGCGTACGCGTTGCGGGAGTTACCAGAGCACGGTCGTCAGGTAATCGGGGCATACCGCGGCGGCCTGCGGAGAGTGCGGCTGTCCTGCGGGCCCGTCGCCCCGGCCGGTCTCTTCTCCGCCCGGCTTGAGAATCCCGGCCGAGCTGGGGTTCTCTTGCCCTGTGAGACGCAGATCCGCCCTTCCGCCCGCCCCGCTCCCCCAGCGCGACGGCATCGACCCCGTACGGGTACGGCTGCCCGCCGACCCGGAGGGGGCCTGGGGGACGGTCGGGGACCATCTGGTCGACCGGTTCCGGGGCGGGATCGGAGTGGCGCGGGTGGAGGCGATGCTGCGGGCGGGGCGGTTCGTGGGGGCGGACGGGGCGCTGAGCGGGGGTGAGCCGTATCGGGTCGGGGGATATGTGTGGTTTCACCGGGATTTCGAGCCGGAGGTGCCGGTGCCGTTCGCGGTGGGGATCGTCCATCAGGACGAGCGGATCGTGATCGCCGACAAGCCGCACTTTCTCGCCACGACCCCTCGGGGGCGGCATATCACCGAGACCGCGCTGGCCCGGCTGCGGCGCGATCTCCGGCTGCCCGCGCTGCAGCCCGCGCACCGGCTCGACCGGCTGACGGCGGGGCTGGCGCTGTTCGTCGTACGGCCCGAAGACCGGGGTGCGTATCAGGGGCTGTTCGCCGAGCGCCGGGTGCGTAAGGAGTACGAGGCGGTGGCACCGTACGACCCCGGGGTGGCGCTGCCGGTGACCGTGCGCAGCCGGATCGTGAAGGAGCGCGGGGTGATGGCCGCCCGCGAGGAGGCCGGCGAGCCGAATGCGGAGAGCCGGATCGAGCTGGTCGAGCGGCGGGGCGGGCTGGGGCGGTACCGGCTGCTGCCGGCTACCGGCCGTACCCATCAGCTGCGGGTGCACATGAACGGCCTCGGGCTGCCGATCCTGAACGATCCGCTCTATCCGGTCGTCCAGGATCCGGGTCCGGATCCGGGGGATTTCACCGCGCCGCTGCAACTGATCGCAAGACGGCTGGAGTTCACGGATCCGGTGGACGGACGGGTGCGGCGGTTCGAGAGCGGGCTGCGGCCGGCAGTGTGGGGCGCCTGCCCGGTGGGGTGACGGTCCCCGGCGGAATATGCGGTGCGGGGCGGGCCCGGTGCTGCGTAGGGTACGCGCGTCGCTGAAGTCTGGGAGGAGCTGCCGGTGCTGATCTTTGATGCGGATGACACGTTGTGGGAGAACAACGTGATCTTCGAGCGGGTCATCGATGAGTTCCTGGAGTGGATGGTGCGTCCCGGGCTCGACCGGAACGGCGTGCGGGCCGTGCTCGACGGGATCGAGGCGGCGAACGCGCTGACGCACGGGTACGGGAGCAAGGTGTTTCTGCGCAGCCTCGGGGAGTGCGTGGCGCGGCTGCGGGGGCGGGCGGCGACGGCCGAGGAGTCGGCGCGGATTTCGGGGTGGGCGGCGGCGTTCGACGGGGACCGGGTGGAGCTGATTCCCGGGGTGGCCGAGACGCTGGGGGAACTGGCGCGGCGGCATGAATTGCTGCTGCTGACCAAGGGCGACACCGAGGAGCAGCAACGGAAGGTGGCGGCGTCCGGGCTGACGCCGCACTTCAAGGGCGTCCATATCGTGGCGGAGAAGGATGTGGCCGCGTATGAGGAGCTGGTGCGGGCCTATGCGCTGGTGCCGGGCTCGACATGGATGATCGGGAACTCCCCCAAGTCGGACATCCTGCCCGCGCGCTCGGCCGGGCTGAACGCCGTCTTCATCCCGAACGACCACACCTGGGTGCTGGAGCACAGCGAGCTGGACCCGGCGGATGAGAAGGTGCTGCACCTTGCGGCGTTCGGGGAGTTGCTGCACCACTTCTGAGGTGCGCGGGCGGGCGGGGCCCCGAGTGCTGAAGGATGAGGGTATGGCGACCCTTCTGGCGTTTCACGCGCATCCCGATGACGAAGTGCTCATGACCGGCGGCACCCTTGCCCGCGCCGCAGCCGAAGGCCATCGCGTGGTGATCGTGGTCGCCACCGACGGCCTGATGGGCGCACGCCCCGACGGCGAGCCGCCGCGGATGGCGGAACTGCGGGCGAGTGCGGGTGTGCTGGGCGTGGCCCGGGTCGTCCACCTCGGTTACGCGGACAGCGGCCACGGTCCGGTGCTCTATCCGGACCCGCCGGACCGGGCCCGCTTCGCGCGGGCCGGGACGCAGGAGGCCGCCGAGCGGCTGGCTGCCGTGCTCCGCGAGGAAGCCGTGGACGTGCTGCTCAGCTACGACGCGAACGGCGGGTACGGCCATCGCGATCACGTCAAGGTGCACCAGGTGGGCCGGCGGGCCGCCGCGCTGGCCGAGGTCCCCCGCCTGCTGGAGGCCACGCTTCCGCGGGAGATGGTCACCCGTCTGGTGAAGCCGGCACGGTGGTTGAGGATTCCGCTGCGGTACGACGCCGATGCGCTGGGCGCAGCGTTCAGCGCGCGGGCGGACATCACGCATGCCATCCCTGTCCGGCGGTTCGCCGGGCGCAAGCGGGCGGCGCTCGCCGCGCACCGGTCCGTGGTGGCGGGGACCGGCCGGCTCGCCCCGGTCATGCGGGCGTTGGTGCGCCTTCCGGCCCCCGTCTTCGGGCTGCTGCTCGGGCGGGAGTGGTTCGTCGAGGTGTCCGGTCAGGTGTCCGGTGAGGTCTCGGGTGAGGTGTCCCGCCCGGCGGCTTAGGAGTTCACGCGGGAGTTCTACAACGGCTCGGTGTCGGCCAGTTCGCCGTCCTCCAGGGCCAGCCATCGGGTGATGCCCAGTTCGCGCAGGAACGTCAGATCGTGGCTGACGACGATGAGCGCGCCCTCGTAGGACTCCAGGGCCGTGACGAGGCGGCGGACCGACGCCATGTCGAGGTTGTTGGTGGGCTCGTCCAGCATCAGGAGTTGCGGGGCCGGTTCGGCCAGCATCAGGGCGGCCAGGGAGGCGCGGAAGCGTTCGCCGCCGGAGAGGGTGCCGGCCTGCTGGTCGGCGCGGGCGCCTTTGAACAGGAAGCGGGCGAGCCGGGCGCGGATGCGGTTGTTCGTGGCGTCCGGGGCGAACCGGGCGACGTTCTCGACGATGGTCAGGGTGTTGTCGAGGACCTCCAGGCGCTGAGGGAGGAAGCGGTAGGGGACGTGGGCCTGCGCGGTGCCGGACTCGGGTGCGATCTCGCCGGCGACGGTGCGCAGCAGGGTGGTCTTGCCGGAGCCGTTGCGGCCGGTGAGGGCGATCCGCTCGGGGCCGCGGATCTCCAGGTGGGCGTGGGCGCCGTAGCGGGCGGCGAGGTCGTGCAGCGTGAGGACCGTGCGGCCCGGCGGGACCGCCGTGTGCGGCAGGTCGATACGGATCTCGTCGTCGTCGCGGACGGCGTCGGCGGCCTCGTCGAGGCGGTCCCTGGCTTCTTTGAGGCGTTCGGTGTGCATGATGCGGTGTTTGCCGGCGGAGACCTGGGCCTCCCTCTTGCGTTCGTTCATGACGATCTTCGGCTCGCGCTTGTTGGCGTTCATTTTGTTGCCGTAGCGGACGCGGCGGGCCAGCTTGACGTGGGCGTCGGCGAGTTCGCGCTTTTGGCGCTGGACGTCGGCCTCGGCGACGCGCACCATGCGCTCGGCCGCTTCCTGTTCGATGGCCAGGGCCTCTTCGTAGGCGCTGAAGTTGCCGCCGTACCAGTGGACTTCTCCGTCGCGGAGGTCGGCGATGCGGTCGACGCGTTCGAGGAGTTCACGGTCGTGGCTGACGACCAGGAGGACGCCGGACCAGCCGGTTACCGCGTCGTGGAGCCGGCGGCGGGCGGCGCGGTCGAGGTTGTTGGTCGGTTCGTCGAGGAGCAGGACGTCGGGGCGGCGCAGGAGGAGCGCGGCCAGGCGCAGGAGGACGGACTCGCCGCCGGAGACTTCACCGATGGTGCGGTCGAGGTCGATGGCGGGCAGGCCGAGCTGGTCGAGGGTGGCGCGGGCGCGTTCCTCGACGTCCCAGTCGTCGCCGATGGCGGTGAAGTGCCTTTCGTCGGTGTCGCCGCTCTCGATGGCGTGCAGGGCGGCGCGGGCGGTGTCGATGCCGAGTGCCTGGTCGACGCGCAGGTGGGTGTCGAGCGGGGCGTGCTGGGGGAGGTGGCCGACCTCGCCGGCGACCTTGATGTGGCCGGTGGTGGGGGTCAGTTCGCCCGCGATCAGCTTCAACAGGGTTGATTTTCCCGATCCGTTGAGGCCGACGAGGCCGCTGCGGCCCGGCCCCACGGTGAGCTGGAAGTCCTCGAGGACGGGGGTGCCGTCGGGCCAGGCGAAGCCGAGGCCGGTGCAGGCGATGGAGGCGGCGGGGGTGGGCGACTTTGACATACGGGTCTCCTGGGCGCGCGAGGGCTGGGCGAGAGGGGGAATGCGCTGGGAGACACCGCGTCATAACGCCGGGGTGCGCCGGGGTACGCCGCGCGTACGCCGAGGTCACGGACGGGCGGCCGCGCGATGCCGGGATCGCGGTGCGGTTCGCAGTGTGCATCGGAGCGTGCATCACAGTGCGGATCGCAGAGCGCGGGGCATGCCGCGGGCGCGGTGTCTGGGGACCTCAGACGAGCAACGGCCTTCTCCTGTCGGACGGTGGCGCCGGGGCGGCGCGCTGGACCGGTATCGACCGTACGCGCACCGCCACCGGAAAGCAAACGCTATTTTCGTTGCGTTTATACGAGGAGCGGTCGCAGCCGTACCCGGGCCGGCCCCGTGGCCTGCAGGGTGATCCCCGCGGCGACCGGCACCTCCTGGTCCACCGCCGTCACTTCGTACGAGCGCAGCAGCGTCGCCAGCGCCAGCACCGACTCCAGCATCGAGAAGTGCTGCCCGATGCAGGCGCGCGGGCCGCCGCCGAACGGGAACCACGCGTAGCGGTGGCGGGCCGCCTCGCGCTCGGGGGTGAAACGGTCCGGGTCGAAACGCTCGGGCTCCTCCCACAGCGCGGGGTGGCGATGAGTGACCCAGGGCGCGACGACCACATCGGCGCCGGCCGGGATCCGGAATCCGCCGATCTGGGTGGCCGCGACGGCCCGGCGGCTGATGACCGGCGCCGCCGGAAAGAGCCGCATGGACTCCTTGAGCGCCTGCGTGAGATACGGCAGCCGGTCCAGGTCGGCGGCGGTGGGGGTGCGCTCCCCCAGCACCCGGTCGATCTCCTCGCGGACCCGCCGCTGCTCCTGCGGGTGCCCGGCGAGGAGGTGGAGGGTGAACGCCAGGGAGGTCGCCGTCGTCTCATGACCGGCCAGCAGGAAGATCAGGACCTGCTCACGGACCTCGGCCGCGTCGAGGGAGCCGTCCTCGTCGTTGCCCGCATCGGTGAGGAGGGAGAGCAGGTCGTCGCCCGGTACGCCACCATCCGCCGGCGCCGCTGCCGCCGCGCGCCGCTCCGCGATGATGCGGTCGCACAGCGCGTTCAGCTCGTCGGTGGCCGCACGCGCCCGCGCATTCCCGGGGGTGGGCCACTCACGCGGGATCTTCACGGGTACGTAAGCACGCCGTACGACATAGTCGTTGATGACCGGAGCGCAGCGGTTGACGGCCTCCACCGCCGCCTGGGCGTCCGTACCGAACAGGATCCGGGAGACCGTGCACAGGGCCAGCCGGTTCATCTCGCCCACCAGGTCGACGGTGTCCGCGTCCGCGGTCCGCCAGCGCTCGGCGACGGCGTCGGCCTCGGTCGTCACGGCAGACGCATAGCCGTCGACCCGGCGCTTGGTGAACAGCGGCTGCACCAGCCGCCGCTGCCGGAGGTAGTCGGCGTCCTGGCTGGTGAGCAGGCCGTTGCCGAAGGACTGCCGGACCTCCTCGTACAGCGGGTGGTCCTTGCGGAAGTTGGCGGCCTCGGAGGCGAGGACCTGCTGGACGCCCTCGGGCGCGAAGACGGCGTGGAAGACGCTGCGCAGCCCCGGCGGGCCGGCCTCCAGGCGGACCACATCGCCGTGTTCGCGCTGGGCACGTAAGAAGGTGCCCAGGGAGTCGCGGCGCAGGTCGAGCATCGAGCCGAGGACGGGGAGGCCGGCCGGGCCGGGGATCTCGCGGGGGGAATCGACGGGGAGGGTCATGGCGCATTCCTGTCCAGGAAACGGGCCGGGTATGGCACGTAACATGGGCCGGATGATCACCACGCGTTCCGGCCGGAAGGCCGCCGAGGCCCCCTGTCGTGTCACCGTCTGCCGCGGCTGCTGCTGCGGCGACCCGGCCAAGGTCCCGGGCGTCGACCACAGCGGCCAGATACCGCGGCTGCGCGAGGCGCTCGCGGGGGCAGCCCCGGTGCGCGCCTCGGAGTGCCTGGACGTCTGCGACCAGGCGAATGTGGTCGTGGTCCAGCCATCGGCGGCGGGCCGGGCCGCGGGCGGCCGGCCCGTGTGGCTGGGGCTGGTCAACGACGACGACGCGCTGGCGGACATCGCCTCGTGGATACGGGCCGGCGGACCCGGGATCGCCGAACCGCCGGGGATTCTCGATCTGTACGCGATCACGGTGTCGCGGCGGGTCCGGGAGGGGCTGGAGGGCGGCACCGCCTAGCGGACGGGGGTACCGGGTTACCTGAGTCTTACGGGAGCGGGGGCATCCGCCCCGCAGGCCCTCCGGTGGTGTTGGCTGGGGGCATGACGCCTTCCGCGCCCCCGCCGCCCGCGCAGGATCCGCCCCCCGGGCCGCCGCGGCGCGTCCTGGTCGTCGAGGACGATCCGACCGTGGCCGAGGTCGTCACCGGCTATCTCTCCCGTGCGGGGTACGCCACCGAGCACGCCGCCGACGGGTTCGCCGCCCTCGACCGGGCCGCGGCCTTCCGCCCGCATCTGATCGTCCTCGATCTGATGCTGCCGGGCATCGACGGCCTGGAGGTGTGCCGGCGGCTGCGCCGGGCCGACGACGGGCCCGCGGTCCCGGTGGTGATGCTGACGGCGCGCGGCGAGGAGGCGGACCGCATCCTCGGGCTGGAGCGGGGCGCGGACGACTACGTCACCAAGCCGTTCAGCCCGCGGGAGCTGGTGCTGCGGATCGGCTCGGTGCTGCGCCGGGCGGAGTCCGCGCCGCCGTCCGCCGCGCACTCCCCCGTACTGCGGGCCGGTGACCTCAGCGCCGACCCCGGCGGCCGCCGCGCCGACCGTGCCGGGCGCGAACTCGCCCTCACCGCCCGCGAGTTCGACCTGCTGGTCTTTCTGATGCACCACCCGGGGCAGGTCTTCGCGCGGGAGGAGCTGCTGCACCGGGTGTGGGGGTGGGAGTTCGGTGATCTGTCGACCGTGACGGTGCATGTCCGGCGGCTGCGCGAGAAGATCGAGGACGATCCGGCGGCGCCGCGCCTGGTGACGACGGTCTGGGGCGCGGGCTACCGCTTCGACCCGGCGGGCGGCGCGGCGCGGTCATGACCGACTTCCTGGTGATCGTGGCGCTGGCAGCGCTCGGCGCGGCCCTCGTGGGGCTGCTTGCCGCGCCCGCCGTACGGGCGCTGCGCCGGCGCTCGGTCGCGCTCTCGCTGTTCGCGGTGGCGGCACTGGCGGTGGCCGCGATGGCGGCGGGGACGGTGGCGGTCGCCCAGGCGATGTTTCTCTCCGGGCACGACCTGGGCGTGGTGATGGCCGTGGTCGGCGTCTCCGGAGTGGTGTCGCTGGCCGCCGCGCTGCTGTTCGGGCGGCGGATCGCGGCGGGCAGCCGGGAGCTGGCACGGTCCGCCCGTACGGTCGGGAGCGAGGGCGGATTCGTGGCGCCCGCCGAGCCGCCGACGGCCGAACTGGCCGCACTGTCAAGGGCCTTGGAGGAGACCAGCGGCCGGCTGGCGGCCGCCCGGGAGCGCGAACGGGCGCTGGACTTCTCGCGGCGCGAGCTGATCGCCGGCATCTCGCACGATCTGCGGACCCCGCTCGCCGGGCTGCGGGCGATGGCCGAGGCGCTGGAGGACGGCGTCGCCGAGGACGCCGGGCGCTATCACTCCCGGATGCGGGTCGAGGTGGACCGGCTGGCGGCGATGGTCGACGACCTCTTCGAACTCGCCCGCATCCAGGCCGGGGCGCTGGCGCTGACGTTCTCGCGGGTGTCGGTCTACGACCTGGTGGACGATGCGCTGACGGGGGCCGGGCCGCTGGCGCGGGCGAGCGGGGTGCGGCTGGTGGACGGGGGTGTGGTGCCGCTGCCGGTCCGGGTGGACGCGCAGCAGATCACCCGCGTCCTGGGGAATCTGCTGGTCAACGCGATCCGGGCGACACCGGCGGACGGCACGGTCGCGGTCAGCGCGCGGCACGAGGCGGGCCGGGTGGTCCTCGCCGTGGAGGACGGCTGCGGCGGCATCCCGCCCGAGGACCTGGCCCGGGTCTTCGACACCGGCTGGCGCGGCGCCCCGGCCCGCACCCCCCGCTCCCCCGCTCCCGGCTTCTCCCCCACTCCCGGCTCCGCTCGAGCGGAGGGACCCCCATGCGCGGGAGGTGCCCCCATCGGCGGGAGCGGGGCGGGGCTGGGACTGGCGATCGTGCGCGGCATCGTCGAGGCGCACCAGGGCCGGGCGACGGTCCGTAACGCCGGGGCGGGGTGCCGTTTCGAGGTGGAGCTGCCGTCCGCGGAACCGCCTACGGAGCCGCCGGCGGGGCAGCCGCAGGGGCCGCGGGCCGACTGAGAGACGGGTGGCCCGGCCCGTCCGCGGGCTCGAGCGGCAGGTCCCGCACCCGCCGCACCGGCGAGAAGACCAGGATCAGCGCGGCGAGCGGCACCCCCGCCGTCATGATCCACAGTGCGGTACGGACGCCCAGCGCGGCCCCGACCGCGCCGCCCAGCAATGCCCCCAGCGGCAGGGTGCCGTAGTTCAGAAACGAGGTGCTGGCCGTTAGCCGGCCGAGCAGCTGGGGCGGGCAGTAACGCTGCTGGAAACCGGCCTTGAGGATGTTGCCGCCGACGACGCCCGCCGAGACGCAGCCGGAGCCCGCGACATAGAGCAGGCATCCGGCGCCGGGGCCGGTGAGCGGGATGAGCAACGCCGGGATGGCCAGGCCCAGTTCGAAGAGGAGGGTGGCGCGGGCGGTGCCGAAGCGGCGCGCGGTGCGCCGTACGGCGAGGGCGCCGGCCACGCCGCCCAGGCCGGCCGACGCCAGGAGCCCGCCGACGGCACCCGGCGGCAGGCCGACCTCGCGGACCAGGAAGACGGCCGTGAGGGACTGGTAGCCCATGAGCGCGAGGTTGGAGGCGGCGCCGAAGAGGGTCAGCGTACGGAACCAGCGGTCGCGGGCCACCCAGCGCAGGCCCTCGGCGACCTCGGCCGTCAGGGAACGCCGCGGACGGTGACGGGGGTCCGGGCGCGGCTCGCGGTGGCGGATGCCGAGCAGGCAGCCGAGGGAGAGCGCGAACGTCGCGGCGTTGGCGAACAACCCGTCGGCCGCGCCGGCCAGTTGGACGAGGAGGCCGCCCGCGCCCTGGCCGGCGATCCCCGCCGCGGAGGCGCTGCCGTGCAGCTTGGCGTTGCCCTCGGGCTGGTCGGCCGGGTCGAGGAGGGTGGGGAGATAGGCGCTGTAGGCGGTCTGGAAGAGGACCGAGGCAGCACCGGCGAGCAGGGCGAGGGCGATCAGCAGACCGAGGGTGAGCCCGCCGGACCGGGCCAGGAGCGGTACGAGGGCGAACAGCGCGAGGGAGAGCGCGGCGGCGGCCGGCATCAGGGGGCGGCGGCGCACCCGGTCCACCCACACGCCGACCGGGAGGCCGATCAGCAGCCAGGGCAGCCAGCCGCAGGCGCCGAGCACGCCGACCGCGAAGGTGTCGGCGTGCAGCGTGGCGACGGCGACCAGCGGCATGGCCACCCGGGTGACCGCCTCACCGAACCTGCCGGACGTCTCGCCGCACCACAGGAGCCGGAAATCGCGGTGCCTGCGCAGCAGTCCGGTCACCGCCCGTGCCGTTCCGCGCCCTGCTCCCTGCCGCGCTCCGTGCGGGGGAAGGACTGGAGCTGGACGATGACGGGCTGGGCATCGGGGGCCTGCGGCGAGGCCTGCGTCGCCTCCCGGTGACGATCGATGACCTCCATCAAGTCCGCGTTCAAAGCGGCGAGTTGCTCGTGTGTCAGGCGGAGATCGTGCACCTGGGTGACGGTTCCCGCGTCCCGCCACTCGGCCGCCCAGTCCTCGGTGAGGTAGCCGACGACCTGGTTGAAGTGCTGCTGGACGATCTCGTGGACATAGACGGACAGGGCGCCGCGGGTGTCGGGATCGTCGCGGAATTCGGTGGTGTTGACGTTGTGGGAGACGCGGGCCGCCCGCCACCAGCGTTCGCGTTTGGTGCCGCGGCCGGTCTCCTCCTCGATGAAGCCGTGACCGGCGAGGTGGCGCAGATGCCAGCTGACCGTGCCGGTGTTCTCCCCGAGGCGGCGGCCGAGGCCGGTGGCGGTGTCCGGGCCGTCGAGCCTGAGCAGCTCCAGGATGCGCATCCGCAGCGGGTGCGCGACACCGCGCAGGCTGCGGGCGTCCATGTGGCGGGTGGGCGGTGGCGTGGCGGTCATGGGCATCAACGTACAGCTGCAGAGAGTTCTCTGCAGAGGTTTCTCTGCAGAGGTTTGTCTGCAGAGGTTTGTCTGCAATCACCGCTCCCCGGGAACGGTCCTACTTCTCCCGCCCCTCGTGCCTCTCCCGCCCCTCGTGCCGCCACATCGGATGCTCGCGCCGCGCCCACTCCGCATCCACCGACCCCGTCCGCATCCCCCGCCGCGCCTCCCGGTCCCCGAACGCCATCCAGACATGACCCGCGACCACGATGATCACGGCGAGGGCGAGCCAGTCATGGACGAAGGTGGCGCCGGTGCGCCAGAGAAGCGGGGCGAGGTGGGTGAACCACATCAGGAGGCCGGTGCACATCATCACCAGGACGGCGCCGGCGATCCACGCGGCGTAGAGCTTCTGGCCGGCGTTGAACTTGCCGGCCGGGCGGCCGGTGCGCCGGCGGCGCAGGGCGGAGTACAGCCAGCGGCGGTCGTGGGGGCCGTAACGGTTGAGGCGGGTGAGGTCGGCGCGCAGGGCGCGGGAGGCGAGGCCGAGGAGGAGGGGGACGGGCAGCAGGATGCCGGACCACTCGTGGACGGTGACCATCAGGGCGCGGCGGCCGACGAGTTCGGCGAGGAAGGGCAGGTAGAGGCAGCCCGCGGTGAGAATGCAGACGGTGAGCAGGGTGGCGGTGGCGCGGTGCACCCAGTGTTCGGCGGGGGTGAAGCGGGGGATGCGGGAGCGGGCCGCGGTGCGCTCAGCTGATGGGGGCATCGTCGCGTCCGTTCGACCGGCCGACCCAGGCATCGACGTCATAGCCACGGTTCTCCCAGAATCCGGGTTCGACGCGGTCGGTGACGGTGATCCCGGAAAGCCACTTCGCCGACTTGTAGAAGTACATGGGCGCGACGTACAGCCGCACCGGTCCGCCGTGTTCGTGGCCGAGGGGCTTGTCCTGCATCCGCAGGGCCACCAGGACGTCGCGGCGGCGGGCCTGGGCGAGGGTGAGGGATTCGCTGTAGGCGCCGTCGAAGGAGGTGAAGCGGACGGCCTTGGCGCGGGGGCTCACGCCGGCGGCGTCGAGCAGGGTGGCCAGGCGTACGCCCTCGAAGGGGGTGCCGGGGACCCGCCAGCCGGTGACGCACTGGACGTCGTGGACGATCCGGGTCTGCGGGAGTCCGCGCAGGTCGGCGAGGCGGTAGGCGGTGGGGTGACGGACCAGGCCGTCGACGGTGAGGCGGTAGGTGCGCTCGTCCTTGTGCGGTACGGAGCCGGTCACGGAGTAGTAGCGGAAACCGCCGCCTGCGGGGAACAGGCCGGAGATCCCGGTGGGGTCGTTCTGGGCCGCGGCGCCGAGGGTGTTGTCGTAGGCGCGCTGCAGAATGGGGGCGGCGGCGATGCCCGCGGCGCCGGCGGCGAGCATGCCGAGCACCACACGGCGGCCGACGGGGGCGCCGCGCCCGTCCGGACCGCCGCCACCGCCGTCGTCCGCCGCACCGGCCGGAATCGCGTCCTTGGTCACCCTTAGATTCGAACACCGCACGGCGGCCGGGGCCAGCGTCCGGGCCCCGGCGTCAGACTTTCGTCATCTGGCGGGCCGCGTCAGGACGCCGGATGGCAGTGGCCGCCGCTCTCGGGCGGCAGGTCGAGAGCGGGGTTGCGGTCGAAGAAGCCGGTAGGGCGGAGGGTGAAACCGCAGCGGTCCACCGGCATGACCGGCCAGTCCTCCAGGCGTGGGAGGTGGGTGGGGCCGAAGGTGTGCCAGAGGGTGAGTTCGGTCTTCAGGAGGGATTCGCCGGGCCGCGACCACTGGAGGACGCCCGCGCCGCCGGGGTGCTGGTTGGGGTAGTCGCCGTCGGGGAAGCGGCGTTCGGGGCGGCCGCGGGTGACCCAGAGGTGGCGGGTGGCGTAGCCGGCGCGGCGGGCGACGGAGGATCCGGGGCGGGCGAGGAGGGTGGGGCCGGGCTGCGGGGTGAGGGTGTAGGAGACGGGGCGGCCCATGCGGTTGTAGGCGGCGGGGTTGGTGATCGCCCAGCGGCGGCCGACGGCGGCATCGGCGAGCCGGCCCGCGGCGGCCGAGTCGGCGATGGGGGTGGCGCGGGTGGTGAAGGCGTTCCCGTTGGGGTTGTCCGGGCCCATCGGGAGCGGTACGACGTCGATCTCCTCGACGGTATTGGCGTGGCCGTCCACCGCCGGGTCCAGCCGGGCGCAGAAGAGGTGCTGGTGGAAGGGCGCCTGGAGACCGGGCGCGACCTCGGTGGCGTAGCCGGTGCGCTCACCGGGCACGGTGGCGGTGGTCTGCACCAGGCCGGTGGACTTGGCCTCGAACTCGATGGTGCCGTCCTGGTAGAGGTACCAGTAGAAGCCGTAGTCGTAGTTGCCGAGGGTGGCGATGAAGGAGATGACCAGGCGGCGCGAGCGGCGGCTCTCGGCGGTGAAGTCGTCGAACATATTGGTGTGTTTCCACAGGAGGCCATGGTCCTCCTCGTGGATGCAGATCGCGTTGGACAGCGTCTGCGGGGCGCAGTGGTCGTCGGCGACGACGGCGTCGAGGTAGCGGATCTCGCCGAGGCAGTCGCAGCCCAGGCGGAGCGCGTTGGCGTTCCGGCCGAGGGTGTACTCGCCGACGTCGAGGTAGCACACCCAGTTGCGGGTGGGATCGGGATCGGCGTACGGGACGGCCATTTCGGCGAGCGAGGCGCGGTGCAGTACGGGGCGCAGCCGGTCGCCGTCGCGGTACGCGATCTGGTGCAGGACCAGGCCCTCGCGGGCGTTGAAGTCCACCCGCAGCTGCCAGTTCTGCCAGGTCAGGAGCGGGCCGTCGAGAGTGAAGGACGGGCCTTCGGGCTGGGTGATCTCCAGCGGTTTCCGGTCGGTGCGGTGCGGGCCGGTGAACTCGGCCTCGTAGCGGCCGCATTCGGCGGGCACCGGGACCGGGCCGGTGTCGATCAGGCGGATGACCCGGCCCTCGGTGAGGTCGACATCGGCGACCAGGCCGCCGACGGGATGCGCGAAGGGGTTGTCGGTGGCCTCGCAGCGCAGGAAGGTCAGCGCGCGCAGCATCCGGCGGCCGCGCTCCTCCTCGACGGCGAAGTTGCCGGCCGCGAGGCCGGCACAGATGACCAGGTCGGTGTCGGTGATGCCGCGTTCGGCCATGGCCTTGCGCCAGCCCGGGTCGGCCTTGACGATCGCGTCGCAGCGCTCGTACTCCTCCACCAGGACCGGCGGCCGGCCGTCGGTCTCCGGGTCGAGTGCGCGGTAGGCGAGCAGGGTGCGGGCAGTGACGTCGACCAGGGCTTCGTGGCCGGTGCCGGTGGCCGGTTCGAGGAGGGTGACACGGACCCGGCGGACGACGGGAGCACCGGGGCGGTGTCCGGTGACGGTGTGCCGGTCCGGCTCTTCGAGGAGGACAAGCGGGTAGCGGGTGGTCTCCCCTGCCTTGCCGGCCTCCTCCAGAACGGTGCGGGCGGTGGCTATCTCGTCGGCGGTCAGCGGGTCGAGCGGGTGGCGGGTGGTCATGCTCGGCTCTCCTTGTGCGGGGTGGGGGCGGACGCGCCGCCGGCCGCCTTGTCCAGTTGGAAGGCCTCGTTGCCCAGCCCGATCCGGGCGTGCACCTCTGGCTTGCGGGCGCGCAGCAAACGGCCGTGGACGAGGCCGATGACGGCGGCGACCCCGATCAGGGAGGGCAGCAGCCAGCCCAGTACGGAGCCCTGCCCGGCGTCGACCAGGATGTCGAAGTCCTTGACGCCGTAGACGAGTACGGCCAGCAGGGCGAGGGCGGCGAGCCCGGCGGCTATCAGCCGGCCGGCCTGGGCGCGGCCCGCTCCGCGGCGTATGAAGAAGACGATGACGGCGACGGAAGCGCTGGCCATCAGCAGGATCACGCCGAACGCACCGATGTTCCCGGCCCAGGCGGACAGGTGGATGACCGGGGCGGTGGGGTCGCCGGCGGGCTTGTTGTCACTGACGGCGAAGGCGGTGACGATGGCCAGCGCGATAACGGTCTGGAGGAGGGAGCCGAGCGCGGGGGCGCCGCTGGTCTTGGCGGTACGGCCGAGCGGGGCGGGCAGCAGGCCCTCGCGGCCCATCGCGAAGGCGTAGCGGGCGACGACGTTGTGGCAGCTGAGCATCGCCGCGAAGATGCCGGTGACGAAGAACAGATGCAGGACGTCGGTGAAGAGGGTGCCCAGGCGCTGTTCGGCCAGGGCGAAGATCAGCCCGGGTCCGTGTTCGCCGGCGGCGGCCACGACATGGTCCGGGCCGGTGGCGACGCCGATGAGCCAGCAGCTGAGGGCGAAGAAGACCGCGACGAAGCCGACGGTGAGGTACATCACCCGGGCCACGACGGTCCCCGGCCGGCTGGTCTCCTCCGCGTAGACGGGGGCCTGTTCGAAGCCTATGAAGCCGGTGACCGCGAAGCACAGGGTGGTGCCCAGGCCCGCGCCGCCGAGGGTGGCGGGGTCGAAGGCGTGCAGGGTCAGGCCCTGCGGTCCGGGCCGGGCGGCGAAGGCGAGATCGAAGATGACGATCATGGCGACCTCGATGAGCAGGAGGACGCCGAGGACCTTGGCGTTGAGGTCGATCTTCAGGGCGCCGAGCGCTCCGACGACCGCGACGCCCAGCAGCCCGGGGATCCACCAGGCGACGGAGAGCTCGAGATACCGCTCCAGCAGCGCGGAGACCTCGTAGCCGAACATGCCGTAGATACCGGTCTGCATGATGCTGTAGGAGACGAGCGCGACGAAGGAGGCGCCGGCGCCGACCGTACCGCCCAGGCCGCGGGCGATATAGGCGTAGAACGCACCGGCGTTGTGGACATGCCGGCTCATCTCGGCATAGCCGACGCTGAACAGCGCCATCACCACGCCCAGGATGACGAACAGCAGCGGCTGCCCCACGATCCCCATGACCTGATACGTGGTGACCATGATGCCGGCGACGACCATCAAGGGTGCGCTGGCGGCCAGTACCGACAGCAACAGGCCCGGTGTGCCGATCCGGTCGGCCCGCAGCGCGCGTTCCTGGCCCTTGAAGGTGCTGATCGCGCCGTCGGGGCCGGTCGTGCGCCCGGGGCCGGCGATGGCGGTGGCACTGCTCGTCTTTCCCGAACTGCCGGTCGGCATGGCGGGGTTGTCCTTTCCAGGGATGGGGGGGTGGGGTGGGATCAGGTGGCGCCGAGGGCGGCGGCGCGGGCGGCCTTGAACGCCTTGACGGGGTGGCGGCCCGCGTACGACCACGGTTCGGGGGTGACGTGGTTGCCGATGCGGTGGAAGAGCGCGGCCGCCTCGGCCATCCGCCCCTCGTGGAACTTTGCGTATGCGAGGAAGTTGAGGTCGACCTTGGAGCGCGGGTGGTCCTCGCCCTCCCACTCCAGCCACCAGTCGAAGGCGGCCTTCATGGCCTGGCGGGCGCGCCGGGTGGACCAGTGGCCGGAGGCGGCGGGGTCGGCGGGCTCGAGGCCGTGGGCGACCAGGACGCGGTAGCGCTCGGCGTGCGCGATGACGGGGAGGACGGCCAGCGGGGAGTCGGCCGGGGCCTGTTCGGCGGCCCAGGCGGCGAAGTCGTAGACCTGGTGCAGGGGGTCGTCGCGGTCGCCCTCCTGGAATTCGGCGAGGCAGGCCGTCATGAGGTGGTGCGCGTGGTGATGGTCGGGGTGGCGGGCCCGTATCCGGTCGAAGGCCTGCTCGCGTTCGTCCACGGTGCCGGTGTGGCGGGCGAGGAGCAGGGTGCCGAGCCAGGGGGTCGGGTCGGCGGGCAGCATGGCGGCGGCGGTCCGGCAGTCCTCTGCGGCATCCTGGATGCCGCCCTTGCCGGCCAGCGCGAGGTGGACGGTGGCACAGGCCAGCAGGGTGGCGGCATCGCCGCTGTCCGGTTCGGCGAGCTGCCAGTCACGGGCCCAGGCCGCGCAGCCCGGCGCGGTGCCCAGGACCGTTAATCGGTGGCCGCGCAGGTCCCATTCCTCGCCGGTCTCGGCGAGCAGGGTACGCACCTCACCCCATCTTCCGTGGGTCAACGCCGTTGCTGCGGCGCCCAGTTCGGCGTCGTCCAGGATCGGGGTGAGGGCCGGGGCGTCCTTGCGGCGGGAGCGTCCCAGCGGAGGTGACGGGGGCGGGTTCATGGACCAGGGGACTCCATGCCGCGCTGCACCGATCTTCCACCTCGCTGTGTCATCCGGGCGCACCGTGTCGCCCGGGGGAACCGTGTCGTCCGAGTGGGAGCGGACCGGGTCTGCGCGCGTAGCACGTCAGCGGAGAGTGGTCTGATCCACTACGGGAATTTCACGCACAGCAAAGCGTTCCGTACAGCTTCGCGTCAAGGCCGGTAAGGGAATGGCCTGATCCCCGCCAAGTCCCCTTCCGGAAAACGATATTGACCGACCGCCGGCCGGAGTCGGCGGCGCGTCCCGGCGCGGTCAGGAAACCGCCCTGGCCGCCGCGCGCCCCGCCGTACGTCCCGAGAAGAGGCAGCCGCCGAGGAAGGTGCCCTCCAGCGAGCGGTAGCCGTGCACCCCGCCGCCGCCGAACCCCGCCACCTCGCCCGCCGCGTAGACGCCCGGCAGGGGCTCGCCGCCCTCGGTCAGCACCCGCGAGGAGAGGTCGGTCTCGAGGCCGCCGAGCGTCTTGCGGGTCAGGATGCTCAGCCGTACGGCGATCAGCGGGCCGGCCTTGGGGTCCAGCAGCCGGTGCGGGGCGGCGGTGCGGATCAGCCGGTCGCCGAGGTATCTACGGGCCCCGCGCATCGCGGTGACCTGGAGGTCCTTGGTGAAGGAGTTGGCGATCTCGCGGTCCCGCGCGACGATCTCGTGGCGCAGCGCGGCCTCGTCGATCA
The DNA here is from genome assembly GCF_055565615.1 of Streptomyces sp. NPDC028368. Lineage (NCBI taxonomy): Bacteria > Bacillati > Actinomycetota > Actinomycetes > Kitasatosporales > Streptomycetaceae > Streptomyces > Streptomyces sp. NPDC028368. The sequence continues at coordinate 155,131 of NZ_JBVHTY010000006.1, read as the reverse complement.
GCGGGTCCTCGGTGAGCTCGTTCATCCGCCGTACGAGAGTGCTCAGCGACCGCTCCACGAGGAAATCCACGCCGTGGTCCATGAACGCCTGCACCGGCCCCGGCGCCCCGGCCCTGGCACGCCCCAGCACCTCGCGCACGCTCTTGCCGGTCAGATCCGGATTCTGCTCCGAGCCGGAGAGCGTGAACTCCTTCTCGATGATCTTCCGGGTGAGCACGAACCAGGTGTGGTCATGGCCGGTCTTCATGATGTGCTCGAGCGTGCCGAGGGTGTCGAAGCCGGGGAACAGCGGCACCGGCAGCCGTTTGCCGCGGGCGTCCAGCCACAGCGGGGAGGGACCGGACAGGATCCGGATGCCGTGCATCGGCCAGATGGGGTTCCAGTTGGCGATGCCCTCGGTGTAGTGCCACATCCGGTCGCGGTTGATGATCCGGCCGCCGGCCGCCTCGGTGATGCCCAGCATCTTGCCGTCCACATGCGCGGGCACCCCGGACAGCATCCGCTCCGGGGCCTTGCCCAGGCGCTCGGGCCAGTTGGCGCGAACGAGATCATGATTGCCGCCGATACCGCCCGAGGTGACGATCACGGCCTGCGCCCTGAGCTCGAAGGCACCGGTGACCTCGCGGCCGCTGGGCCTGCCCCGCTCGGCGTCGGAGGGCGCCAGGATCTCCCCGCTGACCGTGTCCACACTGCCCGCGCTGCGCGACAGCCCGGTGACCCGGTGGCGGAAGCGCAGCTCCACCAGGCCGCGTGCGACACCGGCCCGCACCCGGCGCTCGAACGGCGCAACGAGGCCCGGCCCGGTGCCCCAGGTGATGTGGAAGCGGGGGACGGAGTTGCCGTGGCCGGTCGCGTCGTAGCCGCCGCGTTCGGCCCAGCCGACGACGGGGAAGATCCGTACGCCCTGCCGGTGCAGCCACGCGCGCTTCTCACCGGCCGCGAAGTCGACATACGCCTCGGCCCATTTGCGCGGCCAGTGGTCCTCGGGCCGGTCGAAGCCCGCCGTGCCCAGCCAGTCCTGCCAGGCCAGCTCGTGGCTGTCGCGGATGCGCAGCCTGCGCTGTTCGGGGGAGTTCACGAGGAAGAGGCCGCCGAAGGACCAGTGCGCCTGACCACCGAAGGACTGCTCGGGCTCCTGGTCGAGGAGGATCACCTTGCGTCCGGCGTCCACCAGCTCCGCGGTGGCCGCGAGCCCCGCCAGCCCCGCTCCGATCACGATCACATCAGCGTCGTACGCCATCTCAGCTCTCCTCACCGAGGCCCGCCGGACGCCCCGGCAGCCGTGGTGCACTCGATCCTCAGCGTGCCGGACCATGCCGTCAACCCTTTGTTACCCGGTGGTACGGGCGGGTGCGCGCAAGAATGGGGGGTGTTGAGGGTCACCCCGGGCCACCGCCGGATGACTGTCCTCAGGCGCAATCCCCCGCCCCGCGCGATACGAGGTGTGCGACGTGACGGTGATTCTGCTCGCCCTTGGGGCCGCCTGCTGTCTGGGACTCGGCTTCGTCCTCCAGCAGGAAGCGGCACAGCACGCCCCGCCCAAGGACTACCTCTCCCTGCGGCTGCTGCTGGACCTGGTGCGGATGCCGCGCTGGGTGGCCGGCATCGCCCTGATGGTCATGGGGATGGCGCTGGGCGCGCTGGCGCTGGGGATGGGCGACATCACTCTGGTGGAGCCACTGCTGGCGACGAATCTGCTGTTCGCGATGGCGCTGGCCCGCCGGCTGAGCGGCCAGCGGCTCGGCCGCAGCGGCTGGGCCGGGCTGTGGCTGCTGGCGTGCGGCGTCACGGCGTTCATCGTGGCGGGCCGACCGCACGGCGGCACCAGTGAGGCGGGCCGGCCCGCGCAGTGGCTGATCATGGGCGTGGTGCTGGGCACCGCCCTGCTGCTGGCGACCGTCGCCAAACGCGAGCGGGTGCACGTCAGCCTGGAGGCGGCGCTGCTGGGCGTCGCGGCCGGGCTGTTGTACGGACTGCAGGACGCGCTGACCCGGATCAGCGGCGACCGCTTCGGACAGGGCGGCTGGAGCGCGCTGCTGACCAGCTGGCAGCCGTACGCCATCGTCGTGCTCGGGGTGCTGGCGCTGGTCATGGTGCAGAGCGCCTTCGAGACCGCCCCGCTGCGGATGTCGCTGCCCGCGCTGACCGCCGCCCAGCCGCTGGCCGGCATCGCCTGCGGGGTGGGCTTCCTCGGCGACCAGCTGCGGGTGACGACCGGGGCACTGGCCTGGGAAGCGGCCGGGATAGCGGCCGTCATCGCGGGAATCGTGCTGATCGGCAGCCATCCGGCGATGCCGCCGGGAGCGGGCAAGACGGATCCCGTACGGGAGCTGCAGCCGTATTGAGGCGCCCCTGCCGTTCGGTGGGGGCGCCCCACGTTGTCGCTGCGCTTTGCCTTGGCCCCACGTTTTCGGCCGTCCCGCCGTGGTGGAGTTTCGCCGTTGCGCCTGCGGCGGGCGGTGCCGCTGCGCGGGGCTGTTCGGCTGCGGGACCGGCCCTACACGGCTCCGCCGCTACGGCCCGCCCCCTCCCCGTTGAGGGTGGGAGAAAAGGCCGGTGGGGGTGCATGTCAGTGGTCGAGTGCACCCTGCGGACGCATCGCAGGGCGCAGCTGACACGAAGCGTGCGCTCCCACCGGACTGGTGTTTAATAATGGCCAGCATTACAGTCCCCCCATGGCCAGGACCTCAGGACCCGAGACCCGGGACAAGCTGATGCGCGCCGCCGAGGAGATCTTCGCGGCGCAGGGTGTGGACGGCGCCCAGATGCGTGACATCGTCCGGCTGGCCGGCCAGGGCAACCCCTCGGCCGTGCAGTACCACTTCGGTTCGCGCGCCGGGCTGCTGGACGCCGTGATGGCGGGCCGGCTGGCCCGTACGGAGGCGTCCCTGGCGCCGCTGCTCGCGGCCGTGGAAGGGGCCGCGGCGGTCGAGGACGCCGGGCCGCCGCTCGCGGAGCTGGTCGGCGCGCTGGTCACCGCGGAGGCGACCGAGCTGCGCGACGACCGGGGGCGGCGCTGTCTGCGGATCTCCGCGCAGCTCAGCCATGAGAGCGGGGTACGCACCCGGATCCCGCATCCGACGCTGGACGGCACCGCCTGCTGGCGGCTGATCGGCCGCATGGAGGACGTCCTCGCGGCGGCCGGGCTGCCCGAGGCGCTGCGCCTGGAGCGGCTGGATCTGGCGCTGACCCTCATCGGCGCGGCGATGGCCGACCGCGCCCGGCACTACCTGGAGGGCGTCACGCCCCTCACCGGCGAGGAGCTGTTTCTCGCCGATCTCACCCGGACCACCGTGGCGTTCCTGCTCGCGGCCGCCCCGGGGCCCCTCCCCAACTCCTAGGAGCCCTCTCATGACCGATGCCCCCCTCGCCGCCGCGGCGAGCCTGGCCGGCAAGACCGTCATCATCACCGGCGGCGCGCGCGGGCTCGGCGCGGCGGCCGCCGAGCAGGCCGTGGCGGCCGGCGCCCGTGTCGTGCTCACCGATGTCCTCCAGGAGGAGGGCGCGGCGACCGCGGCCCGGCTCGGCGAGCGGGCCCGGTTCCTGACCCATGACGTCACCTCCGAGGAGGACTGGCAGCGGGTCGCCGACTACGCCGTGGCCGAGTTCGGCGGCATCGACGGGCTGGTCAACAACGCCGGGATAGCCACCGGCCAGCCGCTGGAGACGGTCTCCGTCGGCTTCTTCCGCAAGGTCATCGACGTGAACCTGACCGGCGTCTTCATCGGCATGAAGACCGTCATCCCCGCCATGCGGGCGCGCGGCGCGGGCTCCGTCGTGAACATCTCCTCGGCCGCCGGCCTGTTCGGCCTGGCGATGACCGGCGGCTACGGCGCCTCCAAGTGGGGCGTCCGCGGCCTGACCAAGATCGGTGCGGTCGAGCTGGGCACCGACCGCATCCGCGTGAACTCCGTGCACCCCGGCATGACGTACACCCCGATGACCGCCCAGGTCGGCATCCAGCAGGGCGAGGGCAACTACCCCAACACCCCGATGGGCCGGGTCGGCGAGCCGCACGAGATCGCCGGCGCCGTGGTCTTCCTGCTCTCCGACGCCGCCTCGTACGTCACCGGCGCCGAGCTGGCGGTGGACGGCGGCTGGACCACCGGGCCGACCGTGAAGTACGTCATGGGGCAGTAGGGCAACGGCCGGTCCCCGGCACGACCGGTCCCGGTCCGTGGTGATTGCATGGCTCCATGACCGATCACGACCAGCAGAGCGAACAGGGTTGTCAGCCGCTCAATGCGGACGAGGTTCTCGACGTCGTCGACGAGAACGATGAGGTCGTGGGGCAGGCCCCCCGCGGGGAGACGTATGCCCGCCGGATGCGCACCCGCGCCGCCTTCATCCTGGTCCGGGACGCCGAGGACCGGATCTTCGTGCACCGCCGCACCCCGAACAAGCTCGTCTTCCCCGCGCACTACGACATGTTCGTGGGCGGTGTGGTCGGCGCCGGCGAGACCTATGACCAGGCCGCGCTGCGGGAGGCGGAGGAGGAGCTGGGCGTGCGGGGGCTGGCGCAGCCGGAGCCGCTGTTCAAGTTTCTGTACGAGACGGCCGAGCACACCTGGTGGTCGGCCGTCTACCAGGTGCGCTGGACGCGGCCGGTCGCCCCGCAGGCGTCGGAGATCGACTGGCACACCTTCATGACGGAGCGGGAGCTGGCCCGGCGGCTGGAGGAGTGGCCGTGGACGCCGGACGGGCTGGCCGCGTACCGGGAGCTGCTGGCCCGGCGGGAGCCCGGATCCCACGGTGGCGGCGGCCGGACCGGCCGTTAGGGTTCTGATCATGATCCTCAGCGACGGGCTCCGGTCGATCGGCACGGCCGTACGGCTGTGGATCTCGCCCGCGCGGGTCCGCGAGGAGGGCACCACCCCCGACTACCGCTTCTCGCTGGCCAATGAGCGCACGTTCCTGGCGTGGCTGCGTACGGGGCTGGCGCTGGTCGGCGGCGGCTTCGCGGTGGACCAGTTCCTGCCCCGGCTGCACGAGGGGCTCCGGCTGACCTGCACCGTCGTGCTGCTGGTGGCGGGCGCGCTGTGTGCCCTGCGGGCGGTCAACCACTGGGTCCGCTGCGAACGCGCGATGCGGCGCGGTGAGGATCTGCCGGTCTCCCGCTTCCCCTCCGTCCTGGCTCTGGGCGTCGGCGTGCTGGCGATCGTCATGATCGTCCTCGTGGCGCGGGGCTGGACCGTCTAGCGATGGGGGACGCAGAGCGGGCCGCGCAGGCCCGGCCGCCGGCACCCGACCGGGACCCCGGCCTGCAGCCCGAGCGCACCCGGCTGGCCTGGCGGCGCACGACCCTGTCCTGCACGGTCGTCGTCCTCCTGGCCGGCCGCCGGCTGGTGCGGGGCGGGGCCCCGGGAGCGGCGGAGGTCCTGACGGCGGCGCTGACAGCGCTGGCGTACCTCGCCTTCGTGGTGGTGGCCCACCACCGGGTACGCGAGATGTCCACCGGCCACCCGCCGGGCCTGCCGCCACGGGTCGCGCTGCTGCTGGCCGGCTGCACGGTGGCGCTGGCGCTGCTCGGCGCGGTGACGGTGCTGCCGTAAGCGGGGCTGGGCGGGCGGCCCCCGGAGCGGGTACTTACCCTGCCGGCCGCTTCAACTCCGCGGCGGGGAAACGATAGTGACGCCTCATCATCTGGAGGGGAACGAACCCATGACGGAACCCGGGCCGCACGCAGCCGAAACGGCCGGCGCGGAGCCGTATCTCAGCGAACTGGCCACCGGTGTCCACGCGTTCATCCAGCCGGACGGCGGCTGGTGCCTGAACAACGCCGGCGCCATCACCGACGGGGACGCCACCCTCGTCGTGGACACCGCCGCCACCGAGCGCCGCGCGCGCCTGCTGCGCCGGCGGATCGCCGAGAGCGGCGCGCCCACACCGCGGATGGTGGTCAACACCCATCACCACGGTGACCACACCTACGGCAACTGCGTCTTCACCCCCGAGGCGACTGTCATCGGCCATGCCGCCTGCCGCCGCGAACTGCTGGCCGCCGGACGGCAGCTGCACGCGGTGTGGCCCGCGGTGGGGTACGGCGACATCCGGCTGACGCCGCCCACGGTCACCTTCACCGACGAGCTGACCCTGCATGTGGGCGGCATCGAGGTGCGGCTGCTGCACCCGGGCGTCGCGCACACCCCCGGCGACACCATCGTCTGGCTGCCCGCGCAGCGCATCGTCTTCACCGGCGACCTGGTCTTCCACAGCGGGACCCCGTTCGTTTTCATGGGCTCGCTGACGGGATCGCTGCGCTCGCTGGATCTGCTGCGCTCGCTGGACGCGGTGACCGTCGTCCCCGGGCACGGCCCGGTGACCGGACCCGAGGTGTACGACGGCATCGAGCGCTATCTGCGGTTCGTCGACGGGCTGGCGCGGGCGGGCCGCGCGGCCGGGCGTACGCCGCTGGAGGTGGCGCAGGAGGCGGATCTCGGCCCGTTCACGGCGCTGGCCGAGAGCGAGCGGCTGGTGGCGAATCTGCATCGCGCGTACGCGGAGCTGGCGGGCGGCGAGCCGGGGGCACCGCTGGACCCGGTGGCCGGGTTCGGCGATATGACGGTCATGAACGGCGGGATCCCGATGGCCTGTCACGCATGACGGGCCGCCGCCCGGCCGCGGGGGCGGGCGGAAGCGGAGACGGGCGTGCGCGGGGGCGGGGAATGTGCCGCGTGACCGACGCCCTACACACCGGCACTGGACTCCATACCGACTAGTCGGCATGATCGAGGCAGCGACCGATCGACCGTATCGACGTCCATTCCGTACGGAGGAGAACGATGAGCAAGGGCACCCCTCCCCCGCAGGCCGCGGACCGGGAGGAACCCCCCGGCCTCGACCTCGCCCGACTGCGCGGGCATCTGGACCGGGAGCGGCCCGGCCTGACCGGCGGGCCGCTGAGCGCGCAGCTGATCGAAGGCGGGCGGTCCAATCTCACCTACCGCGTCACCGACGGCACCTCCTCCTGGGTCGTGCGCCGGCCGCCGCTGGGGCATGTGCTGGCCACCGCGCACGACATGCGGCGCGAGCACCGGGTCATCAGCGCGCTGCACGAGACGCCGGTACCGGTGCCCGAGGCGCTGCTGCTGTGCGAGGACGAGTCGGTCATCGGCGCGCCGTTCTATGTGATGGAGCTGGTCGAGGGCACGCCGTACCGGACCGCGGCCCAGCTCGCCCCGCTCGGCGCCGAGCGCACGCACGGCGTGGTGCTCTCGCTCGTCGACACGCTGGTGGACCTGCACGCCGTGGAGCCGGAGGCGGTCGGGCTCGGCGACTTCGGGCGGCCCGAGGGCTTCCTGGAGCGTCAACTGCGGCGCTGGGGCAAGCAGCTCAGCGCGTCGAAGAACCGCGAGCTGCCCGGGATCGACGAGCTGCACGAGGCGCTGGGCCGGGCGCTGCCCGCCTCGCCCGCGCCGGCCGTGGTGCACGGCGACTACCGCCTCGACAATGTCCTGGTCGGTGCCGACGACACCATCAAGGCCGTACTGGACTGGGAGATGTCCACGCTCGGTGATCCGCTGACCGATCTCGGCCTGCTGGTGATGTACAGCCAGGACCTGCAGCTGCCCCATTCGCCGGTCAGCACCACCAGCGGCGCCGCGGGCCACCCCTCCCCCGCCGAGCTGATCGAGCGCTATGCCGCCCGCTCCGGCCGGGACACCTCCGCCATCTCCTGGTACACGGCCTTCGCCTGGTTCAAGCTCGCCGTGATCCTCGAGGGCATCCACTACCGCTTCACGCTCGGCCAGACCGTCGGGGCGGGCTTCGACCGGATCGGCGAGCTCGTGCCGGTATTCATCGACCACGGACTCACCACCCTCAAGGAAGGCTGAGGCACCCATGGACTTCGCATTCGACGCCCGTACGGAAGAACTCCGCGACAAGCTTCTGACGTTCATGGACGAACACGTCCACCCGGCCGAGCAGACCGCTCACGAACAGCGGGCCGCGCTCGCCTCGCCGTGGGACACCCCGGCCGTCGTGGAGGAGCTGAAGGCCGAGGCCCGCCGGCAGGGCCTGTGGAACCTCTTCCTGCCGGACGCGGAGCACGGCGCCGGCCTGACCAACCTCCAGTACGCGCCGCTGGCCGAAATCACCGGCCGCAGCCCGCAGTTGGCGCCGACCGCGCTGAACTGCGCGGCGCCGGACACCGGCAACATGGAGGTGCTGGCGCAGTTCGGCAGCGAGGCGCAGAAGAAGCAGTGGCTTCAGCCGCTGCTGGCGGGCGAGATCCGGTCGGCGTTCGCGATGACCGAGCCGGAGGTGGCCTCGTCGGACGCCACCAATATCGAGACCCGGATCGAGCGGGACGGCGATGACTACGTCATCAACGGGCGTAAGTGGTACATCTCCGGGGCGATGAACCCGCTGTGCCAGATCTTCATCGTGATGGGGAAGACGGACCCGGACGGCGCCGACATCCGCCGCCAGCAGTCGATGGTGCTGGTGCCGCGCGACACCCCCGGCGTCGAGGTCAAGCGGGCCATGCAGGTCTACGGCTACGAGGACCACTGGCACGGCGGCCACGCCGAGGTGGTCTTCCACGACGTGCGGGTGCCGGCCGGCAATCTGATCGGCGAGGAGGGCGGCGGCTTCGGCATCGCGCAGGCGCGGCTCGGGCCCGGCCGGATCCACCACTGCATGCGGCTGATCGGGATGGCCGAGCGGGCCATCGAGCTGATGTGCCGCCGCGCGGTGTCCCGTACGGCCTTCGGGAAGCCGCTGGCCCAGCAGGGCGTGGTCCAGGAGTGGATCGCGGACGCCCGGGTCGCGGTGGAGCAGCTGCGGCTGCTGGTGCTGAAGACCGCCTGGCTGATGGACACCGTCGGCAACAAGGGCGCGCACACCGAGATCCAGTCCATCAAGATCGCCACCCCGCGTACGGTCGTGAACATTCTCGACCAGGCGGTGCAGCTGCACGGCGCGGGCGGCGTCAGCCAGGACTTCCCGCTGGCCGAGCTGTGGGCCGGAGCGCGGACGCTGCGGCTGGCGGACGGGCCGGACGAGGTGCACCAGCGGTCGCTGGCCCGCCGGGAGCTGAAGAAGTACCGGTGACGGAGCGGGTGTAACGCCGTTACGGGCGCAGCGCACGCAGCAGGAGGTCGGCCAGGTGGTCGGCCACCTGCTGCGGCGTGAGCGGCCCGTCCTCCCGGTACCACGTACCCAGGTGGTGCACCGAGCCGAAGTGGTAGTCCACGACGAGGTCGGCGGGGATGTCGGCGGCGAACACCCCGGTGCGCTGGCCCTCCTCGACCAGGGCACGGAACCGCTCGTGGTAGCGCCGCCGTTCGGACCGTACCTGCTTGTCCTTCTCGGGGCCGAGATGGTGCATCGAGCGGAAGAAGATCTTGGTGTCGTCGAGATTCTCGATGGTGGTGACCACGACATCGGCGGCGGCGTCCCGCAGCCGCTGCTCGACCGGCGCATCGGCGTCCGCGAAGTGGTCGAGGCGCTCCTGCTGGAGCCGCAGCACCCGCCCGTAGACCTCGTGCAGCAGATCGTCCTTGGAGCCGAAGTAGTGGTAGAGGGCGCCCTTGGTGACGCCCGCCGCATCGACGATCTCCTGAACGGAGGTGCGGTCGTAGCCCCGCTCCGCGAAGAGTCTGGTGGCGGTGGCCAGCAGTCGTTGCGCCACCGGCTTCGCGCCGGCGGAGCCGTTGCCGCTGCCGTCCTTCGTGCCGGCCATCGCCCTCACCTGTCCTTCGTGCTCATCCGCCGTACTGCAGGACCCTCATGCGCGGTGGCGCAGCTCCCGTCGGAGGATCTTGCCACTCGCCGTCTTCGGAAGCTCGGGCAGGATCTCCACCACGCGGGGATATTTGTACGCCGCCAGCCGTTCCTTGCAGTAGGCGGCCAGTTCGGCGGGTTCGGGTGCGGTCCCCGGGCGCAGGCTGACATAGGCCTTCACCGATTCGCCGCGGTAGGTGTCCGGCACGCCGACGACGGCCGCCTCCCGCACCGCCGGGTGGGTGTAGAGGACGTCCTCGACCTCGCGCGGCCACACCTTGAAGCCGGAGGCGTTGATCATGTCCTTCTTGCGGTCGACGACGTAGAGCCAGCCGTCGGTGTCCATGAAGCCGATGTCGCCGGTGCGCAGTTCACCGTCCGGTAGGGCGTCGGCGGTGGCGTCCGGGCGCCGCCAGTAGCCGGGGACGACCTGGGGGCCGCGCACCGCGATCTCGCCCTGTTCGCCGAACGGCACGTCGGCGCCGTTCTCGTCGATGATCCGGATGACGGTGTCGGGGCCGGGGACGCCGACGGCGAGCGTGCCGGAGACCTTGTCCACCGGGGCCCGCCTGCCCGGCGGGACGCTGGCGCAGGGGGCGGTGCATTCGGTCAGTCCGTAGGCGTTGTGGATATACGGGCCGAAGTCGGTGTGGAACTTCTCCACCAGGGCGGGCGGCAGCGGCGCGCCTCCCGAGGACAGCGTGTGGAAGGACGCGAAGTGGTCGCGGCCGGCGTCCGGGTGGGCCATCAGCGCCATATAGGCGGTGGACGGGCCGACCGTATAGGCGGGGCGGTGTTCGAGGAAGGCGTCCAGGACGACGCCCGCCTCGAAGCGGTAGGCGAGCGCGAGGGTGCCGGTGTTGGCGATGCAGGCGGCCAGTTCGCTGACCATGCCGGTGATGTGGAAGAGCGGGGCGAGGACGAAGTAGGTGGCGCCTTCGGGCAGGCCCAGGCCGGTGCGCTGGCGCTCGGCGTTGTAGCTGATGTTGCCGTGGGTGTTGGTGGCGCCCTTGGGGGTGCCGCTGGTGCCCGAGGTGTAGCTGATCAGGGCGATGTCCTCGGCGGTGAGGCCGGGGTCGGCGGGCACCGCCCGGATCTTCCCGGTGGTGCGCGCGACGGTCAGCAGATCGTCGGCGCCCTCGCGCGGCCCCAGGAGCGCGCCGCGCAGCACCCGGGTGTCGTCGCGGGTCTGCAGGCCGGCCTCGCAGGCGGTGAGCGCGATCCGTACGGACGGCGCCTCGGCGGCGGTGGCGCGCAGAAAGCCGTCCCAGGTGCGGTCGGCGCAGATGACGGCGGTGACCTCGGCGTCGTCCAGGATGTGCCGCATCTCGGCCGATTTGTACATGGGGTTGACGGGCACCACCACGCCGCCCGCCTTCCACACGCCGAGCACCGCGAGCACGAAGTGCGGGGTGTTCTGCAGCATCACCGCGGCCCGGTCACCGCGCTGGAAGCCGCGGCCGGCGAGGTGGGCGGCGATGCCGTCGGAGAGCGCGTCGGTCTCGGCGTAGGACAGCCGCCCGTCGAAGTAGGCGAGCGCCGTACGGCCGGGCGCGTCACGGACCGCCGCCCGGAAGGCGTGCAGCGTCGAGGGCGGCGGCTGGACGGGGGCGCGCTGGGCATCGCTCAGCTGCGCCAGCCACGGCTTGTCCTGGTAGGAGATCATCGGGGTGCGGCCCTGCCTTCCTGATCGTCCGTGCGTCCGTGTCCTGCGGTGTGCGGCCGTCAGCCCTCGGCCCGCTCCTCCAGTTTCTGCTGCAGATGGTTCATACCGGCCAGCCAGCGGTCGGGGTCGGTGGCCCGCGCGATGTAGTAGTCGCCGGCCTCCGCGTGCGGCAGGACCAGGAAGCGGCCCTCGGCCATGGCCGCGAAAAGCGCGTCGGCGACGGCTTCGGGTTCGACTGCGGTGGGTGCCAGGACGAGTTCCCCGGCGGCCCCGGCGCCGGTCAGCATGTCGGTGCGTACGCCCTGCGGGCAGATCGCGTGCACGTCGATGCCGCGGTGCCGGTAGGTCAGCGACAGCCACTCGGCGAAGGCGTACGCGCCGTGCTTGGTGACGCTGTACGGCGCCGCCCCGACCATCGTGAGAAGGCCCGCGGCGGACACCGTGGAGATGAACCGGCCGCCGCCCCGCTCCAGCCACTCGGGCACCAGCTCGCGCGCCGCCCGTACATGGGCCATGACATTGACGTCCCAGGCCAGCTCCCAGGCGTCCTCGGGCGCCTCGGGGCCGCCGCCGGTGCCGACGCCGGCGTTGGCGCAGAAAATGTCGATGGCGCCGCCGAGCGCTTCGCGGGCGGCCGGGACGATGCCGGAGGCGTCACCGGGGACCGCGATCGCCCCGATCTCCTCCGCGGTCCGCTCGGCCTTGGCCTCGTCCAGGTCGTTGACGACGACGCGGGCGCCTTCGGCGGCGAACCGGCGGGCCAGCGCCGCGCCGATCCCCCCGCCCGCCCCGGTCACGACAACGGCCTTGTCCCGTACGGCTGCCACGCTGTGCTCCCTCGGTCGCGCTGACTGGGCTCTCCCGGGCAGACTAACCAGTCGGTATGTCCCAGCGGAAGAGCCCTCCGCCACTCCTGGCGGGCGGCACCCCCCTCGTCACGGCCGGTCACGTTCCCAAGCGGGCCGGGGCGCATTAGCGTGCCCACGACACGAACCTCGGGTCCATTCCCCGATCACGGAGGTGTGCGCATGGCTCTGTCGAGACGCGTTCTGCTCGGTCGGCTGGCGGCGACCACAGCGGCCGCGGCGGCGCTCCCCGCGGCCGCGGCCCCGGACCGTGCGGCCCCGGCCCGGGAGACACGAGCCCAAGAGGCACGGTCCCCCGGCGGCCGCCCGGTACGCACCGGCTTCGACCGGCTGGCCGCCGACGGCTACCGCCTCCTGGACGGCCGGAAGGTCGGCGTCGTCACCAACCCCACGGGAATCTCGCACGAGGGCACCAGCGGGGCACTGCGCCACATCGTGGACGTCATGCACGCCGACCACCGGGTCCGCCTGACCGCCGTCTTCGGCCCCGAGCACGGGTTCCGGGGCACCGCCCAGGCGGGCGGGTCCCAGGGCCGCTACGACGATCCGGCCACCGGACTGCCGGTCTACGACACGTACAACAAGAGCGGCGAGGAACTCGCCGGCATCTTCACCGACTCCGGTGTGGACACCGTCGTCTTCGACATCCAGGACGTCGGCGCGCGCTTCTACACCTACATCTGGACGCTCTACGACTGCATGGTGGCGGCCGTCCTGGCGGGCAAGCGGTTCGTGGTGCTGGACCGGCCCAATCCGGTCACCGGCCGGGCCGCGACAGGACCCGTACTGGACAAGAAGTACGCCTCCTTCGTGGGCCGGGAGCCGATCTCCCAGGCGCACGGGATGACGGCGTTGGAGCTGGCGCTGCTCTTCAACGGCGAGTTCGTACCGCAGGCCGCCGGGCGGCCGGTGGAACTGGAGACCGTACGGATGACGGGGTGGCGGCGCGACGACTTCTTCGACGCGACCGGACTGCCCTGGGTGCCGCCGAGCCCCAACATGCCCACCCCCGACACCGCCCTCGTCTACTCGGGCACCTGCCTCTTCGAGGGCACCAACCTCTCCGAAGGGCGCGGCACCACCCGGCCCTTCGAACTGCTGGGCGCGGACGGCATCGACGCCCGGTGGGCCGCGGCCGCCTCCGGACTCGGCCTGCCCGGCGTGTACTTCAGGGAGGCCTACTTCGCCCCCACCTTCTCCAAGTTCCAGGGCAAGACGGTCGGCGGCGTCCAGCTGCACGTCCACGACCGCGCCGCCTTCGACCCCGTACGGACCGGCATCGGCCTGCTGGTGACGGCCAAGGAGGTCTGGGACGGCTTCGCCTGGCGGCCGGACAACGGGATCGACCGGCTGACCGGCTCGGCGACGGTACGCACGATGATCGACGCGGGCGCCTCCGCCGACGAGGTGGTGGCCTCCTGGCAGGAGGAGCTGCGCCGGTTCCGTACGATGCGACGGCGGTATCTGCGCTACGGGTAGGGACGGCGGGGCGGCCCACGGCGGCGGCCTTGCCAGGGGGGATGCACAGGCATGGCGGACCGGCGTGCGGTCACGGTGTGGCGGGCGCTCAGGCAGCGCCCGCTGCGCTTTCTTCTCTCGGCGTGGCCGTGGCGCTGCTGGGCCTATCTGGCCAGCGGGGTGCTGCTCGGCTACGCGGTGCTGATCGCGCTGGTGCTCCTGGTCTTCACGGGAATGGCGCTGTCCTTCGTCGGCGTGGGGATCGTGGTCCTTGCGGCCACCGCCCTGTACGGCGTTCCCGTCGGCGCGCTGGAACGGCGCCGGCTGCGGCTGGTGGAGCCGGTGCCGCTGCCCGGCCCGCACGGTGCGCTCGCCGCACGGGGCCCCCTCTCCTGGGCGGGCAACCGGCTGCGGGAACGGGCCACTTGGCGGGAGCTGGGCTACACCGTGGTGTTCGGGGCCGTCTTCGCCGCCGCCGGATTCGGCGTCATGTTGCTGCTGTGCCTGGCCGCCGTCCTGACGGCGGTCCCGGTCATCGTCTGGGCCCTCGCCCCCGAGCCCGTCATGCTCATCCCCGGCGAGCCGGTCAGCGGGCCGCTGGAGGCGCTGCTGGGCTCCGCCGTGGGCGTCATCGGGCTCGCGCTGGCCGCGTACGCCGCCGGCCTGCTGGCCGGAGCGCAGGTCAGGACGGCGGAGTTCCTTCTGGCGCCCCGGGACGACGAGGCGGGCAGCCGGGTCGTCGAACTCACCCGCTCCCGGGCCCGGCTGGCCGATGCCTTCGAGGCCGAGCGGCGCCGTATCGAACGCGATCTGCACGACGGGGCCCAGCAGCAGCTGGTCGCCCTCAACATGACCCTGGGCATGGCCGAGATGGAGCTGCGCGAGAGCAACTCCCCCACCACGGAACTGGTCTGCCGCGCCCGCGGCGAGGTCCGGGCCGCCCTGACCCAGCTGCGCGACCTCGTCCGCGGCATCCACCCCCAGGTACTGACCGACCACGGCCTGGCCGCCGCCGTCGCGGAGGTCGCGCTGCGCCACCCGATCCCGGTCACCGTCGACATCGATCTGCCGCACCGGCTGCCCGACACCGTGGAGACCGTCGCGTACTTCACCGTGACCGAGGCGCTGACGAACGCGGTCAAGCACAGCGACGCCACCGCCATCACCATCGTCGCCCGGATCAGGCTGGACGCACTGCGCCTGCTGATCACCGACAATGGGAAAGGCGGCGCGGTCCCCGCCGCGGGCACCGGCCTGCAGGGACTCGCGGACCGGATGGCGATTTCGGGAGGCAGACTCGTGGTGTCCAGTCCGGTGGGCGGTCCCACCCAGCTCCGCGCGGAGGTGCCGTGCTCCGGATAGTCCTGGCCGAGGACTCCGTACTGCTGCGGGCCGGCCTCGTCGAGCTGCTGACCCGCAACGGCCACACCGTGACCGCCGCGGTCGGCGACGCCGAGGAGCTGGCCCGAGCGGTGGACGCCGGCCTCCCCGACCTCGTGATCACCGACGTACGGATGCCGCCCGGCCATCGCGACGAGGGCCTCAAGGCGGCGCTGGCGCTGCGCGCCCGGCACGGCCGGCTCCCGGTGCTCGTCCTCTCCCAGTACGTGGCCACCGCCTACGCGACCCAGCTGCTCGGCGGCGGCACAGCGGGGAGCGGCGGCCTCGGCTATCTGCTCAAGGACCGGGTCGGCGAGGTCCGCGAATTCCTGGACGCGCTGCGGCGGGTGGCGGACGGTCAGACCGTGATCGACCCGGAAGTGGTCCGGATACTGCTCGCCCAGCAGCCCGGGAACCGCCCGCTCAGCCGCCTCACGCCCCGCGAACGCGAGGTTCTGGCGCTGATGGCACAGGGCCTCAACAACCAGACGATCGCGCAGCGGCTGACCGTCACGGAGGCATCCGTCGTCAAGCACTCCGGCAACATCTTCATGAAGCTCGACCTCGACCCGACGGAAGGGAACCGGCGGGTTCTTGCGGTTCTCGCGCATCTGCGGGACGTGTCGTCGTCCTCGTGAGGTCACCGTCCTCGCACGGGGTGAGCAGCCACGCCAGGCGGCGGGCGGAGGCCTCCCAGCTCCACTGCTCACCCACCCACCGCCGTCCGGCCGCGCCCATCAGGGCCGCCCGCTGCGGTGACCGCAGCATCCGCACGACGGCATCGGCCACCTGCCGCACCTCCCGGCCGTCGACCACCTGCCCCGTCTCCCCGTCGCGTACGGCGTCGGGCGCCCCGCCGGAGTCCCCCGCGATCACCGGCAGCCCGCTCGCCGCCGCTTCGAGATAGACGATGCCCAGCCCCTCCGCCTCCAGCCCCCACTTCCGGGTGCGGCACGGCATGGCGAAGACATCGGCGGCGGCGTAGTACTCCGCGGTCCGGGCGTGGCCGATGCCGCCGGTGAAGACCACGGACCCGGCTGCGCACCTGCCGGCGAGCCGGCGCAGCCGCCGCTCGTGGGGGCCTTTGCCCACCACGACCAACACCGCTTCGGGCACGGCCTGTTGCACCAGCGGGAGCGCGCGGATGAGGGTGTCCTGGCCCTTGCGGGCGACCAGCCGCGAGACGCAGAGGATGATCCGCTTCCCGCCGGGCGCGGCGGCTTCCCGGGGGCGGAAGTCCTGGAGGTCGACCCCCGGCACCAGCCGGCGCAGCGTCGCCCGCGGGCCCAGCGCCGGAGCGATGCGGTCGCGGGTGTACCGGCCCAGGTACGTGACGACATCCACGCTGTCGCCGATCCGCCGCAGGATCCGGCGGGCCCCGGGCAGCCGCGCCCACCAGATCTCGTGGCCGTGTGTGGTGGCAACGATCCGCCGTATCCCGCCGCGCCGCAGCGCGGGCGCCATGTATGCGAGCGGCGCCGCGGCACCGAACCAGACCCGGTCACAGCCGTGGGCGCGGGCGGTCGCGAGGGCCTGCCGGGTGACGCGAGGGGTCGGCAGCAGCATCCGGCCGGGGTCGCGGACCACCGGGAACGGCAAGGTGGCGTCGTACTCCGCCGCCCCCGGTTCACCGGAGGTGTAGACGACGACACCTTCGCCCGGCAGTCGCGTGGCCATGGCGTGCACAAAGGTCTCTATGCCGCCCTGGCGGGGCGGGAAGTCGTTGGTGATGACAAGGGTCTTGCCGGTGCCGCCGGCGAGAGGCGCGGCGGGCCGGGACACCCGCACCTGCCGGGGGCTGCCGGCCGCCGCCCGCGTCCACACCACCAGCACCAGGGGCAGCGCGAGATAGCCGAACCGGCCGGCGGGCGCCAGCGCAAAGGCCAGGCACAGGCCGAGCGCGAGCCGGTCGGCGGCCGCCACCGCACCGGCCGGCGGACGCCGCACGAGCGATACGGCGACCGCGAGCCCCGCGCAGGCCAGCAGCCCCACCGCCAGGTACCAGCCGCCGGGCACGTGGTCCGCGAGCAGCCGGCCCGGGAGCGGGCTGCGGGCGGGGGTCGCCACCTCGGCCCGCCCGGTGGGGAAGGCCAGGACCTGCTGGAGCATGACGCCGGGTGACCGCAGGGCCCAGGGCGCGATCGCCAAGGCCGCACCGCCCACCGCGGCGCCCGCGCACCGGAGCGCCGCCCGCCTGCCGTAGCAGCACGCCAGCAGCGCCACGGCGACCGGAACCGCGGGCCACGCCGTCCACTTGAGGGCGCACCCGGCCGCGAGCGCCGCACCCGCCAGGAGGGGCCGCCCGCGGGCGGCCCAGGCCAGGCCGAGGCAGCACAGTCCGGTCAGCGGGAGGTCCACGCCGCTCACGCACAACGGCAGCGCCACGACGGGCGAGGCGGTCAGGGCCGCCGCGGCCGCGCCGTACCCCTGGCCGCCGCCGTCCCGGCGCAGCACCCTCCGGCCCGCCCACAGGCATCCGAAGAACGCCGCCGCGCACCAGATACGGGCGTCACCCAGGACACTTGCGCCCAGCACCGCCCGGGGTATGCCGAACAGCGCCATGCCGGGCAGGTAGGGCGTGTAGTCCCCGACGCCATGAGGGTGCGTCAGGTACGGGGTGCCGCGCTCCAGCAACAACGTCCCGGAACGCTCGATCACCGCGACCTCGCTCTGCCCCAGTCCGGTCAGCACGAGGTACAGCAGGGGAAGGACGACGGCCGAGGCGAGCGCGATCAGCGCCGGAACCGGCACCCTGGCACCCGTACGCGGCAGGCAGCAGACGGCAACCGCCGCGCAGAGATAGCCGGCCGCGGCGCTCAGCCCCCACAGCCGATGGGTCTCCAGGGAAGAAAACAGCGGGAAGAACGCGGCCCACACTGCGGCGGCCAACCACCCGAGGCACTGGAAGGAACGAGGAATGCTCACCCTGCCATTGCAGTCGCGGGGCGGGCGCAGGTCATGACGGCCAGGTCGAGGATGTGCGGTCGGGTTTTCCCTACCCCGCGGCCGCCTGCGCGTCTCATGAACCAAGACCGTTCAGTCCGTCTCTTGACTGCCCCCCGCCCCGGCCATGAGAGTGCCGCTCGTGCAGAGTGACGAAAGATCAAGTGACGAGAGATCAGTGAAGACAACGGCGCCTGATACGGCGGAGGAAGCGGACCGGGGCGGCGGCGAAAGCCTGCGCCGGGTGGCGGTCGCCTCGTTCATCGGGACGGCCATCGAGTTCTACGACTTCTACATCTACGGGACGGCCGCCGCCCTCGTCCTCAACCAGGCGTTCTTCCCGACACTCGCCCCGGTCACCGCCACCCTGGCCTCCTTCTCCACCTATGCGGTGGCGTTCGCGGCGCGGCCGCTCGGCTCGGTGATCTTCGGGCACTTCGGGGACCGGGTGGGGCGCAAGTCCGTACTGGTCGCCTCGCTGCTGCTGATGGGCCTGTCCACGGCCTTCGTCGGGCTGCTCCCGGGCTACGGCACGCTGGGCATCTGGGCGCCGCTGCTGCTCATCGCGCTGCGCTTCCTGCAGGGGCTCGGCCTGGGCGGCGAGTGGGGCGGGGCGGCGCTGCTGGCGGTCGAGCACGCCCCGAAGAAGCGCCGCGGACTGTATGCCGCCTTCCCCCAACTCGGGCCGTCCGTGGGGTTCTTCGCGGCGACCGGAGTGTTCTGGCTGCTGTCCGCCGGGCTCGATGACGCGGCGTTTCGTTCGTGGGGCTGGCGGGTGCCGTTCCTGCTGTCGTTCCTGCTGGTCGGCGTCGGACTGTTCGTCCGGCTGAAGATCAGCGAGACGCCGGTGTTCGCCAAGGTGATGGACGCCCAGAAGGCCAGTAAGGTCCCCGCCGTCGACGTCTTCCGCCGGCATCCGCGCGAACTCCTGCTGGGCGCGGGCGGCATGATCATCGCGTACGGCCTCTTCTACACCGCGACGACCTACTGCCTCGCCTACGCCACCGGCACCCTGGGCATCTCCCGCAACACCATGCTGGCCCTCTCCCTCGTCGCCTGCCTCTTCCTGGCGGCCGGCACCTGGCTGGCCGCCACCCGCTCCGACCGCGCCGGCCGCCGCAAGCTGGTCCTGATCGGCTGCGTCCTGGCGGCGGTGTGGCCCCTCTTCCCGCTCCTGGACACCGAGCAGCCGGTGCTGATCGCGCTCGGCATCGGCGGCGCGCTGTTCTGCATGGGCCTGGTGTACGGGCCGATGGGCGCGTATCTGCCGGAGCTGTTCGGCGCCACGGTGCGCTACTCGGGCGCCTCGCTGGCGTACAACCTGGGCGGTGTCCTGGGCGGTGCGGTGGCGCCGCTGGTCGCCACCCGGCTGCAGTCGGCGTTCGGCTCTTCGTCGGTGGGCTGGTACGTCAGCGCCATGGCGGTCATCTCGCTGGTGTGCGTCCTGGCGCTGCCGGAGACCCGGGAACGCGAGCTGACCTGAGCCCGGCGGCCGGTGTCGGCGGGCTGTCGGCGGCGTACGCGAGGGTGACCCCACCGAGGTGCGCGGCCGCGGGCCGGTGCTCGTGCTGATACACGGCGGCGCCGGGGCGGCGGGCACGCGGGCTACGTGGAGGACGGCGACGGTTTCGCCGCCCGGCTGGTGCAGCTGCTGGGGGACGGCGCGCTCACGCCCTGAGCCACCACCGCTCGCTCCCCCAGGACAGCGCTTCCCAGAGGCGGTTGAGGGGGTGCGCGGGGCCGTACGAGTCCCGCTCACCCCGCCGGGTGAAGACCCCGACCAGCACCTCGGTCCTGGGCCCCACCTCGCCGACGATGTCCAGCGTCCGCAGACCCCCGGCCTCCGGCAGCCGGCCGTCCGCCGCCGCCTCGCCGATGCCGCGGGTGACCAGCATCGCACCGCTCACCACACCCGAGCGCAGCAGCTCGAAGCCGTAGTGCGCGGCCTCTATCTCCGCCGCGACGGTGAGCTTCTGGCGGTAGTCGGGGCCGTACCAGGAGGTCAGGAAGCGGCCGATCAGCCCGCGTGCGGAGATCACCAGCGGCAGGGCGGGCAGGTCCCGGGCACCGAAGGAGCCGCCGGGGAGGCGTTCGGGCGGCAGATTCGTGAGCAGGGACAGGCCGCTGCGCCGCCACTCCATCACCTCGTACGGTGCCAGCTGTTCCTTCTCCTGGCCCTCCGTCACCACGACGCTGCCGCAGACCACGTCCAGCTCCTTGGAGCGCAGTTTGGTGAACACATCGCCGGTGCGGACGTGGGTGACCTTGAGGTCGACGTTGTCGCGCTCGTACTCCTCGCTGACGCGCTCCACGGCGTCCAGGAGGAAGCCGAGGGTGTAGCGGGTGGTGCCGACGGACAGCGTCCGGCCCAGGCGCCGGCGGGCGTCGTGCACACCGTCCGACCAGTCGCCGAGCGTGCGCCGCGCCAGGTCGACGAGCGCCTCGCCGGTCGCGGTGAACAGGGCGTCGCGTCCCCGCCCCTGTTTGAGCACCAGTTCCTCGCCGCACAGGGCGGCGAACGTACGGTTCATCGTGTCCAGCTGCTTTTGCACGCTGGACTGTTCGCGGCCCAGCCGGCGGGCGGCGCCCAGCGCGGTGCCTTCCTCCCGAACGGTGATCAGCGTGCGCAGCTGGTCCATGGTCATATCGAGCAGCTCCGCCGGATACCGCTGCGGACCTTCTAAGGCCATGCGCCCCTTCTCGCTTTCCCACTCCTCTTTAATTCACGGCAGTGCAGCATAGCCCTTATTTCAAAGCTGATCCCGAGTTCAGTCTGGATTATCTGGGGATTTCTTCCGGAAAATACTGGATGCGTTCCCGTACCCATGCAAAGGTCATGCCAATCCCGGTCAACCCATCATCTCTGCTAGGAGAGTTGAGCTCGTGAGCCATTCCCAGGTCGCGCCGCCGTACGGCGGAACCGAACCGACGGGCCGAGCGGCGAAGCGGCCCGGCACCCTTACCGCCACCGTGGTGGTATCGGTGCTCTCGGCGGTGTCCGCTTTTGTCGGCGCGATCATCGTCTTCGCCGGCGGAAAGGACCTCGCCGACCAGAACCTCAGGGATGCCCTGGTGAACCACCCGGAGCTGGCCGGGCAGTCCACGGGGACCTCCGCGTCCGAAATCAAGGAGTTGGTGGGCGGGAGCCTTTGGACGGCGCTCGTCGAAACGCGGGCCGACTCCCTGACGGCCCGTGCGGTATTCGTCGTCATACTTGGCGCCGCCCTGCTCGTCTTCGGCCTGTGTGCCCGGAATGGGGCCACTTGGGCCCGCGTGCTCCTCACCATTTCGGCCGCGGTGGCGCTGTTGCCCCATATCCTCATCGCCGGCGATTACGAGCCCACGGCCGTCATGCTGACGAGCCTGGTCGCCATGCTCACCGCCGTGGTGGCGATCGTGGCCGGCTGGCTTCCGCCGAACGGCCGCTACGCAAAGCAGCTGAAGGCGCAGCGGCTGGGATAGTTCCCGGCCACGACCGCACGCAGGCCCCGGGCGCGCGCCCGGGGCCTGCGTCGTTTTTAGTCCGGCGGTCTCCTACCGGTGCGCCGGGAATTCCACCACCTGCTGATACGTCGGCCGGTTCTGCCAGCTGATGGTGTCGTGGGTCAGGCCGCCCACCGCGCGGTGGATGATCGCGTCCGCGCACCACTGGTCGCCGGCCTTGCAGCTGTCGTCGCCCGGGTAGACCTGCTCGGCGGTCTTCGCGTTCGCCTGCCGCAGGGTCTCCAGCAGCGTGTCCCGGCAGGCCGACAGATCGCCCTTGCCGCAGTACTTCACGGCGAGCGGGCCCTTGACCTTGTCGCCGAGCACCGAGCGCAGATCCTTGTCCGCGTAGCTCCACCAGCCGTACTGGAAGGCCGATCCGGCGTGTGCCCCGGTGGGGCCGTGGCCGGCCGACGGGGACTCGTCGATGGCAAGGTTGGAGGTCAGGGCCTGGTAGAGGTCACCGCCCAGGCCCGGCTTGAAGGTGGCCTCGATCATCAGCGGCCACCAGGCGTCCATCAGCCGTACGGCGTCGGAGTGGGCGTAGGTGTGCGAGCCCGCGGCGGTCTCGTGGCGCTGCGCGCCGTCCTTGCGCCAGGCCTCCAGCTGCTGCACGGCTTTCTGCAGTGCGGGGTCGGTGACGGGCTTGCTCCGCAGCACCCGCAGCATCTCGGGCAGGACGTCCTCGCCGCGCAGATCGGTGACCGCGGCCTCGGACATCGCCCGGGTCAGCGAGGCCCGGGTCACCCCGCCCTCCTTGGTGAGCGCGCGCACCCGGTCGTCCAGCAGATTGGCCCGGTGCACCGAGCCGTTGCCGAAGCCGGCCGAGTCGTAGTCCTTGGCCTGCTTGTTGTTCCAGGAGATGTAGTAGTCCTGGTCGACGGACTGCGGGTGCTGGGCGGGCGGGGTGTAGTCGGTGGTGTTGGTCGCGGGGTCGTAGCCCTTCCAGGCGTAGGCCGGGTCCGCCTTGATCGGCAGCGCCGGGTCGACATCGGGACTGCGGACCGGGTTGAGGCCGCTGTTGTAGTACGCGATGTCGCGGGAGTCGGCGTAGAACCAGTTGAAGGCGTAGCCGATGTGCTGGGCGGCCTTCTTGAAGGTCGTGGCGTCGTGGACGTACGACGGGTCGTTGAGCATCTGGAAGCCGATGATGGAGTCGGCCTCGTGGCGGTAGGTGGAGCGCAGCGCCGTATAGGCGACGGGCCTGCCCTTGACGGTGGCGCGGTGGGTGACGGTGCCCCACTTGGTGCGGAAGACCTGCATCCGGTACGAGCCGGCCGCCGTCGGGTCGGCGATGGTCGGCTTCCAGGAGTTCGTCCGCTCCAGCTTCTCCATGGGGACACAGGCACCGTGGTAGCGGTACGACGTCGAGTCCTTGGTGGGCCTGGAGCCGTCCGCGTTGCACAGGTCGACGGCGTAGGTGTCGGTGATGTCCTGCCCGGCCGAGGTGGCGCTCCAGGCGTAGTCCTGGCCGCGGCCCAGCTGGATGTACATCCCCACGCCCGCGAAGGAGGCGCCGCGGGCACTGATGCCCGGTCCCTGGATCTCCTGGAGCATCAGCAGCTGGGGCGCGAAATAGCCGGTCTGCGGGCCGAAGACGGCGACCGGGTTCCCGCCGGCGGTGTGCTTGCCGGAGACCAGCAGGGCGTTGGACATACCGCGGTGCTGGGTCGGGTTGAAGCTCCCCTTGGGCAGCACCCCGTCCTTGAACAGCCCCTCGAGCTTCCGGTACTTCTTCGGGGCCTCGACCGGGTCCTGCGGCGCCTGCTTCGCCTTGGAGGCGGCGGCGCCGGTGCGGTCGAAGACCAGCGGCTCGGGGGTGACCGAGCCGCGGTCGGGCAGCGCGGTGCCCTTGGCCTTGTCCGGTTTGACGGCGTAGGGGAAGCTCTGGCCGTTGTGCAGGGTCTTGGCGGCCTCGGGGTCGTTGCGCTCGCGGAAGGACTCCCAGACCTCGGTGCCCTTCTCGACGCCGTACTTCTGCTGGGCGGAGAGCAGCGCGAGGGCCGAAGGCACCTCTCCGCCACCGCCGTTGCCGAAGAGCCCGCCGACGACGGAGGCCAGGGCTATCAAGTCG
Source organism: Streptomyces sp. NPDC028368 (assembly GCF_055565615.1). Taxonomy (NCBI): domain Bacteria; kingdom Bacillati; phylum Actinomycetota; class Actinomycetes; order Kitasatosporales; family Streptomycetaceae; genus Streptomyces; species Streptomyces sp. NPDC028368. The sequence continues at coordinate 131,532 of NZ_JBVHTY010000006.1, read as the reverse complement.
GTGAGCTTGAAGGGCTTGATCTCACCGGCGTTGGTGATGGCGTTGATGTGTCCGGTCAGGACGTACTCGCCGGGGAAGTAGCGGCCGTTCTTGGACTGTTCGCGGTAGGCGTTGATGCCGTCGACGTACGCCTGGGCGTCCGCCATGGCCTGCTTGCCGCGCGCCCCGTTGTGGTCCCGGATGTTGTCGACCTGCTTTTGCAGGTCCTCCTCGGTGTACGGGGCCTGCGGGAAGAACTGCTGCTCCAGGCCCTGGTTGGCGGGTGCGCCGCCCGCGAAGGAGGTCAGTTCGCCGCGGCCGATGTGGCGGAAGAGGTCCATCAGCCAGAGCCGGTCCTGGCCCGCGGCGTAGCCGGCGCCGAACTCGGTGCCGTAGCGGGTGGTGCCCTTGATGTGCGGCACGCCGGTCTTCTTGTCGCGGGTGATGGTCACATCGTCGCGCGGCGCGGAGACCTTGCCGACCTGGTCCTTGGGGACGCCGAAGGAGGCGTCGTTGAAGAACTGGGTGAGCGTGTCGTCGGTGAGCGACTGATAGCCGCTCGACAGCGCGCCGTACGGGCCCAACTGGTCGGTGGAGTGCGGGGGGTGGGTGCCGAACAGCTTGTTGCCGAGGATCTGCACCAGGGTGGCATTGCCGGTGGCGCCGGGCGGCAGGATGTCGGCGCACTGCCCCTGGCAGTAGTCGTCGGTGTCGTTCGGCGCGGTCGCGGCCGCGGTGGGGGGCGGTGCCAAGAGCGTGGCACCCAAGGCGAACAGGGCTGCCACGGCGGCAGTCCTGAGCCTTCCGGTACGTCGTCGCATTCCTGCTCCTCGAGGAGGGGCCCCCTGCCCTTCGAGAGCTTGGGGGAAGGTGGGCGGGACGTTACCGGCGGTTACTCGCGGCCGGAAGATGAACAACAGTCACCTTTTCGAATTCCCCACAGAAGATCGGCTACCGGGAACCGGCAGGACGGCCGAACCCGCACGAAAGTTCGATGGATCCAGGCGGCGATCGGATACGTCCCTTCCCTGTCCAGTCGGGTCCTCCCCACGGAGGTGGGATGAAATTGGCCGGTTTCAGAGCTCTCGCGGAACAGGTCCGCAATCCACGGCTCGTGGCCGCTCAGCGGCGTACGGCACTGCGCAAATGCCTGGAACGCTTCGCCCCCTACGGGCATCGGGCGACCTGGCACCATCTGTGCACCCGGGTCGGCATCGCGGACCACGACCGCAATCCCGACCCCGAGCGGCTGGTGGACGCGCTGGCCGAACTGGAAGAGGCGCGCAGCCTCTGGCTGGCGTACGAGCAGGAGTTCGCCGCCCGGCGGCGCAGGGAGAAGCACGACGGCATCCGCCAGCCGAGCGCGATCGACGACTGGCACCGGCGCACCTGGGGCGGCTGCGACATCGTGCCGTGCGAGTCACCGCAGCGGCATCCGGCGGCCCGGCTCGCGGTGGTGCTGCGCAGCATGATCGCGGCGATGGAGTCGGGGCGGCCGCGCCGGGACTGCCCGGTGTGCGGCGGGACGCGCTTCGCCTGGCTCCCCGCCTCCGCCAACTGCCCGGCGTCCGGCCCGGCCTGCCGCCAGTGCGGCGTGGTGGCCCCGGCGTCCGTCCTGACCTCGGAGGCGCTGACGGCGGCGGGCCACCGGGCCGGCGATGCGGGGGCGTTCGCCGCGGCGTGAGGACCGCGCGCCTGCGGTCCGGGCGTCGTCAGACCCCCGTGTCACGATGGGGACATGATTCAAGTCTGCCTCAACGGCCCCCGAACCGCCGCCGATTCGGCGGCGGTGCCCATGACACCGGCCGCGCTCGCCGAGGCCGCGCGGCAGGCGGTGGCGGCCGGTGCCCAGGACGTCCACGTCCATCCGAAAACCCCCTGCGGCCAGGATTCGCTCTCGCCCCGAGTGGTGGGCCCGGCGCTGGAGGCCATACGGGCGGTGGTGGATGTCCCGGTGGGCGTGACGACCGGCGCCTGGGCCGAGCCGGACGCCGCGCGCCGGGCGGAGCGCGTCGCGTCCTGGACGGTGCTGCCCGACCACGCCTCCGTCAACTGGCATGAACCAGGCGCCGATACCGTCGCGGCGGCCCTGCTGGAGCGCGGTGTCGGGATCGAGGCCGGGCTGTGGGCGGGCACGGAAGCGGCGGCGCGGTTCGCCCGCTCCCCGCACGCGCCGCGGGTCCTGCGGATCCTGGCCGAGGTCATCGGCAGCGACGCCCCGTCGGCGCCCGCAGCCGCCCGCACGCTGCTGGCCGCGCTGCCGGCGCACGGCCGCCCCGTCCTCCTCCACGGCCATGACGACAGCACCTGGACGGTGCTGCGGATAGCCGGCGAACTGGGCCTGGACACCCGGATCGGCATCGAGGACACCCTGCTGCTGCCGGACGGCAGCCCGGTCCGCGACAACGCCCAGCTGATCCGGGCCGCCCTGGAGCTGTACGGCAGCGCGGCGGCGGGGCCCAGGCAGCAGGGGTGATTCCGGCGCGGCCGCGGCGCGAGCGGGTACCCGGCCTTCTTCCGGGCGGGTGCCCGGGAAGGTACGTTCCGCCCCATGCTCGCTCTCGACCGCTCCCGCATCGTGGCCCCTGCGGGATGGAGCCGCCGGCTCGTGGCACGTGCGGCCAACTCCAGGCGTGCACACGGATCGCCGAAAGCAACCTTCCCCAGCAGAAACCCGTTCCTTGAACCCAAACAACTGCTCACGTGACCGACCGGTAACAACGCTGGCCCGTACGGTCCGTGCCGCATCAGGGCGGCACGGACACCGCAGGAGAGGACGGACGTCCATGGCCGAACTGCACGATCTGACCGCGCTGGAGCAGGCCGAAGGAATCCGGTCCGGTGAGATCTCCCCCGTCGAGCTCACCGAGCACTATCTGGCACGGATCGACCGGCTGGACGACACCCTCGGCGCCTTTCTCACCCGTACGCCGGACATCGCCCGCAAACAGGCCGCGGACGCCGAGAGCGAGGCCGCCGCGGCCCGCCGGGAGGGCCGCGGACTCCCGCCGCTGCACGGTGTTCCGGTGCCGGTGAAGGACCTCAACCAGGTGGCGGGCGTGCGCTGCACCATGGGCTCGCGGGCGCTGGCGGAGTACGTCCCCACCGTCGACGACCATGTGGCCGGCAAGCTGCGGGCGGGCGGCACGATCCTGCTCGGCAAGACCAACACCCCCGAATTCGGGCTGCCCTGCTACACCGAGAACGGCCTGGCACCGGCCGCCCGCACCCCGTGGGATCTGGAGCGTTCGGCGGGCGGATCCAGCGGCGGCGCGGGCGCGGCGGTGGCCGGCGGCCTGGCGCCCGTCGCGCACGCCAGCGACGGCGGCGGCTCGATCCGTATCCCGGCCTCGGTCTGCGGGCTGTACGGCATCAAGCCCAGCCGCGGCCGGGTCAGCAGCGGCCCGCTGCTGCACGATGTGACGGGCCTGAGCACCTCGGGGCCGCTGGCCCGTACGGTTGCCGACGCGGCCGCGCTGCTGGACGTCCTGGCCGGCCCGATGCCGGGCGACCCGTACACGGCGCCGCCGCTGCCGCCCGGCGAGACGTTCACCGCGCAGGCCCGCCGCGACCCCGGCCGGCTGCGTATCGCCTGCCTGACCGGGGCGCCGATACCGGGCATCGACGTCCACCCCGACTGCCGCACCGCCACCACCGAGACCGCCGCACTGCTCGGTGAACTGGGTCACCAGGTCGAGGAGTTGACGCTCCCCGCCGACGACAGCATCCTCTACGCCTTCACCCGCGTCTGGTCGGTGATGGCCGCGAACCGTCCGGTGCCGCCGGAGGGCGAGGAGCTGCTGATGCCGCTCACCCGCTATCTGCGTGCCCGCGGCGCCGAGGTCTCCGGCAAGGACTTCGCGGGCGCGCTGTACGCGTTCCGGGCGCTCGCCCAGACCATCGCCGACGGCCTGATGCCGCCCGGCGGCTATGACGCGATCCTCTCGCCGACCCTGGCCGGGCCGCCGCTGCCCGTCGGGGCGCTGCGCAACGACGCCGACCCGCAGGCCGAGTTCGCCGCCATCGGCGCGTACACCCCGTTCACCGCGCTCTACAACGCCACCGGCCAGCCCGCGGTCAGCGTCCCGCTGCACTGGAACGCCGCGGGCCTGCCGATCGGTGTGATGCTCGGCGGCCGCTACGGCGAGGAGGCCACGCTGATCGCCCTCTCCGCCCAGCTGGAGCGGGCCCGTCCGTGGGCCGGCCGCAAGCCGTCCGTCTGGTGACGGGAGCCGCCGGGTCCGCCCTTGCGTGGGGCGGGCCCGGCGCTCATGTCTGTGGCATGCCGCAGCCGCCCTGGTCACCGGGTGCGCACACCGCGTCGCCGCCCGCGCTCCCGTGCTCGTCCACCGGGTCCTTGGCGGCCCGGTCGACCCGCAGCCGCCGCGCGCCCGGCCCCCGCTCGCCAAGGTTGTCGTAGGGGTTGGACAGCGCGCACTTCTCCAGCGAGAGACAGCCGCAGCCGATGCAGTCGGTCAGCCGGTCGCGCAGTTCGACGAGCTGGCTGATCCGCTCGTCCAGCTCGGTGCGCCAGACCTCGGAGAGCCGGGCCCAGTCGGCGCGGTTGGGCGTGCGCTCGTCCGGCAGCTCCGCCAGCGCGTCCCGGATCACCGCCAGCGGGATCCCGACGCGCTGCGCCGCCCGGACGAACGCGACCCGGCGCAGCGCCTCGCGGGTGTAGCGGCGCTGGTTGCCGGCCGTCCTGGTGCTGCTGATCAGCCCCTTGGACTCGTAGAAGTGCAGCGCCGAGACCGCGGCGCCGCTGCGCGCGGAGAGCTGGCCGACGGAGAGTTCATGAACCTTGTACGGAAGCTGGGGCACGGCTCAACCCTAGCCCGCGCGGTTCGCCCAGGCGTTGACAGTGGGTGCCCGCACTCCGCATGCTGAGCAAGCGCTTAGTAAGCGGCCCGGCACACAGGACGTCGTGCGGTACGGAGCCTGAGGAGGCAGACGGAGATGGCAGAGCCCCGAGTGTTTGCATCGGTCGACGAGCTGCGGGGAGCGGTCGGCGAGGAACTGGGCCCCGGTGACTGGCTGGAGGTCGACCAGAAGCGGATCGACCTGTTCGCGGACGCCACCGGCGATCACCAGTGGATCCATGTCGACCAGGAGAAGGCCGCGGCCGGCCCGTTCGGCACGACCATCGCGCACGGCTATCTGACGCTCTCGCTGCTGCCCGCCCTCGTACCGCAGCTGATGCGGGTCGACAACGTGACGATGGGCATCAACTACGGCACCAACAAGGTGCGTTTCCCCGCCACCGTCCCGGTCGGCTCGCGGCTGCGCGCCAGGGCGAAGATCGCCGAGGTGAGCGAGGTGAAGGGCGGCGTGCAGCTCACCACGCTCGTGACGATCGAGCGCGAGGGCGGCGACAAGCCGGTGTGCGTCGCCGAGTCGGTCAGTCGCTTCTACCTGTAGTGGTGCCGCCCTTGGCGGTAACGGCGGCACCCACCATCCGCAGCACGAGGTCGGCGTAGAGCGCGCCGACCTCGGCGGGGGTGCGCGGGCCGTCCACCGAGAACCAGCGGGCGACGTCGACGCACAGGGACAGCACGGCCAGGGTCGTGCCCGGTACGTCGTCGGCGCGGAATTCGCCGCTGTCCGCGCCGTCCTGGATGATGCCGCGCAGCAGCCGGTCGGTACGGCGGCGCAGATCGGTGATCTCGGCGTAGTGGTCCGCGCTCAGCGCCTGGAGTTCGTACTGGATGACCCGGGCGGTGGTGTGGTGCTCGGCGTGCCAGCGGGCGAAGGTGCGTACCGCGTCGGCGAGCCGCTCGGTGGCGGTGCCCTCGGCCTCGGCGGCGGCGCCCATGATGCGCAGCGCCTTCTCGTGGCCGATGCCGCTGATGCGGTAGAGCAGTTCTTCCTTGGTCTTGTAGTGGATGTAGAGCGCGGCGGGGCTCATGCCGGCCCGGCCGGCGATGTCACGGGTGGTGGTGGCGTGGTAGCCGCGTTCGGCGAACGCCTCGACGGCGGCGCTGACCAGCCGTCGCGCGGCGTCCGGGGTCACCCCGGCCCACTCCGCGTTCTCCTCTTTCGCGCGCTCCGCCGCCGCACCCATCGCGTACCCCGCTCCTCGATCCGCCAGGGACGTTCCCCTGACGGATCGAACACCATACCGCGCCGCTGAGCAAGCGCTTAGCGGCACGGTGCGGCGCGGGCCGGATCCCGCCCAGGAGCGTGTCAGAAGGCGGAGACCCCCGTCAGCGCCCGTCCGATGACCAGCTTCTGTATCTGGCTGGTGCCCTCGTAGAGGGTCATCACCCGGGCGTCGCGCAGCAGCTTGCCGACCGGGTATTCATCGATATAGCCGTAACCGCCGAAGACCTGAAGGGCGTTGTTGGCGGCGCGCACCGCGGCCTCGGAGGCGAACAGCTTGGCCTTGGACGCCTCGGTGGCGAACGGCTCGCCGCGGTCGATCAGATCGGCCACCCGCCAGGTCAGCAGTCGCGCCGCATCCACATCCACCGCGATATCGCTGATCAGCTCCTGCACCAGCTGGTGCCGGGCGATCGGCTTGCCGAACTGCTCGCGCTCGCCGGCGTGGCCGAGCGCGGCGTCCAGGGCGGCCCGGGCGATGCCCACGCACCCGGCGGCGACCGACATCCGGCCCTTGGCCAGCGCGGACATCGCCACCGAGAACCCCTTGCCCTCCGGCCCCAGCATCGCGGACGAGGGCACCCGTACGCCGTCGAGCACCAGCTCGGCGGTGGCCTGGCCGCGCAGCCCCAGCTTGCCGTGGATCTCGCGGCGCTCCAGCCCGGGGGTGCCGGCCGGCACGAGGAAGGCGCTGATGCCCTTGTGGCCGGGCGCGCCGCCGGTGCGGGCGAAGAGCAGGACGACCTCGGCCCAGGTGCCGTTGGTGATGAACATCTTGGCGCCGTCGATGATCCAGTCCCCGCCGGGGCCGCCGTCACGGACCGCGCGGGTGGTGAGGTTCGCGGCGTCGGATCCCGTGCCCGGCTCCGTGAGCCCGAAGCAGCCGACCGCCTCGCCGGACGTCAGCCGCGGCAGCCACTCCCGCTTCTGGCGCTCGTCGCCCCAGGAGGCGATCGTCTTGGCCACCAGCCCGAGAGAGACCGAGACGATGCCGCGCACGGAGGAGTCGCCGCGCCCCAGCTCCTCGGTGACCAGGGCGTACGAGAGATGGTCGCCGCCGCTGCCGCCGTATTCCTCGGGGACGGTGAGCCCGAGGAAGCCCACCTCGCCGAGTTTCTTCACGATGCCGCGGTCGACCTGCTCCGCGCGGTCCCAGGCGGTGGCGTGCGGGGCGACCTCGCGGTCGACGAAGTCCTTGGCGAGCCGCCGTACCGCGGTCTGCTCCGCACTGAGCTCCAGGTTCATCGAGGGCTCCCTGTCGACGAGAACAGTTAATTAGCAGTGCTAGTTTTCTTGGGGCGGCCTCTACTATGTGCGTCATGGCCCGACCCCGCAAGCCCCTTCTGAGCCGCGAGCGCATCGTCACCACGGCGCTGGCACTCATCGACGCGGAAGGGCTGCCGGCGCTCTCCACCCGGCGTCTCGCGGCGGAGCTGGGCGTGAGCGGGCCCTCCCTCTACAACCACTTCACGACCAAGGACGAGATCCTCGACGCGGTCGCCGACACCGTCATCGCCAAGGTCGACGTGTCGACGTTCCGGACGGGCGGGGACTGGCGGGCCGGGCTGCTGGACTGGGCCCGCTCCTACCGCGCGGCGCTCGCCACGCATCCGCACATCGTGCCGTTCCTGGCCCAGGGACCCGGCCGCCGCCCGGCCGGGCTGAAGATGGCCGACGCGGCGTTCGGCGGCATGGTCGAGGCAGGCTGGCCGCCGGCCCAGGCCACCCGGATCTGCGCGATGGTCCGCTACTTCGTGGCGGGCTCCGCCCTGGGCTCGTTCGCCCGCGGCTTCGTGGACGACCCGGGCGCCTACGACCCCACCGCCTACCCGCACCTGGGTCAGGCCCACCTCCTGGCCGAGCACCAGCGCCAGGTGGACGAGGGCGCGTTCGAGACCGGCCTGCGGGCCCTGGTGGACGGCCTGGCGCTGCATCATCCGCAGCTCCTGCCGCCGCGGGATGCCTGACAAAGCCACCCGGATCACCGAGTGGTGGACACCCCCGCCGCATCACCGACATGCAGGTATACAGTGCACCGGCTTCTGGCGGGCAGAGGCCGATTGCCCTGCGGGAGGCGGCGTGCGCGAGTCGGGCACGGCCATCAACGGCTCTTTCCAGACACGTTACGGACGGTTCGTCATCGAGGTGCTGCGCGGCCAGGCGCAGGTCGATTTCCTGCCGAACGCGCTGACCGGTGTGGTGTTCTCGGTCGCGCTGTTCGCGGCGGGCTGGGAATTCGGCTTCTACGGGCTGATAGGCACGGCCGTCGGCACCGCCACCGCCCGCCTCCTCGGCGTGGACCGGGACCGGATCACCGCGGGCCTCGAGGGGTTCAACGCCTGCCTGGTGGCGGTCGCCTGCGCCGTGTTCCTCGGCGCCGCCCATCCCTCCACCGCCGTGCTCGCGCTGGGCGGCAGCACGGTGGTCACCGTCCTCACCGGCGCCACCGCGCGGATCCTGGCCACCTGGGAACTGCCCACCTTCACCCTGCCGTTCTGCGTCACGGCCAGCGCGATGACCATCGCCGCGCCCGGCTTCCAGCGGGTCTGGCACCAGGACGCGGGCCCGGCCGCACTCGCCCGGCCGGCCACCGGCCCCACCGCCCTCACCTTCACCGACCTCTGGCACGCGTTCTTCGCCGACATCGGCCAGATCTTCTTCATGCCGCAGTGGCACGTCGGCCTGCTCTTCCTGGTCGGCATCTTTGTCGCCGGCCGCCGGGCCGGGGCCCTGGCCTGCGTCGGCAGCCTTGTCGGCATCCTCACCGCCTGGGCCCTCGGCGCACCCGCCGAGCAGGTGGCCGACGGCACGACGGGCTACAACGCAGTGCTGGTCGCGATGGCGCTGTGCGGGGTGTTCCTCGTCGCGGACGCCTGGAGCCTGGCCTACGCGATCGTCGGCGCGGCGGCCGCGACCGCGCTCGGCCCGGCCCTGGCCGCGGTCTTCGCACCCTCCGGCGGCCACACCTTCACCTGGCCGTTCGTCCTGGTCTCGCTGGTCTTCCTGGCCGCGGCACCGGCGTTCCCGCGGCTGCGCAGGATCACGGGCTGACGGAGGCCGCCGCGCCGCACGGCGGGCCGGCAGCCGGATGGAGGCCGGCGCGACGAGCGACAGCACCATGATGTACGCGAGTTTTCGGCGGCCCCGACGCGCGGGGGCCGGGGCGCTTGCCGCGCTCCCGGCCCCGCCTCGTTACGGAGGATTTCCCCCGCCTCGTTCCAGAGAGGTTTCCCCCGCCGCTCTAGAAGACGACCAGCGCCCGTCCGCCCTTCCCCGCCACCATCGCCTCGAACGCCGCCGGGATGTCGTCGAGGCCGATCCGGTCGGTGACCAGCGCGGCGAGGTCGAGTGCGCCGGAGCGGACGTGCGCGGCGATGACCGGGAGGTCGCGGGCCGGGTCGCTGTTGCCGTAGACGCAGCCGGAGAGGGTGCGGCCGAAGTAGAAGATCTCCAGGGCGGAGAAGGTGACCTGCTGGTCCTGGCCGCCGATGCCCACGACCGTGGTGCGGCCGCCGCGGCGGGTGGACGACCAGGCCGTACGGATGGTGTCGGCGCGGCCCACGCACTCGATGGCGACATCGGCACCGACGCCCCCGGTGAGCTTGCGGATGCGCTTGGCGCCCTCTTTCTCGAAGAACGCGGCGTCCCCGGCGAGGACGAACTCGGTGGCCCCGGCCGCCCGCGCCAGCTCCTCCTTCTCCGGCGAGACATCCACGGCCACGATCGGGCCGGCCCCCGCGATCCGCGCCGACTGGAGGGTGGCCAGGCCCACCCCGCCGACGCCGAAGACCACCACCGACTCCCCCGCCCGCACCCGCGCGCTGTGGTGGACGGCGCCCCAGCCGGTGAGCACCGCGCAGCCGAGCAGCGCCGCGTCGGCGAGCGGCACCCCGTCCGGCAGTGGCAGCGCGGCATGCGCGGGCACCACCGTCTCCTCGGCGAACGCGGCGGTCCCCAGGCCCGGGTAGAGCTCGCTGCCGTCGGCCGTGAGCTTGGCGTACGCGGCGTTCGCGGCGAGGCCGGCATTGGCGCACAGCCAGGGTTCGGCCAGTCCGCAGAAGTGACAACTGCCGCAGGAGGGCGCCCAGTTGAGAACCACCTTGTCGCCGGGGGCCACCGTGGTCACCTCCGGTCCGACGGCGGTGACGGTCCCCGCGCCCTCGTGGCCGAGGACCGCCGGGACGGGCTGGCGCAGCGTGCCGTTGGACAGGGAGAGGTCGGAGTGGCAGACGCCGGCGGCGGCGAGCCGGATCCGGACCTGGCCGGGTCCTGGCTCCGGCAGGTCGATCTCGGCGACCTCGAGCGGAGCGTTGACGGCGGGCAGTACGGCGGCGCGGACGACCACGAAATCTCCCAGGGGAAGGGCAGGGGAAGGGCGGGCGGGCGTGACTCAGAACTGGAGCGACTTGGTCTGCAGATACTCGGTCAGACCGTGCGGGCCCAGTTCGCGGCCGACACCGGACTGCTTGTAACCGCCGAAGGGGGCCAGCAGGTTGAAGCGGCCGCCGTTGATGTCGACCTGGCCGGTGTCCAGGCGGCGGGCGAAGGCGACCGCGGTCTCCTCGTCGGCGGCCCAGACGGCACCGGCGAGCCCGTAGACCGTGCCGTTGGCGATGCGTACGGCCTCCTCCTCGTCCTCGTACTTGAGGATCGAGATGACCGGGCCGAAGATCTCCTCCTGGGCGATGGTCATGTCCTCGGTCACGTCCGCGAAGACCGTCGGGCGGATGTAGTAGCCGGTGCCGAGGCCCTCGGGGGCCTCCACGCCGCCGGTCACCAGCCGCGCGCCCTCGGCCACGCCCTGCGCGATGAAGCCGCGGACCCGGTCGCGCTGTTTGGCGTTGACGACCGGGCCGAGGCGGGTGCCCTCCGCCGTCGGGTCGCCGGGGGCGCACCGGGCCACCGCCTCGGCGGTGAGCGCGACCGCCTCGTCGTACCGGTCGGCGGGGACGAGCATCCGGGTCAGCGCGTTGCAGGACTGGCCGGAGTTGCGGATGACGTCGCCGACGTTGGCACCGACGGCCTTGGCCAGGTCCGCGCCGGGCAGGATGACATTGGCGGACTTGCCGCCGAGTTCCAGGGCGACGCGCTTGACGGCGCCGCCCGCGATCGCGCCGATCTTCCGGCCGACGGCCGTGGAGCCGGTGAAGGAGACCAGGTCCACGCCCTCGTGTTCGGCCAGCGCCTGGCCGGCGACCGTGCCGAGTCCGGTGACGAGGTTGAAGACACCGGCCGGGATGCCGGCCGCGTCCACGCAGGCGGCGAACAGCTGGGCGGTGAGAGGGGTGTCCTCGGCGGGCTTGAGCACGACGGTGCAGCCCGCGGCGAGCGCCGGGGCGACCTTGTTGGTGATCTGGTGGAGCGGGTAGTTCCAGGGCGTGATCGCGCCGACGACACCGACCGGCTCGTGCAGGACGGTGGAGGTGCCGAGCTTCTCCTCGAAGGCGTACGAGGCGGCCAGTTCGGCGTACGAGCCGGTCACGGCGATCGGCAGGGCGGTCTGCACCTTCGCGCTGAAGGCTGCCGGCGAGCCCAGTTCGGCGGTGATGGTCGCGGCGATCTCCTCGGCGTGCGCGGCGAGCTGGTCGCGCAGCGCGGTCAGCTTGGCGGCGCGCTCGGCCGGGGCGGTCGCCCGCCAGGCCGGCAGCGCGGCGCGGGCGGCGCGGACGGCGGCATCCACGTCCTCGGCGCTGCCGGCCGGTACGGACGCGATCACCTGTTCGTCGGCGGGGTTGCGCACCTCGATGGCGCCGGCCCCGGCCGCGGGCCGCCATGCCCCGTCGATGTACATCCCGTCGTATGCCTTCATCTCGCCGTCCTCCCGAGCGGTCCAGGCGCGCGGCGGTCTGCCGCGCCCCTCAAACTAGCGGTGCTAGTTTGAGGGACGCCACCCCTCTGGGGGAGTGGGGCGCGTCACCCGGACATCATCACCCGGACCGGGGCGCCGGATGCCGGGAACCCGCGCCCCGGCGATGCCCGCGATACCGGCTTCACCGGCGATACGGCCGCATCACGCCGCCGGAATGTCCGCGCGGAACTTCTTCGTCAGATCGGCGCCGCGGATCACCCCGCCCTGGTGGTACTTCAGCCCCCAGGCGTCGATCACCGACCCGTCGCCGAACATACAGGCGGAGACCGCCTTCGACGGGTCCGTCTCGCCCCTGACCCCCCAACCGCCGCCGTCCGTGGGCTTGTTGCCGAACATCGCGGTGCCGTTGATGCCCTGGCAGTAGGCGATGGACGGGTTGCCGGGGCTGCTCGGGCCGGCCGGCTTGCGGACGTAGGCGAGCGCGGCCAGGGTCGGCTTGTCGGCGGCCAGGGTGTCCGCCGCGATCATGATCCGGCTGCCGTCCCCGGCAGTGAAGACGCACATCTCCCGCTCGCCGCCCAGCGCGGTGAGCTTGTTTCCGGTGCCGGTGTAATACGGGACACGCGTCCCGGCGGCGCCGCCCTGCTTCTCGCACCAGGCCGCGGCGGCCGACCTGCCGTGCGCGGCGGGCGCCGCGGCCCGGGGGCCGTCGGCCGCGGTGGCCGTCGCGGCCGTCCCGGCAACAAGGGCGAGGACGGAGACCGCAAGGGCATGGGAACGCTTCACGCTTCCTCCTGAAGGACGGTCCGAAACACCGTGCCGGGACGCCGTCGCGAGCCGGGGCGGTGCGTACGGGCACATCCTCAGCACCGCCCGCACCACCGTCAACGCGCATCCCGCCACTGCCCGGCGGCCCCCGGTACATTGACGCGATCACCGCGCCCGGCCGCCCGTGACATGCCCCGACGGGGGACCGGATCCGGCCAGTAATACCCGCGTAACAGCCCCCGGTACCCGACCGGTTGGAGTGTCCGGCCTCATGAATCCCCCACTGCTGCGCATCCGTCTTCTCGGCGGGTTCCGGGTGGCCCGCGACGGTGGCGCGCCGCTCGCGGAGCGCTGGCCCCGGCCCGGCGCCCGTACCGTGGTCAAGCTGCTCGCCCTCGCGCCGGACCGTCAGCTGCACCGCGAGCAGATCATGGCCGTGTGCTGGCCGCACGCCGAACTCCCGGCCGCACTGCGCAGTCTGCGGGTCGCGCTGCACGCGGCCCGGCACGCCCTGGAGCCCGAACTGCGCCCGCGGGCCGCCTCCGCGTATCTGACCGGCGACGGCGAACTGCTGCGGCTGGCGCCGGACACGGTGTGGATCGACACCGAGCACGCCACCGCGCTCGCCCGGCGTGCGCTGGCCGGCGGCGGGGACGGCGAACTGCCGGCCGCGCTGGCGGCGCTGGCCGGCACCCTGCTGCCCGAGGACCGCTACGCCCGCTGGGCCGGGCCGCCCCGCGAGCGCCTGGAGCGGCTGCGTGCCGAGGTCCGCGGCGCACTGGCCCGTGCGGCGTCCGCCCCCGGTGACGCGGCGCCGGGGCCCGAGGCGGACGCGGCGCGGGTACGGCTGGACTGGGCGCTGGACCTGGACCGTTCGGGACGCCACGAGGAGGCCGTCGGCGTGCTGCGCCAGGCGCTGGCCGCGTACGAGCGCCAAGGGCTGCGCGACGCCGGTGCGCTGGCCGCCGCCCGGCTGGCGGAGGCGCTGTCCCGCAGCCCCGGCGCCGGTGCCCAGGAGGCGCTGGCCGTGCTCCGTGCGCGTCCGCCGGGGCCCGGCGCGCCCGACGAGGTGCGGGCGGCGCATCACATGGCCCGTTCCGCGGTGCTGTCGTACACGGGCCGGTACGAGGAGGGGCTGGCAGCGGCGCGGGCCGCGCAGCGGGCCGCCGAGGGCGCGCCCGGTCCGCCCGGCACCGCGCTGCTGGCCCGTTCCCTCGCCCAGCAGACCGTCTGTCTGGGCCTGTCCGGCCGCACCCGCGACGCGGAGGGGCCCGCCGAACGCGCGCTGGCCCCGGCCGAGGCGTCCGGGGACCCGGCCGTGGTGGCCACGGTCCTGTCCGTACTGCGCGAGACCGCGCGCCGTGCGGGCCGGCACCGGCAGGCGCTGGAGTACGGGCGGCGCGCCCTGGCGTTGGCCGAACAGGCCGGGCGCCCCACGGCCACCGCCTTCGAGCGCGCCAACCTCGCCGAACTGCATCTGCTGCTCGGCGAGTCGGCGGATGCCGAGCGCCTCGCCCGTGCCGCCGTGGAACTGGCCGCCCCCTTCGGCGGCACCGCCCTGGCCTTCGCCCTGGTCGCCCTGGCCCGGGTCCGTACCGGCCCCGCCCCGGACGACGCGGCACGGCTCCTGGACCGCGCCGCGCGCTGCGCCGAGCTGGGCGGGCACCTTCAGGCGATGGACGAAGTCCGGGCGGCGCGGGCGGCGTTGGCCGCGGGACGGACGGTGCGGTGACCGGTCCCGGTCACCGCTCGCCACGCGGTCCGGATGTTTCCGCCCGCCGTGTGTCCTGGCCGTCCAGCCGTCTAAGGGTTGTCCCGTAATGCCTGGTGGATCAGCGCACGGCGTCAGATGCGGTACATCGCAAGGCGGAGGGACGTCCGGATACTGGGCGTATCCGGACGTTCCGACAACGCGGCGAGGTGCCGTAGCTGTCGTCGTGCGCCCGCCAGGGATTACGGGATAACCCTTAGAAGATGCCGAAGAGCAGTCCGGCGCACAGGACGGTGAGGGAGGTCACCGCGGCCCATTTCACGGTGAATTTGGTGTGGTCGCCGAATTCGACCTTGGCCATGCCCACCAGGACGTAGACGGCGGGGACCAGGGGGCTGGACATGTGCAGGGCCTGGCCGACGAGGGAGGCGCGGGCGATCTCGACGGGGGTCACGCCGTGGGCGGCGCCGGCCTCGGCGAGGATCGGGACGATGCCGAAGTAGAAGCCGTCGTTGGACATGAAGTAGGTCAGCGGGATGCTGAGGATGCCGGTGACGATGCCCATGTGCGGGCCGAGCGCGTCGGGGATGCCGGCGACCAGCCAGCGGGCCATGTGCTCGACCATGCCGGTGCCGGTGAGCACGCCGGTGAAGACGGCGGCGGCGAAGACCATGCCGGAGACGTTGAGGACGTTCTCGGCGTGCGCCGCGACCCGGGCCTTCTGGTCCTTCATGTGCGGGAAGTTGACGGAGAGCGCGAGGGCGGCGCCGAGCAGGAAGAGCACCGGGATCGGCAGGGTCTGCAGGATCAGCAGGGTGAGCAGTGCGACGGTGAGCGCCGCGTTGAACCAGTAGAGCTTGGGGCGCAGGGTGGCGCGCTGCGGGTCCAGGCCCTGGAGATCCGCATCGTCCGGGCGGTGTTCGGAGCCGGTGCCGGCGCCGCCGGCCGGAGTGGCGGGCCGGGTACCGACCGGGCCGCCGCCGCCCGCGCCGACCAGCACCTGCTCGGCCTCCTTCGCCTCGATGTGCTCGGTCACCATCCGGGTGTCGCCGAGCGTCAGCACGCCCAGCCGCTTGCGCTCGCGCCGCCCGAGGACGTACGCGAGGACGAAGACCGCGACCAGGCCGACGGCCAGCGCGGGGATCATCGGGACGAAGATGTCGCCGGCGTCCAGCTTGAGTGCGGTGGCGGCGCGGGCGGTCGGGCCGCCCCAGGGGAGGGTGTTCATCACGCCGTTGGCGGTGGCGGCGACGCCGGTCATGACGACCAGGCTCATCTTCAGCCGCTTGTAGAGCGGGTAGAGCGCCGAGACCGTGATCATGAAGGTGGTGGAGCCGTCGCCGTCGAGGGAGACGATGGCGGCGAGCAGCGCCGTACCGACGACCACCCGCACCGGATCGGCCTTGCAGAACCTGAGAATGCCGCGGACGATCGGGTCGAAGAGCCCGACGTCGATCATCACCCCGAAGTAGATGATGGCGAACATCAGCATCGCGGCCGTGGGGGCCAGGTCGCCGATGCCCTTGAGGACGTAATCGCCCAGGTGCGCGCCCTGGCCGACCAGGACGCAGAACAGCGCGGGGATGAGCACAAGCGCTGCCATCGGTGACATCTTCTTCATCATGATCAGCGCCAGGAAGGTGGCGATCATGACAAATCCGAGGATTGTCAGCATTAGGGGTACCTCACGTTCGCCCTTGAACATCTGCCGGGGTGGCGGTTCAGGTGACGTTAGGTCCCGCAAACTTTTGTTAACAAGGTCTTGACGCGCGAGCAATACGAGCAAAACCCCAGGTCAATCGCGGGCCGATAGGGATCTCACCGGACGGGCGCGAGCAGAAGAGGAGTACCGTGCGGCGGCGGTCAGCCCTGCGCCGTGCCCTGGGACCCGCCGTCCAGATACCGCGCCAGATAGGCCCGCAGCAGCTGCTTGCACTCGCCCACGATCGCGGGGTCACCGGCCGGGTCCGTACGGAAGGCGAGCTGGAGCAGTGCGTCGGCCGCCTCGACGCCGACGAGGAAGGCGGTGCGCAGCCGGTCCTCGGCGGCGTCCAGGCCGAGCGGGGCGGCGAGCAGCGCCAGCAGCCGGTCGGCGACGTCGTGGTTGGCCCGGCGGGATGCCTGCGGGGCGGGGACGGTGAACTCCACCAGGGCGAAGCCCGGCACCGTGCGCTTCATGGCGAGGTACTCGTCGACCACCACATCCATCGCGCGGCGCCACTGGAGCGGTTCGTCGGCGGGGGCGGCCAGCCCGGCGGTGATGCGGTCCGCGTAGACGTCGAGATTGCGCCGGGCGAGCGCTTCGGCCATGGCGCGCTTGTTGGGGAAGAAGCGGTAGACCGAGCCGATCGGGACGTCGGCGCGGCCGGCCACGGCGCGGGTGCTGAGGTCCTCGTAACCGGTCTCCTCCAGGAGTTCGGCGCAGGCGTCGAGGATGCGGGCGAGCCGCTGGGCGCTGCGCCGCTGGACGGGGACGCGCCGGAGCGGGGCGGCCGGCGGGGTGGACTGCGGGGTCGGCTGCTGCACCCGGACATCCTGCCCGTCGTGGGCGTGAGGAGTGCACGATCGCCGGGATCCGGCCACGGCGGCCGGGAGTCTCCGTTGACGGAAGCGGCCCCGACGGGAATCCTAAGGTCTTGCATAGGATTCGATTCCGTACGGGATCCGGTCCTGCGCACGTTTCGGTCTTGCACGGGTTTCGGAGCGGCGGGAGCACGCGATGACAGGTACGGGCAGCGAGCAGGCACGGAAAACGGCCGAGGGACTGGCCTACGCCTCCGGCTTCGGCAACGAGCACAGCTCGGAGGCCGTCCCCGGCGCGCTGCCGCTGGGCCGCAACTCCCCGCAGCTCGCCCCGCTCGGCCTGTACGCCGAGCAGCTCAGCGGCTCGGCGTTCACCGAACCGCGCCACCACAACCACCGCTCCTGGCTCTACCGCATCCGCCCCTCGGCCGCGCATCCGCCGTTCGTCCGCGCCGAACAGGGCACGATCCGCTCCGCGCCGTTCACCGACTGCGTCCCCGACCCCAACCGGCTGCGCTGGAACCCGCTCCCCGACCCCACCGGACCGGTCGACTTCCTCTCCGGCCTGTGGACGCTGGGCGGCAACGGCGACACCACCCAGCGCGCCGGCATGGCCGTGCACCTCTACTACGCCAACACCTCCATGACCGACCGGGTGTTCAGCGACGCCGACGGCGAGCTGCTGATCGTGCCCGAGCGCGGCGGGCTGCTGCTGCGCACCGAATTCGGCCTGCTGCGCGCCGAGCCGGGCCATGTGGCGCTGATCCCGCGCGGCGTACGCTTCCGCGTCGAGCTGCTGGATGCGACCGCCCGCGGCTATGTCTGCGAGAACTACGGCCGGCCCTTCCAGCTCCCCGACCTGGGCCCGATCGGCGCCAACGGCCTGGCGAACCCGCGGGACTTCCTCGCCCCGGTCGCCGCGTACGAGGACGCCGAGGGCCCCTGCGAGGTCGTCAACAAGTTCTGCGGCAACCTCTGGACGGCGACCTACGACCACTCCCCGCTGGATGTCGTCGCCTGGCACGGCAACCACGTCCCGTACGTCTACGACCTGCACCGATTCAACGTCATCGGGTCCATCAGCTACGACCACCCCGACCCGTCGATCTTCACCGTCCTCACCTCCCCCTCCGACACCCCCGGGCTGGCGGGCGTGGACTTCGTGGTGTTCGCGCCGCGCTGGCTGGTCGGCGAGGACACCTTCCGCCCGCCGTACTTCCACCGCAATGTGATGACCGAGTACATGGGCCTGATCGAGGGCGCCTACGACGCCAAAGCGGAGGGCTTCGTACCGGGCGGCGGCTCGCTGCACAACATGATGTCCGCGCACGGCCCGGACCGGGAGACCTTCGACCGCGCCGGCGCCGCCGACCTGCGGCCGCAGAAGATCGACGACGGTCTGGCCTTCATGTTCGAGACCCGCTGGCCCCTGACGCTCACCGAACAGGCCCGGGACGCCGGACATCTCCAGCGCGGCTACGACGACGTATGGCAGGGTCTCCAGCGCCACTTCCGCCCGTGACACCCGCCGCCCGCAGACCGGGGAAGACCCTGTGACCACCTTCGCTCCCGACTCGCTCGCCCTGAACCGCAAGCTGCCGCTGTGGTACCAGGTCTCGCAGTCGCTGCGCGCCTCCATACTCGGCCGCTCCCCCGGGGCACCGCTGCGGCTGCCCACCGAGGACGCCCTCGCCGCGCACTACGGCGTGAGCGTGCTGACCATGCGCCAGGCCCTGAAGGAACTGGAGGCGGAGGGCCTGATCAGCCGGCACCGCCGCCGCGGCACCTTCATCGAGCCGAGCGCGCAGCGCGGCGCACCGGTGCGGCTGCTCGGCTCGGTGGACGCGATCGTGGCCCAGCAGTCCGGGATGCGCACGGAACTGCTGGAGCACGGGCCGGTGCCCGTACCGCCCGAACTCGCGGAATATTTCCCGGACCTGACGGAAGTCACCGGCTTCCGCCGCCTGCGCGGCGACGAGACGACGGACGAGCCGACCAACCACGCGCGCAACTACGTCCGCCCCGAGGTCGCCGCCCTGATCGACCTCGCGGACCTGGAGCGCCGGCCGATGACCAAGGTGCTGCGCGATGCGGTGGGCGTCCGCATCAGCCGCATCACCGACACCGTCGAGGCCCGCCTGGCAGACCCGGAGACCGCCCGCCTCCTCCACGTGCCGCTGCTCAGCCCGATCCTGCACTACACGGGCATCACCTACGACGAGGGCGGCCGGGTGGTCGATGTGGCCCGGATCCACTACCGCGGCGACCGGTTCTCGTTCACGGTCACCCTGGACGCGCACTGACCGCAGGGCCGGGGCCCGGTTCCGGCAACGCCCCCGCCCTCAGATCCGCTCCAGGCTCCGCCCCGTACTCCGCGGCCCCAGCAGCGCCACATCCAGACACAGCAGCACCATCAGCACCGCCGAACCGCTGAACACCGCGGCCGCCCCCAGACGCTCCAGCACCGTCAGCGCGACGAAGGGCAGCACCACCGAGGTGAGCCGGGACAGCGAGTAGGCAACGCCGATGGCGCTGCTGCGCAGCCCCGTCGGGAAGATTTCGGTCTGGTAGACGTGAAAGGCGTTGGAGAAGACATTGCTGCACACCGTCAGCAGAAAACCGAAGCTGACGATCGCCCAGGTGGCGGCGGCGAAGCCGAAGGCGAGTCCGCAGGCGGCCATGCCGAGCGCCGACGCGATGATCAGCGTCCGCCGCTCCATACGGTCGATGAGCGGTACGGACAGCGCCGAGCCGACCGGATAGCCGCAGAAGGTCAGCGCCGCGTACAGCAGCGACTCGGTGACGGTGTGGCCCTTGGCCGTCAGCACCACCGGCGCCAGCGACCCGAATCCGTAGTAGCCGACGGTCTGCAGCACCTGGAAGATCCACCACATGACGGTGCGCCGCCGGAAGTCGCCGCGGAACATGTCGCCCAGCGGCACCTTCCGCTCCGGTACGGTCTCGGCTTCCGGTACGGAGGGGAGGCTCAGGCCGGTCTCCGCCGCCACCCGCTCCTCGATGCCGGACACGATCCGCCGGGCCTCGCCGTCCCGCCCGTGCACCGTCAGCCACCGCGGCGATTCCGGCAGTTGGCGTCGCATGAGCTGAAGGAACCCGGCGCCGAGCGCGCCCGCGACCAGCAGCCAGCGCCAGCCGTCGATGCCCAGCAGCTGATGCCCGGCCACCAGCCGGGCACCGAGCAGCGCGGCCACCGGCACGCCGACGAAGCCGAAGGTGTACGCGTAGGCGATGTAGCGGCCGCGCACCGCCCGGGGCAGGAACTCCGCGAGGTAGGTGTCCACCAGCACGAGTTCGGCGCCGAGCCCCAGGCCGGCGAGGAACCGCAGCGCCAGCAGCCACGGCAGATCCGGCGCGAAGGCACTCAGCAAGGAGAAGGCCGAGTACGCCCCCAGATTGACCATGAACATCCGGCGCCGGCCGAAGCGGTCGGCGAGCACCGACAGCACATTCGCGCCGACGAACATGCCGAGGAATCCCGCGGCGATCACCCAGGACCTGGCCGCGTTCCCGAGATCCCATTGTTCGGCCAGGACCGCGGCGAGCACCCCGCCGAGGAAGATCTCGTAGAGGTCGAAGAACGCGCCGATGCCGACGACAAGGGTGATCCGGCGGTGCCATCGTGACGGTGGCAGCCGGTCCAGCCGCGCGGCGACCCGGTCCTGGATGGCGGTCTCCCCGCGCCGTTCAGGCGTGGGCGAGGCGGTGTCCGTCATACGGTCCTCCCCTGAGCAGGTCCCGGCGCGCAGGGCGGATCCAGGTCCGCACCAATCCGTCGGGCGTACGGCGGGACCGTACCTCTCCAAGATCAGTAAGCGGAAGACCTCCTGTGCCCGCCGGGCTGCCCCGGTTGGTCATCCCCGGGGCACCCGCGCCCGTGGATACCATGCCGGGGTCAACCGAACGGTCCGGGAGGGGCTCCGCGTGACGGCGAAGCGGGACGCGCCACGGCCGGTGGCGCCACGGCTGTCCGAACTGATGCCGTGGTCCGTGCCGCCGCTGCGGCTGGGCCGTACCTGGGTGCGGGGGCCGGATCCGGCGGTGCTGCGGGCCCGGTGGAACGCGCTGGTGGCCGCCGGGGACGCGGCCGCCCGCGAGCGGCTGTTCCGGCCGTCCCGGTCGCGGACCCTGCACTCCGCCGTCGGGCAGCTGCCGGGCCAGACCACCCCCACCGGCCGGCTCGTGCGGGCGAGCGGCCCGTGCCCCGAGCCGGTTCGGATCCTGCACGGCCCCTTCGACCAGCAGTGGCTGCTGCCCGACCACCGGCTGATCGACGCGGCGCGGCCGGAGCTGTGGCGGGTGGCGGACGAACACCAGCTGTTCGCGGTCGAGCCGGGGCAGGTGCCGCAGGTGCCGGGGCCCGCGGTGGTGTGCTCCGCGCTGCTGCCGGACGGGCGTTCGCCGGCCGGCCGGCCCGGCCGGATCCACCCCCTCTACCGGCGTCCCGGCGGCGGTGAACCCAACCTCGCGCCAGGCCTGCTCGGCTTTCTGACCGCTCGTCTGGACAGCCCGGTGCGCCCCGCCGGCCTCCTCGCCTGGATCACCGCGAGCGCCCACCACTCCCCCGACGGCGCCGTGGTGCCGCTCACCGCCGACCCGGCCGTCTGGGACGCCGGCGTGGCGCTCGGCGAGCGGCTGCTGTGGCTGCACACCCGGGGCGCGCACGGTGCGCACTCCGGCGAGCGGCCACGGATGCCGGGCGGCCGGCGCCCCTACGTACGCTCCGCACTGCCCACCCACGGCCTGCCCGAGAGCATCGGCTACGACGCCGACGAGGAGGCGCTGCTGCTCGGCGACGGCCGGATCTCGCCGGTGCCGCCGGGCGCCTGGGACTTCCACGCGGGCGGCGTACGCGTCCTGGAGGCCTGGTTCACGCAGCGGACGACGGCCGCGGAGACGGATCCGGCCGAGGCGGGTTCGCTGGCGGCGCTGCGCACCACGGTCTGGCGCCAGGAGTGGACGTCGGAACTGCTGGAGCTGATCACCGTCCTGGCACTGCTGTCCGAACTGGGCCCGGAGACAGCGGAGTTGAGGGGGCGCACAGCGGACGGGCCGGAGATCGCGGCCGACGGGCTACGGGAGGCGGGCATCCTCCCGGCACCCGCTTCCGCCCGCCGCCCGGCCTCCGTACTCGACCATCACGAGGAAGGGCCGGAGGGCCAGTTCGCGCTGTGGTGAGGTCCGCGCTGTGGTGAGGCACCGGCGCCCGGTCCGGGGAACACAAAAAAACCACCCGTCACAAGAACGGGTGGTAAAGGAAGAGCCGGGTGATGCGTGCCTCGGCGAGCACACCGACGCGCTGCGCGCCCGGACACCAGCGAGCCAGTGACGACGGGCGGTGAATCGCAGTGCTTTGCCGGGACGGTGTGGTCGCCTGAGGTCTCGCTTCAGGGACGCGTCAGCCGTGACCGCCGAACAGCGAACGCCGCAGCCTGCGCAGCGGTGCGAACAGCGACACCCTGGCACCGCGGCTCTTCCTCGTGCGGGAGTGATCACGGGCGGTGAGCTCCCGCATCAGTGACGTCGCGCCCTCCGTCTCGCGCTGCGGTATGGCGGGACCGCCGAGCACCGCGAGATGGCGGTCGAGACGCGCACTGGACGCGCCGCTGCCGCAACTGATGGCAGGGACTCGCGCCCTGCTCCGCACTGTTATCTGTTCCATAACTCTCCCCACCCTGACGAGGGCACCCGGCACGGGCAGGGTAACCCTATCTCTCTTGGAGGACACGCGTGCAGACCGGTCAACGGATTCACCTGCCTCGCCTTGACGTTGACGAACACCATACGTAATGACGCCTACAGGACTCCCATCAGGGCGAGTTGACTCACCGTCGGGCCGCCGGAAGCCATCTGACGGGCCGACGGGACGCACGAAGAGGAGCCGGGTGGGCGGTTCCTCCTCGGCGTCGCGTGCACGGACGGTTACGCAGCGGAGCCGAACACCGGGAGATAGCCGCTGGACTGACCGGCGGCGGTGGGGTGGTAGGACTCGTCGACGGGGTAGGTCACGCTGTGCAGCCAGGGGCTCCCGGAGCACAGTTCATGGCCGGCGAAGGTGGAGTTGACGTCGGCGAAGGCGAAGCCGTGGTCGGCGGCGCGCTTGGCGGTGACGCCGTTGATGTCGTCGGCGGCGCCGTTTATGGCGGCCCGGGACTTCTCGGACAGACCGGCGACGCAGCTGCCGTTGAGTTTGTAGAAGCGCGGATAGCCCAGGACCACCACGTGTGCGGCCGGGGCCTTCTGGTCGATGGCGTTGTAGACCGAGTCGAGCTGACCGGGCAGGGTGTTGTCGATGTACGCCCTGGCCTTGGCGACCCTGGCCAGGCAGGCGCTCTCGCCCTGGAGCGCACAGGTCGTCATGGTGTCGGCGAAGCCTGCGTCGTTGCCGCCGATGGTGATGCTCACCAGGCCGGTGGAGCTGTTGAGCGGTCCGAGCTGACCGCTGAGAACATCACCCGTTCGGGCGCCGGAACAGGCGGTGAAGGAGAAGGCCGAGGGTGCGTGGGCGGCCGCCCAGAGGGCCGGATAGGCCTTGGTGCTGCGCTTGCAGGAGCCGCTGCCACTGTCGTAGCTGCCGGCTCCGACACCCGCGGAGTAGGAGTCGCCGAGGGCCACATAGCCGGTGGCGAGGGGGAGTTGGGCGGATGCGGCGGCGCTCGCGCCGGTGAGCGCGAGCGCCGTGGTGACAAGGAACGCGGAGCCCAGGGCCGCCGCTCGGGACAGTTTCATAGAACCTCCCATAGCAGGATCTCTGCCTTATTCGTGGTAGCAGGACTCGCCGGTAACAGGAAGTGTCCATGCCAAAACTCGTACACAGTTCACGGCCGATCCGCCGTTTTGTCCCGACCTTCGCTGCGATGTCATTGCTTCACCATGTCGTGCCTATGACATCCCGACAGAAGCCTTGATGTGCACCTGCCCTACCCGCGAAGCTCTTTGACGGACGGTCAACAACGGGTCAAGAAATTCCCCCGTACCGCCCAAGGCGTACGACCCCGTACGCCCGCAGCCCCCCGCGCGCGCACCACGGCGCGCCACCGATGAGGAGGACTCCCTCGCGATGGCAGTGATGCGTTCCACCACACCCCGCCCCACCACAGGCCGTACCGCCCCGAGGCGTTCGGCCACGCTGCGGATCGCCGCGGCGCTCACCGCGACCACGGCGGCCGCCGCCCTCGGCGCACTCTCCTTCCCCGCCCATGCGGCGCCCGCCCAGGGCACCGTCGTGGGAGCCGGCGCCGCGGACGCGGTGCACGGCAGCTACCTCGTCACGCTCAAGCGCGGATCCGGCCTCAAGGCCGCCTCGGCGGACGGCAGAAGCCTGATATCCGGCTACGGCGGCACGGTGCGGCGGACCTACACCGCCGCGCTCAACGGCTATGCGGCGCAGCTCACCGCGGAGCAGGCGAGACGGCTGGCCGCCGATCCGGCCGTCGACCAGGTCTTCCAGGACCGCACCCTGCACGCCCTGGGCACCCAGACCAACCCGCCGTCCTGGGGCCTGGACCGGATCGACCAGGCCAAGCTGCCGCTCGACAAGAAGTACAGCTACCCCGACAGCGCGGGCTCCGGCGCCACCGTCTATGTCATCGACACCGGCGTACGCATCTCCCACCAGGACTTCGGCGGGCGCGCGGTGAACGGCTACGACGCGGTCGACAACGACAATGTCGCGGAGGACGGCAACGGCCACGGCACCCATGTCGCGGCGAACGCGGCGGGCACGTCGTACGGCGTCGCCAAGAAGGCGAAGATCGTGGCGGTGCGGGTGCTGAACAACTCCGGCTCCGGCACCACCGCCCAGGTCGTCGCGGGCATCGACTGGGTCACCAAGAACCACAAGGGTCCCTCGGTGGCGAATGTGTCGCTGGGCGGCGGGCCGGACGCCGCCCTGGACAAGGCCGTACAGAACTCCATCGCCGGCGGCGTGACCTACTCCGTCGCCGCCGGCAATTCCGGGGACAACGCCCAGAACTACTCCCCCGCGCGGGTCCCCGAGGCCCTCACGGTCGGCGCGACCACCTCCACCGACGCGCGCTCCTCGTACTCCAACTACGGCTCCCGGGTCGACATCTTCGCGCCCGGCAGCTCCATCACCAGCGCCTGGAACACCAGTGACACCGCCACCAACACCATCTCGGGCACCTCGATGGCCACCCCGCACGTGACCGGTGCGGTCGCCGTCTATCTGGCCGGACACCCGACGGCCACCCCGGCGCAGGTCGCCACGGCCCTGACGAACGGCGCCACGCCGGGGGTGGTGACCAACCCGGGCGCCGGATCGCCCAACAAGCTGCTGAAGATCGTGCCGTGACCCGGTAGCCGGGCCGCTACGAACCGACCGGTCCCGGGCCGTCATCCCCCGGGACCGGTCTCTCCTCGCCGTCCTGACGGAGGGTGAGCCCCGGCACCAGCAGCGCGGTGGCCGCGACCGTCACCGCGACGAGCATCAGCACCAGGTGCGGACGGGTCCCCAGACCCAGCAGCCAGGCACCGAGCAGACCGCCCAGGAACATCGACCCGACGGACGTCAGCCGGCGGGGACCGGCGTGCGTCCCGTACCCCAGACGTCTGTCGTGACCGAACAGGGACCCGCTGACCAGGGCCGTCATCGCCCGGGTCTCCACGGTGGTGGTGAGGTCGGGGGCGCCGACCCGTATGGCGGTGACATTCCGTACGCCCATCGCCACCGCCATCAGGCCGAGGACGGCATAGAGCTGACCGGGCGCCGGCTCCCGGGCCGGGCCGGACTCCCAGCCGGTCACCGCCGCGGCGGCCAGCAGCGCCGCCTCGGTGACGAGCGCGAGCGGGAACCACGGCCGCCGCCGGGCGGCCAGCATCGACTCCACCCGCGCCCCGAGCGCCGCGCCGAGCACGAAGGAGCCGAGCGAGACGAGGGTGGCGACGACGGGCAGACCGCCCTGGCGGGCGAGCCCGAAGCCCAGGAAGAGCAGATTGCCGGTCTGGGTGGCGGTGAAGACGTGACCGAGGGCCAGAAAGCTGACGGCATCGAGCACACCGGTGGTCACGGTGAGGCACACCATGACGACCGTCAGGGCGATTCCGCTCGGCGGCTCCACGGAGCGGCTCCCTTCCACCGGATGCATCACGCCGTCATGAGGGCCCGGCTGGCACAAGTGTCCGGACGGCCGGGCCGCCGGGCCGCCATTGCGCCGTCTGTGGGCGGCCCCCGCCGGCTCCGGGTCGTCCTCGCCCGCAGGCGTTGCCCGCCAAATCGCCGCACAACGGGCGGGACCCGCCGGGATATTCCATGTACGCGGCGGGGCGGTCTGGCGGATCATGGCGGCATGTGTGCCGATCCCGTCCAGCCGTCCGCCGCCGAGGAGTCCCTTCCGATCCGTCTGAACATGGACGACAGCGACTCCCCGTCCGATGTCATCGACGCACTCTTCCTGGGGCGCTTCGCCACGGGCGAGCAGCCCCATGCCCGTAGCCGCTCGGTGGAACGGGTGAAGTCCGGGGTGACGCTGCTGCCGCCCGGCGCACGGGTCCTGCGTTCCGCGCGCGAGGAGGACCGCAGCGCCACCCTCGCCGAGGGCGACGGCTACACCCTGCTGATCTCCCGCTGGAACCGCGGCGCCGATGTGACGGTCACCGCCGTCACCGATGAGCTGGCCGAGAAGATGCTGGGGCAGTCGGCGGACGGCGCGGAGGACGAGCCGGAGCCGCAGCCGGACAATGTCGCGATGGGCTTCTGGTACTTCTCGCCGCGCCGCGGGCCGTACCGCACCTCCCGGCAGATCTCGGCCGGCACCTGGGAGGAGATCCGTCCGAACTACACCGCGCCGGTGGCCGATGCGATGGACTCGCTGATGAAGGTGGCACCCGAGGAGATCGCCGGCCGGCTGCTGTTGCTGCACGGCCCGCCCGGGACCGGCAAGACCTCCGCGCTGCGCACGCTGGCCCGCTCCTGGCGCGACTGGTGCCAGGTGGACTGCGTACTCGACCCCGAGCGGCTCTTCAACGACGTCGGCTATCTCATGGACATCGCCATCGGCGAGGACGACAGCACCGGCAAGAGCCGCTGGCGGCTGCTGCTCCTGGAGGACTGCGACGAGCTGATCCGCGGCGAGGCCAAGCACACCGCGGGCCAGGCGCTGTCCCGGCTGCTCAACCTGACCGACGGGCTCCTCGGGCAGGGCCGCAACGTCCTGGTCGGCGTCACCACCAATGAGGACCTGGAACGGATGCACCCCGCCGTGGTCCGCCCCGGCCGCTGCCTGGCACGTATCGAGGTCGGCCCGCTGACCCGCACGGAAGCGGTCGGCTGGCTCGGCACCGACAAGGGCATCGGCCGCGAGGGCGCCTCCCTCGCCGAGCTGTACGCACTGCGCCGCGGCATCCGCCCGGCGTCGGTCCCGGCCCAGGAGTCGGGCGCGGAGGCGGGGCTGTATCTGTGAGGGCGCCGCGTCCGTGAGGGACGAGGTCCCGCGGTGATACCGCCTGGCCACGTCGGTAGAGTCCGCCCCGACGACCGACGACGATCATCGGCGCAACGAGGGGAACGGGTTGAGCACCACGGTATGGATCGAGCGCTCGGAGCAGAAGGCCGAGCCGTCGAACGGGTCGGAGGGCGTCCGCCACTGGTGGCAGATACGCGTCAACGGCCTTGCGGCGCACGCCCCTTCGGCGGGGGCGGAGGATGGCCGGACGCCGTCGACCTTCGCGTACATCGAGCGGGACCTGTCCTCCGGCGGCATCGACGCCTACCGCGCGGCCCGCAAGGAAGGCGCCCGCTCCTTCCTCCTCTGGACGGACGCCTACCGCCGGCAGCTGCTGGCGCGCGTCGTGACCAGGTCCGCGACGAAGCGGCAGAGCGCCGTCTTCGAGGTGCTGGGCGGCGCCGGGGAATCCCTGGCGCTGATCACCCATGAGCGGGCGATCAGCGGCGGTCACGGCAGGTCGCACTGGACCGTACAGCAGGCGGACGGCCGGACCGCGGTCGGCGCCAAGGGGAACCTGTTCTGGTGGTACGTGTGGTGGCTGCTGTTCCCGCTGTGGGTGGCCATCGCCGTCGGCAGTCTCGTCGCCGGCAGCGGTGATATCGCCCGGATGCCGCGCACCATCCGCTGGAAGGCGTCCGGACAAGAGGTCCTCAACTGGACCAGCGGCGGGGCGGACTTCGCCGTGACCACGCCGGCCGACGGATGGGACCCGCGGGTCACCGCCGCCCTGGCCGCGCTGGTCAAGAGCCACGAAGGCTGGCTCGGCGCACCGTGGGACGAAGGCCGGTAGGCGGGACGTCACCGCTTCGGGCCCGAGGCGCGGCTCGGCGGCGACCAGCCGGTCCTCGATGCCGACGGGCGCAGCCGTATCTCCATGGAAGACGCCGCCGTCGCACTCGTCGACGAGGCAGAGCTGCCCCGCTTCGTCCAGCGCCGGTTCACCATCGGCTACTGAACGCACGCCGACCGGACATCAGCGGCGGGCCGGCGCTGCGGCCACCTCATCGTGGATCGCTCGGCCCGCCGCTGACGCTCATAAACTTCTCCCCGGGAAATATCGCGACCGTTCACAGGGGGATCAGCGTGGGACCATCCGAGGCGTCCGCGGATGCCACAGCCTCCGTGGCATCAGTGGCATCCGAGACATCAGTGGCATCCGAGACCGCGGAGGGGGTCAGCGGGGCCACGTCCGGGCGCACGCTGAACACGCTGTTGTGGGCCGTGCCGATTCCGGTGGTGGCCACTGCGGCCGGGTTCCTCACCCAGTACCCCTACGGCATGTTGTGGGCCGGCGTCATCATCGCGCTCGGCGCGGCGGCAGCCGCAGCGATCGTGGCGGGCGGCGTCTGGCACCGGGCGGGCGCCGCGACCGTCGCCTCCTTCGCCACCCTGGCGCTCGCGCTCTTCGCCGGGCCCACCCTGTATGAGGCATACGCGAAGCAGATCGGCGAGCGGGTCGACGCCCTGGTGGCCGACACCGGGAAGCGTGTCAACGCCAAGGGGACCGAACTGGCCGTCTGTCGCGTCGTCGATACGTCCGGCACGGTCCAGGACCTGTCCGAACAGCAGAACTGCCACGGCCAGTTCAAGCCGAAGCAGCACGTCGTCCTGTTCAAGGACCCGCTCGGCGGCCTCGATCCATGGGTGGAGGCCACGGACGACCGCACCCTTGAAGGCGTCGGACCGGGGATCAGCGGGGGCCTCTTCACCGTGACCGGTTCGGCCCTTTTCTACGCCGGCCGTCGGCGGCGCTCCGCAGCCCGCTGAGTGGCACCGTCCCGGCAGACGGTCAAGGAGTCCGTCCGCCCGGCGGTGCGGCAACGAACTCCACGGCCGCCACACGCTCTCGCGAACTGCCGTCCAGCAAGACCACCGATGCCGCCTCCCGTACCGGGTCAGGGGTGGGGGCCGCCGGTGCGGCGGGCCGTTCCCCGGGCCTGGTGGTGTGTGCCAGCGGGGCGCCGGCCTCCTCGGCAGCCCAGGGTGCGGGTGGTTGTGCCGCGCCCGGCCCGGACAGCGCCCGGAGCAGCCTGCCAAGGCCCCTGCTATGCCGGGCGAAGGCACGTCGCGGGGCCCGTCGGCCTCGGGCTTCCTGGCCGCTCAACGCCTCGGCCACCCCTACGTCCAGTACCACCAGGTGCAGTTCGCGTCCTTGACGTGCGGCGTTCCTGGCCAGCCATCGGCGCATCCACGGCCGGCCGCCGCAGTCGTGGACCAGCAACGGCCCACCGCCGCGTACGGCGGTATGCATCCAGCGGAAGTACCTCCACCGAGCCCAGGGCCGGTACACCGCGTACGGCAAACGGGCCGGCATCACCGCCTCACAGGCGACATGGACCACTCGGGGATCGATGACGGGCGCGGTCCTGGACCAACGCCGCATCAGGGTGCTCTTGCCGCTGCCGGGCAGTCCGGAGATCACCACCACCGCATCCGCGGGGTACGACAACACGGCGGGAATCTCCCCCTCGCCCCGCAGATCCACCAGCCCCCACGGCCGAAACGCCGGCCTCCCGTACGAAACGGCAGCCTCCTCCGCGGCACCCGACCAGACCGAATTGCCCACTACCCGCCCCTTGACGTACCTGACTGCCCCCACAGCCGTGACGAGCGACGGTTCTCGGGATCGCCTGCCTTTGACGCCAACTGAGCGGATAGCCCCAGTTTAATGTCCGCCGCCCCGTTCGAGGGTGGGCAGCGGGCTGCGTACCGGACGCGGCGACAAGCCCTTAGGCGGAGAGTTCGCGCAGCCGTACCGACAGGCAGGTCACGCAGCCCTCCAGCTTTTCGAATTCGCCGATGTCGACCAGGACCGGCCGGTAGCCCAGGTCGGCGAAGAGTTCCGCGGTCCTGGGTGCGGAGGCGGCCATCAGGAGTGTGTCGCCGCCCAGGAGGACGACATGCGCGCCGGACTCCTCGGGGACGGGACGGAAACCGGGGAATACGGCGGGGTTGTCGACCAGCGGCGGGTAGCCGATGACGGTGCCGTCCGGGAGGGCGGTGACCGCGGACTTCAGATGCAGGACGCGACTGATCGGCACCGCGACGACGCGGGCACCCAACGGCTCGAAGGCTGCGCGGAGTTGGCGTACCCCGTCGGCGTTGGTGCGGCCGCCGCGGCCGACGTAAACGGTGTCGCCGATCTTCAGGATGTCGCCGCCGTCGAGCGTGCCGGGCGCCCGGACCTCGTTGACCGAGCAGCCGAGCGCCTCGGCCGCGGCGCGGGCGGCGGGGGTCTCGGGTCTGCGGGGGCCGGCGCCGGGGCGGGCGATCAGCGCCACATTGCGGAAGACGACCATGGTGTCCTCGATGAACACCGCGTCCGGGCAGTCGTCGGCGGGCGTCACCTCGGTGATGCGCCAGCCGTGTTCGCGCAGCGCCCGGACGTAGTGCTCCCACTGGCGCAGGGCGAGCGCCGGGTCCACCGGCTGCCGGTCGATGTGCGTGACCAGGCCCTCGGACAGGCGGGGGCCGGGGCGGCGGACGAGGGCGTGTCGGCCGGTCATGTGTCGCTCCTCCGGGCTGGACGGGAAAAGGGCCGGTCAGGTCCTCCGAGCTTGAGGGGAGAAGGCCGGTCAGGCATCCGCTCCATATGCCGCACGCAGCGCGTCCCCGACCGCGGTGAGGGCCGCTTCGCGGTCCAGGCCGAGGCGTTTGGCGCGCCGGGCGTAGGTTTCGGCGGCCGCGGCGACCTCCTTGTCCGCGGCCTCGCCGGCCGCCGCGATGAAGCTGCCGTTACGGCCCCGGGTCTCGATCACGCCGTCGGACTCCAGGGCGCGGTAGGCCTTGGCGACGGTGTTGGCGGCCAGGCCGAGCTCTTCGGCGAGGCCGCGGACGGTGGGGAGTTTGTAGCCGACGGGCAGGCCGCCGTCCCTGGCGCGGTCGGCGATCTGGGTGCGTACCTGCTCGAATGGCGCGTCGGCCGCGTCCGGATCGATGGTGATCGTGAGGGTCTGCGGGGACACGGCGGCGCTCCTGGTGCTGACGGTGGGGCGGGCGGGGCCACCATTGTGCGCCAGGAGCGGCCGCCGTACCCGAATCGGAGCGGTAGCCCATTGGAGTGGTGGGGTGGGGGGGTGGGGGTGCCGGTGGGGCTACGGGCGGGCTCGTGGGTGGGGTTACAGCTCGAGGGTGGTGCCCGTGGTCCGTAGCCAGGCGTTCATACCCAGGACCAGTTCGGCGCCCGGACGGATGTCGTGGGCGGCACCGTCGGCGGTGGCCTCCGCAGCGGCGCCGGCGTCCAGCAACGGCCGTACGGGGGCGTCGCGGTCGGCGACCAGGTCCTTCAACTCGGCGCGCAGCGCCTCGTTGTAGCGGGGGTCCTGGGTGCTGGGATAGGGGCTCTTGACCCGGTCGGCGACCAGATCGGGCAGCACATCGCGGGTGGCGGCGCGCAGCAGCGACTTCTCGCGGCCGTCGAAGGTCTTCATCGACCAGGGGGTGTTGAAGACGTAGTCGACGAGGCGGTGGTCGCAGAACGGGACGCGGACCTCGAGGCCGACGGCCATGCTGGCGCGGTCCTTGCGGTCGAGGAGTATCTGGACGAAGCGGGTCAGATGGAGGTAGCTGATCTCGCGCATCCGGCGCTGAAGTCCGGTGTCGCTGTCCAGACGGGGCACTTCGGCGAGCGCTTCGCGGTAGCGGCGGTCCTGGTATCCGCGCAGGTCGAGCTTGCCGAGCAGCGCGTGGTCGAGCAGCGCCTCGCGGGTGGCGTTGCCGCCGGCGAACCGCCCCGCGACGCCCGCCGCGATCCAGGGGTAGGTGTCGGCGTACACGGACTCGGGGTCGTGGAACCAGCGGTAGCCGCCGAAGACCTCGTCCGCGGCCTCGCCGGAGAGGGCGACCGTGGACTGTTCGCGGACGGCCTTGAACAGGAGGTAGAGAGAGGTGTCGCCGTCGCCGAAACCGTTGGGCAGGTCGCGGGCGGCCAGGACGGCGGCGCGATGGGCGGGGTTCATCAGGGCGGCGGTGTCCAGAACGATGTCGCGGTGGTGGGAGCGTACGTGCTCGGCGAGGGCGTGTGCGTACGGTCCGTCGGGGGTGCCGCGCAGGTCGTCCGGTGTGAAGTTCTCCGTGTAGCCGGTGAAGTCGACGGCGAACGAGCGGACCGGGCCGCCGCCCTGTGCCGCCAGCGCCCTGGCGGAGAGTGCCGTGATGGCGGACGAGTCCAGGCCGCCGGAGAGCAGCGTGCACAGCGGCACATCGGCGATCAGCTGGCGGGCGACGATGTCGTCGAGGAGGCCGCGGATGTGCGCGACGGTGGTGTCGAGATCGTCGGTGTGCTCGCGGGCCTCGAGGGCCCAGTAACGCTTGACGGTGATGCCGCCGCGGCCCACCCGGACGATATGGCCGGGACGCACCTCGTACATGCCCTTGTAGACGGCGTGGCCGGGGGTCTTGGTGAAGGTCATCAGCTCGGCGAGGCCCTCGGCGTCGACGAGGGGCTGTACGGAGGGATGGGCGAGGATCGCCTTGGGCTCGGAGCCGAAAAGGACGCCGTCGGGGGTGGGCTGGTAGTAGAGCGGCTTGATGCCCATCCGGTCGCGGATCAGCAGGAGTTGCTCGGTACGCGGGTCCCAGAGCGCGAAGGCGTACATACCGTTGAGGCGCCCGGCGAACGCCTCGCCCCACTGGAGATAGGCGTGCAGGACGACCTCGGTGTCGCTCATGGTGCGGAAGGTATGGCCCAGCCGCGTCAACTCGGCGCGCAGTTCGCGGTAGTTGTAGACCTCGCCGCTGTAGGTGGTGACGAGCAGGGTGCGGCCTTCGTGTTCGACGGCCATGGGCTGTTTGCCGCCGTCGAGGTCGATGACGGCGAGGCGGCGGTGGCCGAGCGCGGCGTGCGTGTCGAGCCAGATGCCGGCGGCGTCCGGGCCGCGGCAGGCCATCGTCCCGGTCATCGCCTCGAGCGTGGGGCGCCGGGCGGTCAGGTCGTTGTCGTAGGAGATCCATCCGGTGATTCCGCACATGTCCGCGGCTCCTTCTCCTTCGTGGGCAGCGGGCCGGCGCATCCCGGCGGCGGCCTGCGCCGGTCACCGTACGCCCAGGTAGTTGCACGGGCCACCTATGACGGATGCGGCCGCCCGGAATGAGCCATGCGCGCGCCGTTATGCGGAAAAGGGACGGCAAATCACCGGCCGCCCAGCGGAAAAGGAGAGGCAAAACCGCGGAGGGGCGCGTACCGTCCGCGGCCATGACACCGACCGTGCGCGACTTCCGCCCCTCCGATGCCAAGGCCGTGGCAGACCTGCGGCGCGCCACGCTGCCCTTCATGGTCTCCACTCCGCAGAGCGTCGCCTGGACGGTGACCAGCGCCCCCGCGGCACAGCAACTGCGGCTGTTCGTCGCCGAGCTGGACGGCCGGGTCGTCGGTGCGGTCCACAGCGGCCTGCTGCACGAGAGCAGCGTTGCGGGCCAGGCCGCGGCCACCCCGCTCGTGCACCCGGACCACCGGCGCCGGGGCACCGGAAGCGCCCTGCTGGCCGCGGCCGAGGAGCATCTGGCCGAGGCCGGCGCGCCGGCTGCACCGTGGCGTTCACCGGCAACGACGCCGCCAACACCCCGATGCTCGCCATCAACCACGCCTTCGGCTACCGGCCGGTCCGCGGGAAGCGGCGATGTGTACGGGAGCTGGGGCAGGGCTGAACGAGGCGGCCGGACAGCCGCCCAGTCCGGCCCGGCTTCGCGCCCGCGGGCCGGATCGCTGTCCGCCGGCGCGCCGTGGGCCGGGGGCGTGGCCTCAGGCGGGCGTGTGGCGGTGGGCGGGCGCGTGGCTGTGCGCGTGGGCGATCAGGACATACCGCTCGTCATGCACCTCCTTGCCCCAGAGGGCGGGGTCGTGAGAAAGCCGCTCCAGGTCCGTACGGTCCGCCAACGGAGCCACGAGGGCGGCCAGTTCGCCGGCCGGGATGCCTATGGGGTCGGTCTCACCCCAGCGCCCTTCGACCAGCACCAGGCGGCCGCCCGGTATGAGCAGCCCGGCCCATCGCCGGAGCGCGGCCGACGGATCGGGCAGAGCCCACAGGACATGCCGGACCAGCACCACATCGAACCGCCGCTCCCCCACGGGAGGTTCGGCGGCGTCGCCGACCAG
The DNA here is from genome assembly GCF_055565615.1 of Streptomyces sp. NPDC028368. Taxonomy (NCBI): domain Bacteria; kingdom Bacillati; phylum Actinomycetota; class Actinomycetes; order Kitasatosporales; family Streptomycetaceae; genus Streptomyces; species Streptomyces sp. NPDC028368. Next base: position 97,066 of record NZ_JBVHTY010000006.1, on the reverse strand, counting down.
GAACTCGGCGTCCCGCCCCGCGAGTTTGGTCCGCGCCCGCGCGATCATGCCGGGCGAGCGGTCGACCCCTGTGAGGCGGTGCCCCTGCTCGGCGGCGAGCAGCGACAGGCTTCCCGTGCCGCAGCCGAGGTCGAGTAGCGCGGCGGGCCCGGCCGGCAGCCAGGACTTCAGCCGGGCGGCCCAGGCGGCCCGCACGACGGGGTCGCGCAGGCCGTGGTCGGGCTCGTCGTCGAAACGCTCGGCGGCCGCCTCCCAATAGGCGGCGTCGGAGGTCGGCAGGGGTGGTTCGGGCTGGTTGGCGGGGTGCTCGGCAGTCGGGTTCGTGCTCATGACTCGATGATGCAGGCAACCACTGACAACGCCGCTGCGGACGCTCTCCCGGGGCCGTGCCCGCCGTCCCATGGTCTCGGCATGCGCAACGACAGACACGACAGACACGACGAGCCTCTGTCCGCGGAGGACTCGGGAGTTGGCTGGGGCCGACGCTCCGGATGCCGACGGGCAGGTGGTCGTGGACATCGACGGAGTGCTGGTCCTCGCCGACTCCGAGAAGCAGGATGCCGCCGCGACCTGGAAGAAGACCTTCGGTCCTCATCCGCTTGTCGCGTTCGTCGACCACGGCCAGGACGGGTCCGGCGAGCCGGTGGCCGCCGTGCTGCGGCCCGGCAACACGGGCTCTGACACCGCCGCCGACCACATCGAACCCACCCGGCTCGCTCCGGCCCAGCTGCCCGCATCGTTGCGGCGGGGACGCCGGACACCGATCCGCACCGACTCGGGCGGTGGCATCCCTGCCTTCCTCGGCCGGCTGTCGCCGCTGGCTCCGGCTGTCCACCAGATGGCCGTGGACCGACGTCATCACCCACGCAATCACACGGCTCCAAGCTCTGCCGAACCCCGGCTGAACAGCCACTTCGACCGTCCGCGACAACCCGCACCACCACACCGGGCAGTGGAACCGGGCGCCCACCCGACACGAGAGCCGGGCCGTCAACCTGCCCTGGCCCCGGAACGACCGCACCACACAAACACACAGCCCCCTCAACGAACTGCCGGGACTCATGAATGATCCGGGGCTAGGCTCGGCTGATGACCTTGAAATGGCAACATGTAATTGTTCATTCGGCAGATCCGGCGGCCCTGGGGCAGTGGTGGGCCGAGGCTCTTGGTTGGGTTGTGGTCCACACCTCTGATGTGGAGTTCGCGATCCGCCCGGAGCCGGATCGCTCGCCGGGGTTGGAGTTCGTCCGGCTTGATGAGCCCAAGAAGGCCAAGAGCCGACTGCATCTCGACTTCGTGCCAGATGATCAGGACGCCGAGGTGGCTCGCCTTGAGGCTCTTGGCGCGAAGCGTGTCGACGTTGGCCAGGGTGACCAGTCGTGGGTTGTCATGGCAGACCCCGAAGGCAACGAGTTCTGTGTCCTTGGCCAACGACCTCAGTAAGAAGCCCTGAGAGCGCGCGTGTCCAGCCTGGCGGGCTTGCAGTTCAGAGGCTGCGTCAAAGGCACAACGAAAAGCAGTGCGCGCTCGGCAGGGTTACGGCCCGTCGGGGCGCCAACGGCGGCCCATGTGCCTTCTGAGGGCCGCCGTTGGCGGGGAGCCACCGGAGGCGCATCCTGGCGGACCGACGTGGACGGTAATGGACTGCTGACGGAGCAATCCCAGGTCCCGATGCCCGTTTTCACCCCGCCTTCCTGTGCCCCCGCTTAGCGCTTCCTTAACCGCACCATAAGGATCTCCGGGATCGGCCTGCGGGCCTCAAATCCGCTGTTCAGCGGGGCTAACGTGCTTCTCGCAAGGCGGGGTTGCGTGCCGCCGGCGCCGCCACGGGGGGATGGCGCCGGGCATGCGTCCCGACCCCCCACGGACCGTCTTGCCGCCCGCCCCGCTCGACGTACCTGATGAAGGAGACCCCCACGATGACCGCTCGTCGTAAGGCCACCGGGATCGCACTGGCCGGCATCGCGCCGCTCGCGCTCACCGTTTTGACCGCGGGCCCGGCCGCGGCGCACGGTTCGATGTCGGACCCCGTCAGCCGGGTCTCGGCGTGCTACGCGGAGGGGCCCGAGAGCCCGAAGTCCGCCGCGTGCAAGGCCGCCGTGCAGGCCAGTGGCGCGCAGGCCTTCTACGACTGGAACGCGGTGCGGGACGGCAACGCCGGCGGCCAGTCGAAGACGAAGATTCCGGACGGGAAGCTGTGCAGCGGCGGCGACGACAAGTACAAGGGGCTGGATCTGCCCCGTGCGGACTGACCGTCGTCCGCGATGAAGGCCGGCAACCACACGTTCCACTACAAGGCCACCGCCCCGCACAAGGGCTCCTTCGAGCTGTACCTCACCAAGGACGGCTACGACCCCACCAAGCCGCTGAAGTGGTCGGACCTGGAAGCGAAGCCGTTCGCGAAGGTGACCGACCCGACGCTGACGAACGGTGAGTACGTCTTCGGCGGGAAGGTGCCCCAGCGGTCCGGGCGGCATCTGATCTACAGCATCTGGCAGCGGTCGGACAGCCCGGAGGCGTTCTACACCTGCTCCGATGTGGTGTTCGGGAAGGACAGTGGCGGGGCGGGCGGCGGTTCCTCCGCCGCGCCCGCGCCGACCGCTTCCGCGCCGACGGACAGCCAGATCGAGGCCGGGGCGGACAAGTCGTCGATGGACATGAGCCACCACGGCCCTGACGCGGGAGCCGGCCACTCCGGCCACTCCGCTCCGGCCGCCTCCGCCGGTGCGGACGACCCGTCGATGGGCGGCGGCGCCGAGGGCGGCGGCGCGCACCCCGACGGCGCCGCCCAGCCGGCCGGCGGTAAGCGGCTGGCCGAGACCGGTGGTGACGGTTCGACCGCCCCGATGGCGATCGGCGGCGCCGCCGTACTGGCCATGGGTGCCGCGGTCCTGTTCGCCACCACCCGCCGCAAGGCCGCACGGCGCCACTGATCCCGTACGGCGGGGCGGACCGGGGCAGGAGCCGTTGGTGGTTCCGCCCAGGGGGCGAGGAGGACTCCCCGCACCGCTGATCTCCCTGATCTCCCTGATCTCCCTGATCCCCCTGATCCCCCTGATCCCCTGATCCCCCGACCCGCCGGGGACCGGCTGCGACGGTCCCCGGCGTTCCGTGACGTCGTCCCCTCCCCGCCCCGGAGGGGGCGGCGTCGCGCCGTCAGGACCCGGTCGCGCCGCCCGGTCCGTTCGGTGGCAGCGCCCCGATGATGTCGTTGGCGACATGCTGATAGATCACCGAACTGCGGCAGTCGACCACCTCGCGGCGCTTGAAGACCTCGTCCATCAGGAGCCCGTGCAGCCGGTCGACGTCCGGCACGGCGACATGGACGAGGAAGTCGTCACCGCCCGCCACGACGTAGACGTTGAGCACCTCCGGCAGGGAGACCAGGAACGCCTTGAAACGCTCGATCAGTTCGCGGTTCAAGGGGCGGATGCGGATGGTGAGCAGGGCCTGTACGGGGCGGTTGAGGGCGCGCAGGTCCACCGTCGCCCGGTAGCCGGTGATCACGCCGCGGGCGCGTAGCGCGCGGACCCGCTCCAGGCAGGTGGAGGGCGCGATGTTGAGCATGCGGGCCAGTTCGCGGTTGGTCTGCCGTGCATCGCGCTGCAGTTCGCGGACAATCGCCGAATCAATGTCGTCCATGGAGTCCATGGTGCGCCTTGTACCGAATTTCGTTCGGCGAAGAACCAAAGTGATCGGCCGTTCGGTTACGTTCTGCGACTGTGACCGTACAAGAGACAACTCTTCCCGCATCTGCACGGCCGGATGTACGGCGGCTGGGCGTCGGCGGCGGTACCGCGCTGTGCGCGGGTGCCGTGCTCGGCCCCGGTGTGCTGACCCTGCCGTCCCTGGCCGCCGGCGCGGCGGGCCCCGCCTCGATCCTGGCCTGGGTCGCCCTGTTGGCCATGTGTGTGCCGGTGGCCGCCTCCTTCGCGGCGCTCGGCGTGCGGTTCCCCGACGGCGGGGGCGTGGCCACCTACGTCCACCGGGCGTTCGGGCCACGGGCGGCGGCCGTCGTGGGGTGGTGGTTCTACGGGGCGGTGCCGATCGGGGTGGTCTCGGCGGCCTGGATCGGCGGCAAGTACGTGGCGGACGCGGCCGGTTGGGGCGAGGCGGGCGCGGCGATGGTCGGCGCTCTGGTGCTGGCCGGGGCGCTGGCGTCCAACGCGTTCGGGCTGCAGATGTCGGGGCGGGTGCAGCTGATGCTCGGCGGGCTGCTGGCGGCGGTGCTGCTGTGTGCGGTGCTGGCCGCCGCCCCGCACGTCACCGCCGCGCATTTCACACCGTTCCTGCCCGGCGGCTGGACATCGGTGGGGTCGGCGGCCTCGGTGCTGTTCTTCGCCTTCGCGGGCTGGGAGGCGGCGAGTCATCTGTCCGGCGAGTTCGCCGACCCCGGGCGGGACCTGCCGCGGGTGACCCGGAACACCCTCGCCGTCATCACCGTGCTCTACCTCGGCCTGGCCGTCGCCACGATCGGCGCGCTGGGTCCGGCCGCGGCCGACACCGACACCCCGCTGACAGCGCTGCTCGCGCAGAGCGTGGGGGTCGCCGCGCGTCCCGTGGCCGCCGCCGCGGCGCTGTTCCTCACCTTCGGCGCGGTCAACTCCTATCTGGCCGGCGCCTCCCGGCTGGGCGCCGCCCTCGGCCGGGACGGGGCGGCGCCCCGCCTGCTGGCCAAGGGCGGCGAGCCGGGCGAGGTGCCGCGCCGGTCGCTCGCGGTGCTGGGCTCGGCCGCCGTACTCGTGGCGGTGGCGGCCCGGTGGGGCGGCGCCGATCTGCATCTCCTGATGGAGGCGACCGCAACCTGCCTGGCGGCCGTGACGCTGGCCGGCCTGGCCGCCGCACTGGTGCTGCTCCCGCGCCGCACTCCCCTGTGCTGCGGCGTGGTCGCGAGCTCCGTACTGACGGCGGTGGTGCTCGCCTTCTCGGGGTGGCTGCTGCTGATTCCCGCGCTCCTCGCGGCCGCCTCCTTTTCGTTCCTTACGCTGCGGCGGGCGCTGGTACGGAAGTGACCGCGACGGGTCAGGTGTCGAGGCGGCGGGTCAGGTGACGAGGCGGCGCAGCAGGCGGACGTACGGGCTCCAGCGGGCGGGCCGGGCGACGGTGCCCGTACAGGCGCGTTCGGCGCGGTCCAGGCTGTCCTCCAGGCACGCGTCGTGCAGCTGACGGAAGGCCAGCGGCCAGGTGAGCCGGGCCGGACCGCGGGCGCGCATGGCAAGGGTGTGGCGCAGCAGGGTGCGGTCCGGGCCGGCCGGATGCACGGTGTACTCGTGAAAGCCGTGGAAGCCGCGCGGCCCGCTGAAGGTGAAGCGCACCCACCGGCCCGGCACATAGGCCGCCACGGTGTAGCGGACCGGCCCGTGGCCGCCGGCTGCTCCCGGGCCCAGCGGGCCGTCGAACAGCATCGGGAACCAGTCGCGGCCCGGCCACAGCCGGTCGGTGTCGCCGGACAGCCCGTCAATCAGCTCCCCCGCCTCGGCCGTGGGCACCGGCAGCACCCTCTCGTGAACGTTGTAGACCCCCATCGCCAACCGTCTCCCCTTCTAGAGATACATCTCTAATATAATGGAGAGTACTCTCTAGAACATGGCCAGGCCACCCCGCTTCGATACCTCCCTCCTCCTCGACGCCGCCGTCCGGCTCGCCGCCGAGTCCGGCCCGTCGGGCGTCACCATGTCCGCGGTCGCGGCGGCCGCGGGCGCCCCGAGCGGCTCGCTCTACCACCGCTTCGCCGGGCGCTCCGCCCTGCTCGCCGAGGTGTGGCTGCGCACCGTGGAGCGCTTCCAGGAGGGCTACTTCGCGGCGCTGGAGTCGGCCCCGGACCCGCGCGCCGCGGGCCGCGCGGCGGCCCGGCACGTCGTCGCGTGGAGCCGCGCACACCCCGAGGAGGCCGCGCTGCTCCTGTACGGAGCCCGGGACTTCGGGCGGGACGGGTGGCCGGCGGAGCATCTGCGGCGCGCGGACGAGGGCCACCGGCGGGTGCGCGCGACGGTGGCGGAACTGGCGGCCGCGCTCGGGGCGAGCGGCGCACAGGACACCGAACGGGTCGCACTCGCCGTCATCGAGGTACCGCTGTCCCTCGTCCGCCGCCATCTGAGGAACGGCTCGCCGCTGCCCGGACACGCCGAGGAGCTGGCGGAGCGGTGCGCGGATGCGCTGCTGTGCCAGGCCGGCTGACGACCGGTCCGGCGATGGGGCGGCCACCGATGCCCGGACGTCCACCGGTGGCCGCGCAGTACCGGACGAAAAAACCGGCGACCGGACTGCGTCAGCCGGCCGACGCGCAGGTCGTCGGGGTGGCGTGGGCCGGGTCGAGGGCGTTGGCGGTTTCGTGGAAGGCGATGCGGTCGGCGAGGCCGATGGCCAGGTGCTCGGAGAGGTCGACGGGGCACAGGTCCTGGAGGACGACGTTGTGGACATCGGAGCCGTCGAGGAACGCCGAACGGTACGGCGTGACGACCTCGTCGTACTTGGTGGCGATGACGGTGTAGTGCACGCCCGGGAGGGTGTCGCCGCCCTCGTTGAGGCGTTTGAGGGTGTCGGAGCCGACAATCTGGTCGGTCAGGCCCGGGGTGAAGTGGTCGAGGTACTTCTTGGCGCCGGGGAAGTGGTCCAGGAGGCGGGTCAGGCCGTCCAGGTCGGTGCCGTGATTGTCGGGGGCCAGTCCGACCAGCGCGTTCACCTTGTCCGCGCCGCCGTAGAACTTCAGATACACCCGCGGCATCATGCCGCCCTGCGAGTGGCCGACGAGATCGGCCTTGCCGGCGCCGGTGGCCGCCAGCACCCGGTCGACGTAGTCGGCGAGCTGCCGGGCGGACGCGTCGACCGGGCCCAGGCCGTGGAAGAGCGGGACGCCGGGCAGCTGTCCGTAGTCGAGGGAGAAGACGCAGTAGCCGCGGGCCACCAGATAGGGCGCGAGACCCAGCCAGTTGTCGACGGAGTTGCCGAAGGTGCCGTGCACCAGGACCACCGGGCGGGGGTGCGCGGCGGAGGGCTTGCAGGAGAAGTTGTTCCAGCCGCTGCCGACGGTGGGGGCGGCGGAGGCGGAGGCGGGGGCGGCCGTGGTGACGCCGACGGCCAGGGAGAGGGCGAGGGCGGGGAGGAGGGTGCGGGTCCGCGTTCTTGACCAGCGCAGCTTCATACGATGCTCCTTGCGGGGTGAGGGGACTCCGAAGTGCTCGGTGAGCCGTTCACCTGCGATCCGGATCGCAAGGGCCAACGCAGTTGACTGCCAAGTAAGTTACGGCTGGGTAAGCAAGATGAGCCAGTCACATGACGGTGAAGGAAACCGCACGCAACTTTCACCGGACGTACGGGTGCGGGAGGCCGCGGACGCGCCGGGCCCGCTCCCGAAAGGCGCTACGGCCGCCACCCGGCTCCCCCGCCGAGCTTCGCCGCCGGCCGCACCGCGCCGGGTCCGAAGCGCGCCCTGGCCCGGTCGACGGCCGCCTCGATGCGGTGCGCCTTGTCGTCGACGGGGTCGAACGTCAGCTGACGCGCGGCGAGTTCGGCGCGGCACAGGTCCTCGGCACGCAGCGCCAGGGACCGTACCCGCGCCCGCTGCAGCCCGAGCGCGGCGTGCAGCGCGTAGGCCGCCTCGGTCAGGGCGGGGCCGTGCGCGGTCGGTTCGGCCAGCCGTCGGGTGCGGGTCGTGGTGGAGCGGTCGGCGTAGCGGACGGTGAGGGTGAGGGTACGGGCCACCCGCCCGCTCGCGCGCATCCGGGCGCCGAGGTCGTCGGCGAGCGAGAGCAGCGCATGGCGGCGCCGGACGGGGTCCAGCTCGTCGTGGGCGAAGCGGTGTTCGGCGCCCATCGAGCGGGACGGGGCGTTGGGTGTCACGGGTGTCGGGTCGATGCCGCGGGCCCGCTCGGACACCACGCGGCCGGTCCTCGCGCCGAGGATCCGCTGCAGCGTGGCGGGCGGCGCGGCGGCGATCCGCTCGACGCTGTCGAGTCCGTACGCACACAGGGTGCGCGCGGTCGCGGGCCCGACACCGTAGAGCGAGGAGGCCGGGCGGCGGGCGAGGAAGGAGGCGACGGATCCGGAGTCCCCGGGGACGGACCGGATCCCGCCGGGCGGCGCGCTCTGGGCCGCCATCCGCGCCAGCAGCGGATTGGCGCCGATCCCGATCGTGCACCGGACACCGTGCCAGGCCAGCGCGCGCAGCCGGATCAGCTCGGCGATGCCCGCCGCGTCCCGGTCGAAGTAGCGCAGCGCCCCGCGGACGTCGGCCAGCGCGGCGTCCGGCGGCAGCGCCTCGATCACGGGCGTGAACCGGGAGAGGAGGCGGAGCAGTTGCTCGTACCGGTCGGCGTCGACGGGGGTGTCGTCGGCGGCCCGGAAGCGCACATGCAGCGTGGCCGGCGGGCGCGCGGCAGGGCGCGCGGCGTCGGCCGCTCCGGTGGAGCCGGTGCCTGCACCGGGGGGACTCATCCGGCGCTCCCCGGGCTGGAGTGCCACAGCTTGCGGCCCGTGGCGGCGCGTTCACCCGCGGGCTGGAGGTCGGCCCACGGGTGCATCTCGTAACCGGTCTCCAGACGGATGGTGCGGCCGGGGGCGGAGGTCGCGGCGGCCGGACCGGATCCGTTCGCAGTCTCCTTCACAGTTTCCTTCGCGGACTCGTTCGCGAGCGCGTCCGCGGACTCCTCCCCGGGCTCCCCGGCCGGGCCTTCCGGTCCCGCGGCCAGGCGGGCGGTGACCGCCTCCAGGCCGCCCTCGCGGCGCAGTTCGGCCAGTTCGGCGAGGTTCCAGGCGGCCGCGCCGACCACGCTGAGGCTGCGCGGCCCGCGGCGCTGGACCGTACCGCGGACCAGCAGCAGCCAGGAGTGGAAGACGGTGTGCGCACAGGCCTCGTGGCTGTCCTCGAAGAAGGCGCAGTCGACCAGCCCCGTGCTGTCGTCGAGGGTGGTGAAGATGACCCGGCGGCCGGAGCGGATCGGCGGTGTCTGGGTGGCCGCCTTGGCCCCGGCGACCAGCACCGTCTCGCCGTGCCGGGCGCCGCGCAGCAGCCTGGCCGGCAGCGCGCCCAGCTCGGCGAGGAACTCCCGGTGGTCGGCCATCAGATGACGGGAGGCGTCCATGCCGAGGACGCCCAGCTCGGCGCTGAGCCGTTCGACGTCGCTGAGGTCGGGCAGCCCCGCCGGCTCGACCGCGTCGGCCCTCTCCCCCAAGTTCTCGGCTCCGCTCGAACAGGGAGGGACCCCCATCTGGTCCGTATGCAGCGTCAACTGGCCACCGGGGGCGCCGCGTTGACGGTGGTGCAGCTCGGCGATGTACAGCAGCAGATCGCGCCGGTTGGCGCCGAAGGAGTCCAGCGCGCCCACCCGGGCGAGGCGTTCGGCCACCGGGCGGGACGGCCGGGCCCGCTGCCACAGGTCCTGGAGCGAGCGGTAGGGCTGCCCGGCCTCGGTCCGCCGCGCCTCGGCCTCGCTCATTCCATGGACGTCACAGAGCGCGAGCCGCAGCCCCCAGACGCCACGGGAATCATCCCCACCGGACACCAGTTCGATTCGATGGGCGACCGCCGACCGGTTCACATCCAGCGGCAGCACCGGCACCCCGCGCCGCCGCGCGTCCGCGAGCAGCAGCCGCTTCGGGTACATCCCCGGGTCGTGGGTGAGCAGTCCGGCGTAAAAGGCCGCGGGATGGTGCGCCTTGAGCCAGGCGGACTGGTAGGTGGGCACCGCAAAGGCGACCGCATGCGCCTTGCAGAAGCCGTACGCGCCGAAGGCCTCGATGATCTCCCAGGTGTGCGCGATCACCTCGGGGGCGTATCCGCGCCGCTCGGCCCGCCGCGCGAACCAGGCGCGCACCCGCCCCTGCAGCTCCGGATGCGACAGCGCGCGCCGCTTCTCGTCCGCCTCGTCCCGCGCGCAGCCGGTCATGATCCGCAGCGTTTCGATGATCTGCTCGTGGAACACCACCACCCCGTATGTCTCGCGCAGCGGTTCCTCCAGGTCGGGGTGCGGATAGCGGACCGCCTTGCGGCCGTGCCGGGCCTCGATGAAGGGCCGCACCATATCGGCGGCGACCGGCCCCGGCCGGAACAGTGAGATGTCGACGACCAGATCGTGGAAGGTAGCGGGCTGGAGCCGGCCGACCAGGTCGCGCTGGCCCGGCGACTCGATCTGGAAGCAGCCGAGCGTCTCGGTGGAGCGGATCAGGTCGTAGGTGGCCCGGTCGCCCGGCGGCACCTGCGCGGGGTCGTCGAGGTCGATGCGGCGCCCGGTGGCCCGGCCGATCTCGGCGACCGCATGCGCCATCGCGGACTGCATCCGCACACCCAGCACATCGAGCTTGAGCAGCCCCAGATCCTCCACGTCCTCCTTGTCGAACTGGGACATGGGCAGGGGGGCGCCTCCTGTGCCCTCGAGGCCGTGGGGGACCTCGAGGCCGGTCGGCACGACGGGCGTACGGTCCAGCAGCGTGGCGTCCGAGAGCAGCACCCCGCACGGGTGCATGGCGATCCCGCGCGGCAGCGCGTCCAGCGCCTCGACCAGCTCCCACAGCCGCTCGCCGCCCGCCTCCCGTACGCCGCGCAGCTCGGGGAGTTCGGCCAGCGCGGCCCGTGCGTCGCGGGCGCGGATGTGCGGGAAGGCCTTGGCGAGCCGGTCCACCCGCGCCGGGTCCATGCCCAGGGCGGCACCCACATCCCGTACGGCGTGCCGGACCCGGTAGGTCTCGGGCATCGAGACGGTCGCGACCCGCTCCGCGCCGAAGCGGTCGAAGATCGCGCGGTAGACCTCCAGCCGGCGGGCGGACTCCACATCGATGTCGATGTCCGGCAGCGCCGCCCGTCGCTCGGACAAGAAGCGCTCCATCAGCAGCCCGTGCTCGACCGGGTCGGCGTGCGCGATGCCCAGCAGGTGGTTGACCAGGGATCCGGCGCCGGACCCGCGGGCCGCGACCCGGATGCCCATCTCCCGTACGTTGTCCACCACTTGAGCGACCGTCAGGAAGTACGAGGGGTAGCCGAGCCGTTCGATCGTCCGCAGCTCGTCGTGCAGCCGCTCCCACCGCACGCGGTCGCGGTCGTAGCCGCGCAACACCATCGCGGCGGCGCAGCGGGAGCGCAGCACCCGGGCGGCGGTGCGGCGCCCGGCGCCGACCAGATGAGGCTCGGGGAAGTGGACACGGCCGAGCCCGATGTCGTCCTGCGGGTCGACCAGGCACTCCCCGGCGGTCTCCTCGGTCATGGCGAGCAGCCGGTGGGCGAGACCGCGGCGGAATCCGGCCGCCTCGGCGATCCGCTCGGCGGCGGATCCCATCAAGGCGGCGCCTTTGAGCCAGCGCTCGCCACCGTCCCGGGCCTCGGGGCGGTGCCGGTCGACCGGCACCAGACGGCGGGCGGAGTCCAGGACGTCGGCGACCGGGCCCTGGCCGGGGTCGGCGTAGCGGACCGCGTTGGTCAGGACGGCGCGGATGCCCTGGTCGACGGCGAAGCCGAGGGTACGGGCGGCCAGCCGCGGGGAGCCGGGGCCGCTGCCGGGGCGCCCGTGGTCGACGACCTCCAGGCGCAGCGCGTCGCCGTACAGTTCGCGCCAGGGGGCGACGAGGCGGGCGGCGCGGTCCGGGCGGCCGGCGGTCAGCGCCCGGCCGACCTCGGAGTCCGGGCCGAGCAGCACGGTCAGGCCGCCGGCGGCGGATCCCAGGGCGTCCCACGGGAGAACGGGCCGCTCCCGCCGGCCCGCGTGGGCGGCCGAGACCAGCCGGCACAGGGCGGCCCAGCCGGCCGCCCCGTCGCGGGCGAGGAAGACGGCGCGGGGGACGGACTCGTCCAGAAAGGCACCGCCGCGCACCGGGGTGCGACGCCGGACGGTGGCCGCGCCGGCTGCGGGCGCCGGATCGCGCTCCGCCACGGCGAGTTCGGTGCCGAACAGGGGGCGGATACCGGCCTCGGCGGCGGCCTTGGCGAACCGTACGGCTCCGGAGAGACCGTCCCGGTCGGTCAGCGCGAGGGCGTCCATACCGCGTTCGGCGGCGCGCTCGGCGAGCCGCTCCGGGTGGGAGGCGCCGTAGCGCAGGGAGAACCCCGAAGCGGTGTGCAGATGCGTGAACCCGGACATCCACACCTCCTGCGCCTCATCTGCCCCCCGGCTGATCCTGAGCCCCTCTGGTTTCGGTCTCCACCATAACGCGTAACTCGAACATTCGTGCGAACACGCGGCCGGGGCACACGCCCGGCGCCGCCGCCGGCCGCCCGGCCTTGCGTCAATCGGCCCCCTCCGATCTGCGTGCCCCCGCCACCGACCGGAAGATATGGGCCACCACAGGAATCAGGAACAGAGCCCCGGTACGCCCCGGGCAGAGCCCCGGTACGCCCCGAACGGAGCGGCGCATGGCCACCAGCGACGGCACCGACACCCGCCCCCGCCTCACCTTCCGCGAGGAGGTCAAAGACGCGGTGACCATCCGGGCCGCACTGATGGTGATCGGCGTACTGGGCCTGATGGTCGCGTTCATCACGTCCTACGCGGGCGCCTTCCACCGCCCCGCGCCGACGGATGTGCCGCTCGCCGTGGTCGCCCCCGCCCGCGCCGGCGGGCAGCTGGTGGCGAAGCTGGACCGGCTGCCGGGATCGCCGCTCGACCCGCGCACGGTGGCATCCGAGCGGCAGGCGCGGCAGCAGATCGCGGACCGGACGATCGATGCCGCGCTGATCGTCGATCCGCGCGGCACCACCGACCGACTCCTGGTGGCGAGCGGCGGCGGCGCCTCGCTCTCCCAGGCGGTCGAACTGGTCGTCACGAAAGCGGAGAAGGCCCGTCAGCGCACCGTACGCACGGTGGACATCATCCCCACCGACCGCGGTGACACCCGCAGCCTGACGTCCTTCTACCTCGTCGTGGGCTGGTGCGTCGGCGGCTATCTGTGCGCCGCGATCCTCGCCATCAGCGCCGGGGCCCGCCCGGCCAACGGAGCGCGGGCGGTCATCCGGCTGGCCGCGCTCGCGCTCTATGCGATCGTCGCGGGGCTGGCCGGCGCGATCATCGTCGGCCCGGTCCTCGGCGCGCTGCCCGGCAGCATCTGCGGACTGTGGGGGCTGGGCGCCCTGGTCGTCTTCGCCGTCGGGGCCACAACGCTGGCCTTCCAGGCGCTGCTGGGGGTCATCGGCATCGGCCTGGCGATCCTGGTGATCGTGATCCTGGGCAATCCGAGCGCGGGCGGCGCCTACCCGTACCCGCTGCTGCCGCCGTTCTGGCGGGCGATCGGCCCCGCACTGCCGCCGGGCGCGGGCACCTGGGCGGCACGCTCCCTCGCGTACTTCCGGGGCCATGCGGTGACGGCACCGCTACTGGTGCTGTCCGCCTGGTCGGTGGGCGGCGTCCTGGTCACCACGGCGCTCGCGACGCTCCGCGGGAAGGGCGCTACCACGACGGGCGCCTCCAGAGGCGACACCGAGAAGGGCGACACCGAGAAGGGCGATACGCAGAACGGCGGGGCGCGGCGGGCCACCTGAGTCCCGGGGAGCGACCAGCACGTCCGCGGTACATCCCCGGCGTGTGTCCCCGGTACGTGTCCCCGGTACGTGTCCCCGGTACGTCCCCGATGCGGGAAGGGCACGGTGCCCGCGCGTGCGACACCCCTCCCGACGCCGCACGCGCGGGCACCGCGCCCTTCCCGCCGGCGCCGTGCCACCTGCACACAGGGCTCACATATGGGTGCCGCCGTCGATGCGGATCTCCGTACCGGTGACGAACGCGCCGTCCTGCGAGGCCAGCATCGCGATGACGCCCGCAACGGTCTCCGGGCCCGCGAAGCCCTGGCCGATGGCCGGGGCGAGCTTGGTGAACAGGCTCATGTCGGCGTCCTCGGGGAGCCCCGGGCCCCGCCCGCTGGTCATGCCGCTGGCGATGGAGCCGGGCGCCACACACACCGCGCGCAAGCCCTGCTTGCTGTACTCGCTCGCGATGGCGTGCGTCATCGACTGGATACCGCCCTTGCTCGCCGCGTACGCCGCCATGTACGGGTGCGCGAACGAGGCGGAGGTGGAGCTGAAGTTGACCACGACCGGCGCCTCGCCCTCCAGGAGGGCGGGCAGCGCTTCACGGATCATCAGGAAGGTGCCGGTCAGGTTGGTCGAGATGATCTTGTTGAAGAAGTCCAGGCCGGTCTCGTGGGTGTGCGAGGAGCGCAGGATGCCGGCCGCATTGACCAGGACGTCCAGGCCGCCGAGACCCAGGACCGCGGCGGCGACTCCGGCCCGCACCGCCGCCTCGTCGGATATGTCCAGCGGCGCGGTCACCAGGCGGTCGCCGGCGCCGTCCGCGGCGGCGCGCTCGACGGTGGCCGCGAGGCCCGCCTCATCGATGTCCGCCGCCACGACCCAGCCACCCTCGGCCAGGATCCGGTGGACGGTGGCCTGTCCGATACCCGACCCGGCTCCGGTGATCAGTGCGCGGCGTCCGTCAAAGCGGTTCATGGTGCTGCTCCGTTCTCGAGGTTCAGCCGCACCGTACGCCCACATGGCACGATGTGCCACATTCGCATGTCACGCCGCCCTGTCATTGCACTCCGTAAGCTGAACCCATGCCCACCGCACCCCGCCCCTCCCCCACCGCCCGCCCCTCACTGACCGAGCGGCGCAAGGCCGAGACCCAGCTGGAGATCGCCCGCACCGCGGCCGCCCTGTTCGCCGAGCGCGGCGCCGCGGTCACCGCCGACGAGATCGCCCGCGCGGCCGGCGTCGCGCTGCGCACCTTCTACCGCTACTTCCGCACCAAGGAGGACGCGGTGGCGCCACTGCTCGCCGTCGGCGTACGGCAGTGGATCGACGACCTCGGCGCACCGGCCGCCGGGCCGGACGCACCGTCCGTACGCGAGGCCCTGGAGCGGGCCGCGCGCCGGGCCCTGACCCCCGCCGACGCACCGGCCTCGGAGGCGCTGCACTGGACCCGCGGGCTGCTGCGGGCGATGCCCGGCGATCCGGCACTGCGCGCGGTCTGGCACCGGGTGCACCACGATTCCGAGGAGGCCCTGGTCCCGGTCCTGGCGCGGCTGACGGACGCCGATCCGCTGACGGTACGGCTGGCCGCGGCGGCCGCGAACACGGCGATGCGGGTCGCGGTGGAGGAATGGGCCGCGGGCGACGAGCCCGAAGACGGACCGCGGGGGCCTGCCGCACTGGTGACCCGCGGGATGCGGGCCCTGACGGCGGGACTGCCGGAACTGGACGGCCACAAGCACTAGCGACACTCGGACCCGAACCCGCCGTCAGGCGGTAGCGGCCTCCGGGGTCGGGGGCAAGGTCGGGGGTGGGGTCAGGGGCGGGGCCGAGGGGGGGCAGGCCCATCAAGCACCAACGGTCCCCGAGGGCGGGCACCAAGGCCGACAGCCCCGAGGCCGGGCCGATCATGCACCAAGAGTCCCCGAGCTCGGGCCGGTCAAGCGCCAACAGCCCCCGGGTGCGAGCCCACCAAGGCCGGCAGCCCCGGGCCCGAACCCATACGGAGACGGCCTCCGGCCCTCCACTTCGGCCATTCGCTGGAGATCGACGCCCTCCCGAACGACCGGTCGGTGGCTGGATTCCTCCCCTCCACGTCCGAATGAGCTCCCGTCCCGCATGACCACGGGTGCGGCATCCCCGCTGGCCGCGCACTGAGCTGTCACACCCTCTTCACATCTCCACCGCATCCGTTCGCGCCATTACCCACCGCATTCATCTATCGACTCAAAGCGATCGGCCGGTGTGCATCGGGCGTGCGATTGGGTCCAGACTCCCGTCCGGCATCTGCACCCACGAACAAGGGAGTTCGTCATGCGGTACATCTCCGGAGCGGTCGCACTCGGCGCGGCGCTGGTTCTCGGCACACTGGCCACCACCGCACAGGCGGCCACGGCACCGGCGCAACCCGTACGGTCCGGTGGGCTGTACGCCCCGACCGAGCTGGTGCTGACCGTCGGCAAGGGGGAGAGCCGCGCGACAGCCACGGTGGAGCGCGCGGTTTCCCTCAGCTGTATGCCGAGGGCGACCGGCAGCCACCCGAACCCGAGAGCCGCCTGCGCCCAGCTGCGTTCGGTATCCGGTGATTTCACCGAGGTCACCGGTGCCGCGACGGAGCGGTTGTGCACCAAGGAGTGGGACCCGGTCGTGGTCACCGCGGACGGCGTCTGGGAGGGCCACCGGGTGTCGTACACCTACACCTACGCCAACTCCTGCACGATGAACGGCAGTCAGGGCTCGGTATTCCGGTTCTGACCCGACAGACCAGATCCCCGGGCACCGGACGGCGGCGCCCGGGGATCCTGCCGTACGGAGTCCGGGATGCTGCCCTACGGAGTCCGGGATCCTGGCGCTCGGAGTCCGAGGGCTTGGCGTCCGGGGTCCGTCCGAGAGCTTGGCGTCCAGGGTCCGAGAACTTGGCGTCCAGGGTCCGCGGATCTTGGCGTACGGGCCGCCGCTCGCCCGTAGGCTCCGCGCATGGCCGACTTCGAGATCAACTCAGCGCAGTCACAAGGCCCGGCGGCCGCCGCGGGCGTCGCGGTCCTCTCCGACATCCACGGTGTGCTGCCGGCGCTGGAGGCCGTACTCGCCGAGCCCGATGTGCGGGCGGCCCGCCGGATCGTCCTGACCGGCGACCTGCTCGCGGGGCCGCTCCCCCGGCAGACCCTCGAGCTGCTGCGCACCCTCGGAGACCGGGCCGTATGGATCAGCGGCAACGCCGACCGCGAGATGGCGGCCCGCCAGCCGGGGATGGAGGACGACCCGGCGGACCCGGTCGGAACCTGGGCAGCCGGCCAACTCGGCCCGGACGACCTGGACTTCCTGCGGTCGCTGCCCGCCACCGCGACACTGGAGGTGGCCGGGCTCGGGCCGGTCCTCTTCTGCCACGCCACCCCGCGCGACGACGCGGAGACGGTACTGGTCGACTCCCGGGCGGACCGCTGGGCCGAGGCGCTCAAGGAGGTGCCCGATGCCGTACGAACGGTGGTCTGCGGGCACACCCATATGCCTTTCGTGCGGCTCACGCACGGGCGGCTGGTGGTCAATCCGGGCAGCATCGGGATGCCGTACGGCAGGCCGGGCGCGCACTGGGCGCTGCTGGGGCCCGGCGGCGGGGCGGTCACGCTGCGGCACACACCGTTCGACTACGAAGCGGCCTGCGAGCGGATCGCGCGGGAGTCGGATTTTCCCGGGGCGGCCGCATGGGCAGACACCTACGTACAGGCCCGGCACTCGGCGGAGGAAGCGCTGGCCGCATTCAGGCCGGGGGAACCGACTACAGTCCGCGGGAACTGATTACTCTCCGTAATCGTTGCTGGAATAGCGAAGACGAGTGGAGGCGGCAAGCAAGCGAGGCACGCGAAGCGAGCGCGGCACCCGAAGCAAGCGCGGCACCCAGGTGCACGGCACCCGAAGCGAGCGAGGCACACGAAACGAGCCAGGCACCCGGGTGCACGGCACCGGCCCCGGACGCCGAGCGCGTCCGGGGCCGGCACCACTTCCGTCCGGCACAGGTCGACCGATCCGCCCGTGCAGCAGGTCAGGTCGGCCGATCCGCCCGTGCAGGTCAGCCGATCTCTGCACCCTCGGCCTGCAGGGCCTCCGGGACCGGCTGGAAGAAGGTCTCGCCGCCGCCGGAGCAGTCGCCGCTGCCACCGGAGGTGAGGCCCAGGGCGGACTCGCCGTCGAAGAGGGCGCCGCCGCTGTCACCGGGCTCGGCGCAGACGTCGGTCTGGATCAGACCGTCGACCGTGCCTTCCTGGTAGTTGACGCTGGCGTTGAGCGCCTTGACGGTGCCGTCGTGCACCTGGGTGGTACTGCCGCTGCGCTGCACCTTCTCACCGACCGTGGCGTCCGCGGCCTTGGTGATCTTCTGGGTGCTGCCGTTGTAGAGGTCGACCTCGCTCGGGTGCGGGGTGCCACCCGTGTACTTGGCGATGGAGTAGTCGTCGCCGGGGAACTTGGAGTCCTCGGTGGTCGCGATCTCCGAGCCGCCCTGCTGGTCGGACCAGCTCTTGACGGCGTTGCCGCAGTGGCCGGCGGTCAGGAAGTACGGCTGGCCGTCCTTGACGACATTGAAGCCGAGCGAGCAGCGGGCACTGCTGCCCCAGATCGCGTCGCCGCCACCGATGAAGGGTTTGAACTCGCCCTTGCTGTGGCGGAGTTGGACCTTGTCACCGAGACCCTTGGTGACCTTGGTGAGCCGGTCCAGCTGGGCGCCCTTGACCGTACGGTCGGCGGTCACCACGACCTTGTTGCTGACCGGGTCGACGCCCCAGGCGGTGCCCGGGATGGTCGCCTTCGACTTCAGCGTCTGCCGGGCCGCGTCGAGCTGTGCGAGCGTGTGCTTGACGAGTCTCGCCTCCGCCCCCTTCGCCCGGACGGTCTTGGCCGCCGCCTCGTTCACGACGTTGACCACGAGCTTCTTGGCCTGGGCGTCGTAGTACGCACCGGCCGTGCCGGTCTTGAGCTGGGATGCCAGGGTGGTCGCCGCGGTGGAGGTCAGCTTGGCCACCGTGGGGGTGACGGCGGCGGGGGCGGGGGTCGCGTTGGCGTTGGCCAGGGTGACGGTGGCGGTGGCGGCGAGGGCCAGCGCTCCCGCGCCTGCCAGGACGGCGCGCCGGTTGGGTATGCGTCGGTGCTTCAACTCAATGCCTCCCGTGGGGGGATGGGCCCGTTCCGTGGGGAGATGTGCGGGCCCGAGAGTGTGAGGAATCGGGACACAAACGTTCCGTCCGGCGTAGCAGCACTGGGTAGCAGCGCTCCGGGGAGTCGCGTCCATGCCAACGTGCGGAGCCGAGTATTCCCACCCCTCTCGCTCGTGCACAAGACCGAGTCCCGGCCTTACATACGGGAGTTCACCGTTTCATCACACGACGGTCACGCCGATATCCGCGGACGTCGATCCTGAGTACGGACAGCGGCGAGTACGCGACGCGGTCGCCGGCGAGCGGTAGGTGCGGACTGCGCCTGTCCGGAAAGCGTTGCTCGTGGCAGGGATTGGCTACGGAGATTGGTTACGAGGATTGGCTACGGAGATTGGTTGCGGGGTGATCGGTGGTGGGGTGATCGGTGGTGGGGCGGGGGCGCGGGGGGGGGCCGCTGGCGTTGGTTGTGGGCATGGGGTGTGGGGCGACCGAGTACGGGCGATCAGTTGCGGGCGGCGGCCTGTTACGGGCAGCAGCGATCGCCGTACCCGCCCGATGGAGCGGGCGGATACGGCGATCACTTGGTGCAGGTGGTGCAGGTGGTGTGGGTGGTGTGGGTGGCCTGGGCGGTGCACGCCGTTCGGGCCGCTCGGGGCGTACAGGCTGCTCGGGGTCGCGCGCGCGGGCGGGCCGCTCGGGTGCCCGTGGTCAGAATGCCCGGCCGCCGGGTGCTACGCGGCGCTCGGGGCTACGGGCGTTCGGCGCTCGGGTCTGCGGGGAGGGCGTCCGCCCTGGGGAGGTCGGGGAGAGCGTCCAGTTCCGCCGGCAGCGCGCCCTGCTCGACGTCCCCGACGGGCCCGACGTCGGCGACACCCTCAAGCCCCTCGACGGCGTCGATGTCCTTGACGGCGTCGATGTCCTTGACGGCGTCGGCGTCCTTGACGGCGTCGGCGTCGGCGTCCTTGATTCCGTCGATAGCCTCCACACCGCCCACACCCTCTACGCCGGCCACACCCTCCATGCCGTCGACAGCCACCCGTGACGTCTCGGCCGTGGCCGGGCGTCGCGTGCGCTCCCGCTCCGTCTCCGCCTCGGCCTGTGCGGTCTGCGCCTGGGCCTGGAGGCCGGAGCGCTCCAGGAAGCGCAGCAGCTCCACCGGGAACGGCAGGACGAGGGTGGAGTTCTTCTCGGCGGCGACCGCCACCACCGTCTGCAGCAGTCGCAGTTGCAGCGCCGCGGGCTGGTCGGACATCGCCGCGGCCGCCTCGGCCAGCTTCTTCGAGGCCTGCAGCTCGGCATCGGCGTTGATCACCCGGGCGCGGCGGTCGCGGGTCGCCTCGGCCTGGCGGGCCATCGACCGCTTCATCGTCTCCGGCAGGGAGACGTCCTTGATCTCCACCCGGTCGACGGTCACTCCCCAGCCGATGGCCGGGCTGTCCATCATCAGTTCCAGCCCCTGGTTGAGCTTCTCCCGGTTCGAGAGCAGATCGTCCAGTTCACTCTTGCCGATGATCGACCGCAGTGAGGTCTGTGCCATCTGCGAGACCGCGAAGCGGTAGTCCTCGACCCGGATGACCGCGTCGGCGGCGTCGACGACCTTGAAGTAGACCACCGCGTCGACCCGGACCGTGACGTTGTCGCGGGTGATGCCCTCCTGGGCGGGCACCGGCATCGTGATGATCTGCATGTTGACCTTACGCATCCGGTCGACGCCCGGAACGATCATGGTGAATCCCGGCTGCCGCACCTGGGAGACCAGCCGCCCCAGCCGCAGCACCACGCCCCGCTCGTACTGCTTGACCACACGCGCCGCGGCCATGAGGTACACCACGCCGGCGCATCCCACCGCCACTCCGGCCGTCACCAGCTCTGCGACCATCACGGCCCCCTGACCTCCGCCGTAAGCCGATCGCCATACCGATCCATGGACCGAATGGCGCCTCTTTATCATGGTATGCCCGGCTTCGGGGTTCGAGGACGGCCGAGCAGGGGCCGCAGACGGAGGCCCCGGGCAGGGACCCTGAGCGGGGACGGCCGGGCCGCCAGGTGACGATCACGGGCGCCGGTTCGGACAGGATCCGGACAGGGGTCCGGACAGGAACCAGGCGGGGAACCGGGCAAGGAACCAGGCAAGGAACCAGGCAGGGAGCCAGGAGCTCGGTCGGGCCCCCGTCCGCGTCCGGACGGGGGCCCTCGTCACGCCTCAGCAGGCCGGTGAAACTCGGCCGGGCAGTGGTCCGGCCGGTGTCAGTACACGCTCACGCCGTACGCGCTGAGCGCCTCCGTCACGGGCTGGAAGTACGTCGTCCCGCCGGAGGTGCAGTCGCCGCTGCCGCCGGAGGTGAGGCCCAGGGCCTTGGTCCCGGAGTACAGGGGGCCGCCGCTGTCGCCGGGCTCGGCGCAGACGGTGGTCTTGATGAGTCCGGAGACGATGTCGCCGCTGCCGTAGTTGACGGTGGCGTTCAGGCCGGTGACCTTGCCGCTGTGGATGCCGGTGGTGGAGCCGCGGCGGGTGACCGACTGGCCGACGGTCGGGGTGCCGGCGCTGGTGATGTCCTGGCTGCCGACCGTTCCGGCGTGCGCGACCGAGGAGGTGTACTTCACGATGCCGTAGTCGTTGCCGGGGAAGCTGGAGCCGGTCGTCGGCCCGATGCTCGTGGAGTTCGAGGAGTTGGTGTACCAGGGCGGATTGCCGTCGGTGCAGTGTCCGGCCGTCAGGAAGTAATACGTGCTGCCGCTGCGGACGTTGAAGCCGAGCGAGCAGCGCCAGCCGGGTGCGTAGATGGCGTCGCCGCCGGAGATGAACTTGCGCAGGGTGCCGGAGATGCGCTCGATGCGCAGCGCACCGGTGTTGCTGCCCACGGCCCGCTCGATGCGGGCGACCTCGGCCCGGGAGACGGTGCGGTCCGCGGTGACGACCAGGGTGTGGGTCTTCGGGTCGACCGACCAGGCGGTGCCCGCGACATCGGCGGCGCGTACGGCGCTGCCGGCGGCGGAGAGCTGGGCGGCGCTGAACGTCTTTGCGGGGGCGGGGTCCTGGGCGTTGGCGGCCGGTACGGCGATGGCGCCGACGGCGACCAGTCCGGATGCCACGGCGATCAGCCGGGTGCGTCTCGCTACGCCGCTGCGGGGGGTAGTGCGCTCGTTCCTCACGTGATTCCTCCGAGGGGGATGGATGGGCCGCCTGTGGGCGGCCCGGTGAGGCGCAGCCGAAGGGCACGCGGGAATCCGCACAGTGATGTTTCAGCGTGCCCCTGACAAGCGCTGGTCCGGAGTGTCCGGCGCACCGCCCCCGCGGCGCAAGAGGGCCTCGGGAATTCCGTCAGGTGGGCGGGCGGCGGCGCCGGCGTGGTCAACACACCGCCCCGGCAGCCTGGTTGGGCTGCCGGGGCGGTGGGTTGACCCCCTCGGTCGGCGATGGGACGGATCAGCGCGAGCGGCGGTTCCGCTCGCCGGCCCGCAGCGCGAAGGGGAGGGTGTTGCCGGGCGGCGGGAAGGGGCACAGGAAGTGGTCGGCGAAGGCGCAGGGCGGCAGCAGCGTGCGGTTGAGGTCGACGGTGACGGTGCCGTCCGCGGCGGGCGCGGGCGGCCGCAGGAAGCGGAAGCGGTAGCTGTCGGTGCCGCTGGTGGCGTCGGCGAGCACCGCCCACAGGGAGCCGTCGCCCTCGAGGGCCACCTGGAGGGTGTGCTCGTCGCCGTCCAGGGTGAAGGCCAGTTCACCGGCCAGGCCGAGGCCGCGCCGGGTGCCGTCGGCGTTGGGCACCTGGACGCTGCGCCGCTCGCCGTACGGACGGAACAGGCCGGGGCGTATCCAGCGCTCGTCGTGGTCGTAGGTCTCGATGCCGGCGAAGTCGCGGCGGTTGGCGGAGCCGGGGTCGAAGTCGCGTACCGCCCACAGGCCCTCGCGGCGCAGCAGCTGCAGATGCCGCTCGCCCTGTGCGACGCGGGTGGCGTCCGGCGCGGGATCCGGGCCGAGGCGTATCTCCCCGGTCGCGGGCCTGCCGTCCACGGTGAGCCGGTCGCCGTCCACGGCCCGCAGGACGACCTCGTCGCCGTCCGCGGCCCAGATGCCCGGCAGTCCCTCGATCCGGCCGTCCGGATGGTCGGACAGCCAGTGCGTGCCGGTCAGGGCCGGCGGGCCGTACGGCTCGGAGACCGCCGCGAGGCGCCGCTCGCGCCAGTCCTGCCACTCCTGGAGTGCGTGCGGGTGCGTGGTACTCATGACGGTCCGTCCTCCCCTGCCGGGCGTGCCGGATCCGGCAGCCTCAAGTGGGAGCGCAGCGTGTGGCCGTGGTATTCCGTGCGGTGGACGCCGCGCTCCTGGAGGAGCGGCACGACCCGGTCGACGAAGTCGTCGAGGCCGCCCGGGGTCAGATGCGGTACGAGGATGAATCCGTCGGCCGCGTCGGTCTGGACGAAGGTGTCCATCTCCTCGGCGACGGCCTGGGGCGTCCCGATGAACGACTGGCGCCCGGTGGTCTCGATGACGGTCTCCCGGATGGACAGGCCCTTGGCGCGCGACAGCGCCCGCCACCTGTCGGCGATCGCCTTGGGGTCGGCGATCTTGACCCGGCCCTGCGCCAGTTCGCTGCCGGGGTCCGGGTCGATGCCGGGCAGCGGCCCGTCGGGGTCGTACGAGGAGAGGTCGATGCCCCAGATCTGCTCCAGTGCGAGCAGCGCGTTCTGCGGTGAGACCTGTTGCCGGCGGATCTCGGCGGCGCGTTCCTGGGCCTCGGCCGCGGTGTCGCCGAGGACGAAGGTGACGCCCGGCATGATCTTGAGGTCGGCGGGCCGCCGGCCGTATCCCGCGAGGCGGCCCTTGACGTCGGCGTAGAAGGCACGGCCGGCCTCCAGGCCGCTGTGCCTGGTGAAGATCACGTCGGCGGCGGAGGCGGCGAACTCCCGGCCCTCGGGCGAGTCCCCTGCCTGGATGACGACGGGGTGGCCTTGCGGGCTGCGCGGGAGGGGGAATTCACCGCGGACGGTGAAGTGCGCGCCGCGGTGGTCCAGCGGCCGGGGCCGCGGCGCGCCGTCGGTCCATGAATCCCACAACTGCCGTGCGACGGAGAGGAATTCGGCGGCGCGGGTGTAGCGGTCGGCGCGGTCGAGGTAGCCGCCACGGCGGAAGTTCTCGCCGGTGAACGCGTCCGAGGTGGTGACGACGTTCCAGGCCGCCCGGCCGCCGCTGAGGTGGTCGAGGGAGGCGAGGCGGCGGGCGAGTTCGTAGGGCTCGTTGAAGGTGGCGCTGACGGTGGCGGCCAGGCCCAGCCGCTCGGTGACCGCCGCCAGCGCGTTGAGCACGGTGATCGACTCGGGTCTGCCGACCACATCGAGGTCGTGGACACGGCCCTTGTGTTCGCGTACCCGCAGTCCCTCGGCGAGGAAGAAGAAGTCGAACAGGCCGCGCTCGGCGGTACGGGCGAGGTGTTCGAAGGAGGAGAAGGCTATTTGGCTCTTGGAATGGTCATCCGCCCAGACGGTGGTGTTGTTGACGCCGGGGAAGTGGGCGGCCAGATGGATCTGTTTGCGGGCCGGGGAGTGTGGTCCGCTGCGGGCTGGGCTCATCACGTGGCCTCTCGGGCGGGGGCGTAGCGGCTGGCGGGGCGTGTCAGGCCGAGGTGGTCGCGGAGCGTGGCGCCACGGTAGCCGGGGCGCAGCAGGCCGCGGTGCCGGAGCAGCGGGACGGTGCCGTCGACGAGCAGGGCGAGGTCGCGGGCGGGGTCGGCGGGCCGCAGGTGGAAGCCGTCGGCGGCGCCGGCGGCGTGCCAGTCGGCGATCAGGTCGGCGAGCCCGGCGGCGTCGCCCGGGGATTCCAGCTCGACCGGCAGTGAGGCGAGCACGATCAGATGGCCGGGGTCGCGGCCGTGTGCGCGGGCCCGCTCGTGGAGTTCGATGCGGGCCAGGCCGGCGGTTCCCGGGTCCTCGGCCCGTATGAGGGCGACATCGGCGTGCGCCGCGGCCACCTCCCGTACGGCCTCGTCGGCGGCGTCCGTCCCGCCGGATCCCTCGCCGGATCCCTCGCCGGCGCCGGTCGCATCGACGACGATGACGGCCCGGCCCTGCGGTGGCCTGGGGACGATGGAGGGGCCGCGGACGGAGAAGGAGGTGCCGGTGAAGTCGACGTGGTGGAGCTTGTCCCGGTCGATGAAGCGGCCGGTGGCCCGGTCGCGGATCTCGGCGCCGTCCTCCCAGCTGTCCCACAGCCGGGCGGCGACATCGGCGACCTCGCCGGCCTCCCGCCAGACGTCGGCGGGCGGCGCGGCCTCCCGGCGGCCGACGAGCGCCGCCGCCGCCTCGGTGGTGGAGACCCCGACGGCCCAGCCGGCCCGGCCGCGGCTGACCCAGTCCAGGGTGGCGACGGCGGTGGAGAGGTGGAACGGCTCGGTGTGGGTGGTGGTCACGGCCGGGACCAGGCCGATGTGTTCGGTCGCGGGCGCGACGCGGGCCAGTACGGCGAGCGCGTCGAGTCCGGGTCCCGCGAAGTCGTCGCCGAGGGTGACGAAGTCGAGGCCGCCGCTCTCGGCGAGCCGGGCGAGGGCCACGTAGTACGCGGCGTCGTAGTACGCGGCGTCGTGGTGCGCGGCGTCATGGGCGGCCGGGCCGCCGGGCCGTGGGGCGTCCAGCGCGACGGCGAGCGGGAGCGGGCCCGGTGACGACGGCGACGACGACGATGACGAGAGGGACATGGGACGTCCTTCCTTTCCGGTCCGGGCGGTCAGTTCGCCGTCTTGGGCAGGCCGGGCGGGTTGATCTGCGAGGTCTTCAGGGCCTCCTGGCTCAGGCCCCAGCGCGCCAGCACCTTGCCGTAGCGGCCGTTGTCGATGACCTTCCGGAGGGCCGCGGCATAGGCCTTGACCAGCCCGCTGTCCTTCTTCGTGGTGGCGGCGATCTTGCCCTGGACGGAGGTGCCGCCGCCGGAGAAGGTCCCCACGATCTCGGTCTGGCCCGCGGTGTTCACGTGGTACGCGGCGGACGGGTTCGGGCCGAAGTAGCCGTCGATACGGCCCGACTGGAGCGCGAGGTAGGTGTCGGAGTTCTTCTGGTAGTACTTGATGTCGACCGGCTTGCGGCCGGCCTTCTCGTTCTCCTTGCTCCAGTCGAGCAGGATCTTCTCCTGGTTGGTGCCGGTGCCGACGGCGATGGTCTTGCCCGCGACATCCCGGGCGCCGCGGACCTTCCATCCGCTGCCCTTCTTCGCCTCCATCGCCAGCTGGTCGAGGCGGTAGGTGGCGAAGTCGTACTTCTCCTTGCGCTCCTCGGTGACGGTGACGTTGGAGAAGACGGCATCGAGCTTGCCGCTGTCCAGGCCGACGAAGAGGTTCTCCCAGGACAGCGGCTCGAAGCGGGGCTTGAGGCCGAGGGTGTCGGCGACGAGCGTGGCGAGGTCGGTCTCGACGCCGATGAGGGTCTTGTCGTCGGTGGCGTGGAAGACCAGTGGCGGCGTGCCCGTGGCGTCCACGCCGATGTGCAGGGCGCCGCTCTCGCGTACCCGCCGGGGCACCAGAGCGGCGATCTTCGCGTCCTTGGTCCCGTGGATACGGTGCTGGTCGGGGCCGATATTGATCCTGGGGCCCTTGTTCCCCGGGGCGGCGACGCTCTCGCCCGCCACATCACCGCTTCCGCAGGCGGTGAGCACTGCGGTACCGGCGGCGAGCGCGAGGGCGGCGGACAGGGTGCGGCGGCGGTTCAACGCGGGACTCCTCATGTTCAAAGGACCTTGGAGAGAAAGGACTTGGTGCGCTCATGGCGCGGGTTGTCGAGCACCTCGCCGGGCGGGCCCTGCTCGATGATCCGTCCGCCGTCCATGAAGACGACGGTGTCGGCCACCTCGCGGGCGAAGCCGATCTCGTGGGTGACGACGATCATGGTGGTGCCGTGATGTGCCAGGTCCTTGATGACATCGAGGACTTCGCCGACCAGCTCCGGGTCGAGCGCCGAGGTCGGCTCGTCGAAGAGCAGCAGCTTGGGTTCCAGGGCGAGCGCGCGGGCGATGGCGACCCGCTGCTGCTGGCCGCCGGAGAGCCGGCGGGGGTAGGCGTCCGCCTTGTCGGCGAGCCCGACCCTCTTCAGCAGCGTCACCGCGGTCTCGAGGACATCCTTCTTCGGGCGGCGGAGCGCGGAGAGCGGCGCCTCGGTGATGTTCTCCAGGACGGTCAGATGCGGGAAGAGGTGGAAGTTCTGGAAGACGAAGCCGATATCGGTGCGCTGCTTGAGGATCTCGCGTTCGCGCAGCTCGTAGAGCTTGTCGCCGGACCGCTTGTAGCCCACCAGCGCGCCGGCCACGCTCACCGTGCCGCTGTCGACCTTCTCCAGGTGGTTGATGGCGCGCAGCAGGGTGGACTTGCCGGAGCCGGACGGGCCGAGGACGACCGTGACCTCGCCCGTACGGACCTCGAGGTCCACCCCTTTGAGCACCTCGAGCGAACCGAAGCTCTTGTGGACGGAGCGGATCTCGACCATCACGTCGGTGGCTGTGGTCGTGCTCATCGGGTGGCTCCCTTGGCGAAGTGGCGTTCCACGTAGTGCTGGAGGACGGAGAGCACGGTGGTCAGGAGGATGTACCAGGCGGTGGCCACCATCAGCAGGGGCACGACCCGGCCGTTGCGTCCGTAGATGACCTGGACCTGGTAGAAGAGCTCGCCGATCGCCATCACGGAGACGATGGAGGTGCCCTTGAAGAGGGAGATGACCTCGTTGGTGGCGTTCGGCAGGATCGAGCGCATCGCCTGCGGGAGGACGATGCGGCGCAGCTGCCGCAGGCGGGGGATGCCGAGGGCGGCGGCCGCCTCCAGCTGTCCGCCGTCCACGGCGAGCACCCCGCCGCGCACGATCTCGGCGGCGTAGGCGGCCTGGTGGAGCGCGAGGCCGAGCACCGCCGCGCCCATCGCGCCGACCAGCCCCATGGTGTCGAAGTGGAAGAAGCCGGGGCCGAAGGGGATGCCGAAGTCCAGGCGCTTGTAGAGGTAGGCGAGGTTGAACCAGAACAGCAGCTGGACGATGAGGGGGATGGAGCGGAAGGCCCAGATGTAGCCGAAGGCGACCCAGCGCAGGAAGGGGCTGGCGGACAGTCGCATAAAGGCCAACACGATGCCCAGCGCGAAGCCCAGGGCGGTGCCGTAGACGGTCAGCTGAAGGGTGATCCAGACCGCCTTGAGCACCGTCTCGGCGGTGAAGAACTGGGCGAAGACCTCCCATTCCCAGGCCGGGTTGGTGACCAGACCGTGGACGAACTGGGCGATCAGCACCGCTGTCACCGCGATCGCGGCCCAGCGCCAGGGGTGGCGTACGGGGACGACCTCGAGGGCCGCGGGGTCGGCCCGCTCCGGCGGTCCGGCCGCGGCTCGTTCGACGGGGGGATCACTGATCAGCGACATGGGAGTCCTCGAGGGTGCGTGCGGGAACGGGGACGGGGGCCGGCACGGTGGCCTCCTCCCGCAGGAAGGTGAGCAGGGCCCGCGCGGTGGCGTCGTTCTGCCGGAAGGCGGGGGCGTTGGTACGGGGGCGGGCGAAGGCGCCGGCGGAGCGGGCGTCGGTGTGCGGGCCGAGGGCGAAGCGGCGCGGGTGCGGGCGGCCGGACCGGTCCAGGATCCGGGCGTCGCCGGGCGCGACGGCCAGCAGCCCGGCGGTGGTCGCGGCCGCGCCGTCGGCGTGCAGGGCACGCAGCAGGGCGTCGCGGGTGTGCTCGACGGTCGGCTCCGGCAGCCGCGCCTCGACCAGCGCAGCGGCCTCGACCGACTCCCCCGGCACACTGGCGCTCCGCGCGCGGAACACGCCGCGCCGCTCATCGGCGGTGACGGTGGTGTCCGCGCCGAGGAAGCGGACCACCCCGGCCCGGGAGAGCGCGAGCAGCTGCCGCAGCCGCGGCCCCGGCGGCCCGGAGGCGAGATAGCTGAAGAAGCCGTGCCACCAGGGGCCGCGGTCGCCGATCCGTACCAGCTGGCCGTAGACCGACAGCAGCGCGAGGAAGACCGCCAGGTCGGGGCTGTGCCCGGGGTCGTGGCGGCGGGCGAGGTCGGCCTCGATGTAGCCGCGCAGCCCTTCTTGCAGGGCCTCGCCGTCGGGGTAGCGCACGCCGGCCAGCGGATGGTCCAGGGCGTCCAGGTCGAGGCGGTCGGCGGGGTCCGGGACCGCGGCGCTCACCAGGGCCTGGAGTGCGGCGCTGCCGGGGTCGGCGGCGGTGTACTTCTCCTCGAAGTCCGGCCAGTTCATCCGGGTGCGCTCGCGGTGGGCGGTGAACAGCCGGTGGTAGTGGGCGAAGCCCAGCTCCTTGTCGATCAGCGGCCAGACGTCGCGCCGGAAGTCCAGTGCCCCGCTCTCGGCTCCGCTCGAGCGGGGGGATCCCGGTCCGGGGCGGGCGAGCAGCGCGTCGACCTGCTCCGGCCCGAAGAAGCGGGGCACCGGCGGCCGTTCCCCCGCCGGCTCGTAGCCGATTTTGGAGTGGTAGGGCACTCCGCGCCGCGAGCCGACGTGCAGGACGGGCTCGCGTCCCGAGGGCCGGTAGGTCAGTTCGCCGTCGGCGGCGGTGGTGTACGTACCGCCGCGCCCCTCGGTCAGCAGCACCATCAGATCGACGAAGGCCAGCCCGAAGCCGCGCACGATGACCGGCTCGCCGGGGCGCAGCGCGCTCAGATCGGCGTCGGCGGTGAAGGCGGGCGGCAGATGGGTCAGCCCGTGCCGGGCGGCGAAGGCACTCAGCTCCCGTTGCTCCGGTGAGAGTTGAGAGTCCAGGTGGCCCAGGGCCAGCACCACCAGATCGGCGGCGAGCGGCGTCGGGCGCCCCTGGAGCCACACCTCCTGACGGCCGTCGCGCGGCCCGGTGACCCGCAGGGCCTTGCGGCGGTGCTCGTGGACCGCGATGCCCGGCGGCAGCGCGGCCACCGACCGCTCGTACACCCAGCTCAGATACGCGCTCTGCAGCCGCCGGCCGGGGAAGTCGTGCGGTCCGAGCGCGGCGAGGGCGCCGGTGAGGCCGGGCGCGACCGGGATCTCGCCGGCCCGTACCGCGTCGGCCCACTCGGCGAACGAGGGGCCCGGCCGTACCGGGCCGGCCTGCTCCACGCTCTCGTCGGTGAACATGGTGACGTCCTGCGCGGTGGAGTTCATCCACAGCAGCGACGACTGATCCGCGCGCCAGATGCGGCCGCCGCCGGGCGGGTAGGGATCGACGAGGTGCAGGTCAAGGGGCCCGTCGCGGTACAGCTCGGGGGCGTTGGCGGCGATCCGCTCGAGCAGTCCGGTGCCCCGCGGCCCGGCGCCCACGATCACCACGGACGGGCGCGCGGCGGGCGTCATCGGGCACCGGCCGTCCCGCGGGCGTAGTGCCGCTCGAGGTAGTGCTGACCGACGCTGAGCACCGAGGTGACGGCGATGTACCAGAGGGTGGCGACCAGCAGCAGCGGGATGACCTGGTAGGTGCGGTGGTAGACCAGCTGAACGGAGTAGAGCAGGTCTTGGACGGCGATGACGCTCACGATGGAGGTGCCCTTGAGGGTGCCGATCAGCATGTTGCCGGCCGGCGGCACGATCGAGCGCATCGCCTGCGGGAGGACGATGCGGCGCAGCCGCCGCCAGGAGCCGAGCCCCAGCGACTGGGCGGCCTCCAGCTGGCCCTTGTCCACGGAGAGGATGCCGCCGCGGACGACCTCGGTGGCGTAGGCGGCTTCGTGCAGGGTGAGGCCGATGACGGCGATGGTGACCGGGCCGAGCAGGTTGACGGTCTTGATGCCGAGGACCGTCGGGTACAGCGCCCCGATGTTGAACCAGAACAGCAGCTGCACCAGGATCGGCATCGACCGGAAGAGCCAGACATAGCCCCAGCTGACGCCGCGCAGCACGGGGTTGGCCGACAGCCGCATCGTGGCGAGCAGGGTGCCCAGCGCGAATCCCAGCGTCATGACGAGGGCGGTCAGCCACAGGGTGAGGCCCAGGCCGCGCAGTACGGCGGTGGTCAGGAAGTAGTCGGCGACGACGTCCCACTGGAAGGCGTCGTTGCGTACGACGGACAGCGCGGCCAGTGCCGACAGGGTGAGGACGACGGCGGCCGCGGCCCACTGGCCGGTGCGGCGGCGGGGCACGATGCGCGGGATGACGGGGTGGTCCGTACCGGCGGGCGGGGCCAGGGCCGGTTCGGCGAGGGTGTCGGAAGACATGCGAAGGCTCCGTGGATTCAGTGATCGCACACGGGAGTTGAGCGCCTTCACACAGGCGGAACGCGTGACGCAGGACGTAACGCGCGGCACGGATCGCGCCCCTCAGCACGAACCGGCCCTTGAGGCTATGGGGTGAACATGGCTGGTTGTCAAGGCTGTCCACACTGTGAGCGGTGCGATGACACACGGTTGACGCGGAAACGGATGCCTGTTCCACTTAGCCGCATGTATGCATGGCAGCGGCTGGTCACTCGCGACCACATCGACTTCGGTCGTGTGTGGTCCGCGTCCTGTTGAGCTGACCCCCTGCCCTGAAGCCCGCCCCTGAGGCCGGGCCGTTTCGCGGTTCTCCTCCTGTCACCGCGCCTTCACACCTCGCGCCGCCGTCCGGCGCACCTCCCCTCGCCCCACCCGTAGTTCCCCGCCTCACCGCCCCCTGCCCGGATTCCCTCCCCCCGCGTTCCGTCATCCCCCATCCCCCCATGCCCCTGCCCCTGCCCCCCATGCCCCTGCCCCCATTCCCTCGGCCCGCTCAGAGAAGGGCGCGGTATGCGCTTCGGCGTCATGACTTTGATCGACAACGTCCCGGACGCGCTGTCCGGACGCCTCCTTTCCCCCTCCGAACGCCTCCGCGAGGTCGTCGAACTCGCGGTCCTGGCAGAGGAGTTGGGGTTTGATGCCTTCGGTGTCGGAGAACGGCACGGCCCGCCGTTCCTGTCCAGCTCGCCCCCGGCGGTGCTGGGCGCGATCGCCGCCCGCACCCATCGCATCCGGCTGTTCACCACCGTCACGGTGCTCTCCACCCTCGATCCGGTACGGGTCGCCGAGGACTACGCCACCGTCGACCAGCTCTCCGGCGGCCGCCTGGAGCTGACCATCGGCAAGGGCAACGCCCCCGAACCCTGGCATCTCTTCGGCCGCGATGTGGCCGACCAGTACGCGCTCCAGGAAGAGAACTACGAGCTGCTGCGGCGACTGTGGAGCGAGGAGAAGGTCACCTGGTCCGGCCGCTTCCGGCCACCGCTCGACGGCGTGACCGCCCTCCCCCGCCCCTACCAGCAGCCGCCCACCATCTGGCACGGCAGCGCCACCAGCGAACGCTCGGTGGAGCTGGCCGCGCTGTGGGGCGACCCGCTCTTCGCCGCCAACGCCATCCAGCCGGTGGCCAATTACGCCAAACTGATCGACCACTACCGCGACCGCTGGGAGGACTACGGCCACGACCCTTCGGCCGCCCTGGTCGGCTCCGGCGGCATTCTCTACGCCGCCTCCGACGACCACACCGCCCGCCGGGAGTTCGCGCCGTACTACGAAACGGCCGTCGCCGCCCGCGACGTCCCCGGGAACAACACCCCGTTCCGCACCCTGGACGACGCCGCCGACCACGGCCCGATGCTCGTCGGCTCCCCGGAGCGGATCACCGACAAGATCCTCCAGCAGCACTACGCCTACGGCCATGCCCTGCAGTTCTTCTCCGTGGAGAGCGCCGGACTGCCCTTCCACCGCAAGGCCGAGGTGCTGCGGCTGACGGCGGCCGAGGTGCTGCCGCAGCTGCGCGCGGAGCTGCCCGACCCGCTGTCGTGGCCCGCCGCCCCCGCTCCCCCGCCCGCACCGCTCGCCACGGAGGCCGCCCGGTGACCACCTTGCCCCGGCGGCTGCCCGCGACCTTGCCCACGGCCGGTCCGACGGTGCTGCACACCACCGTCACCGACCCGCTCGCCCGGCCCCTCCTCGAAGAACTCACCTACGAATACAGCACCCGCTACGAGCGTCCCGTCGACCTTGCCCTGGAGTACCCGGCGGCGGAGTTCACCGCGCCGCGGGGCGCGTTTCTGCTGCTCCTGGTGGACGGCGAACCGGTCGCCGGGGGCGCGTACCGCCGCTACGACGCACGGACCGCCGAGCTCAAACGCATCTGGACGCACTCCGCGCACCGCCGGCGCGGCCTGGGCCTGCAGGTCCTCGAGGCCCTGGAGCGGGAGGCCGCCGACCGCGGCTACACCCGCGTCTATCTGACGACCGGTCCGCGCCAGCCGGAGGCCAAGGGCCTGTATCTGGCCGCGGGCTACCGCGCCCTGTTCGACCTGACCGCCGCCCCGGAGTCCATCGGCCCGCTGCCGTTCGAAAAGTATCTGAAGCATCCACCGGAGCCCCCGGAGCGCCCAGAGCATCAGGAGAACCCGCGTCCATGACCAGACCCACGCCCCGCGCCACCGTGCTGCGCGCCGCCGCCCTCCTGGCCACCGCGGTCCTCGCGCTCACCGCCTGCGGCTCGGGCGATCCGGCGGCCGACGGCGCGGCGGGACCGGCGGCCGCCAGGATCCCGGCCACGGACGTCGTCTCGGGCATCAAGAAGGACCCGGCCGCCGCCAAGCTGCTCCCCGCCGACGTCCGCAAACGCGGCACCCTCTCCCTCGCCACCAGCGTCGGCACCCCGCCCGGCGCCACCTATCTGGCCGACGGCAAGACCCTGGCCGGCCAGGACGTCGACTT
The DNA here is from genome assembly GCF_055565615.1 of Streptomyces sp. NPDC028368. Taxonomy (NCBI): domain Bacteria; kingdom Bacillati; phylum Actinomycetota; class Actinomycetes; order Kitasatosporales; family Streptomycetaceae; genus Streptomyces; species Streptomyces sp. NPDC028368. Next base: position 63,833 of record NZ_JBVHTY010000006.1, on the reverse strand, counting down.
CGCGGACGCGGTCGCCAAGGTCCTCGGTCTCCGGCTCCGGCGCGAGGTGGCGAGCTTCGAGGCGATCCTGCCCGCCCTGGGCAGCGGCAAATACGACCTGGGCACCGGCAACTTCGGCGTCACCGACGAGCGCCGCAGGACCATCGATTTCGTCACCTACATCAATGACGGCCAGGGCTTCGCGGTCCGCAAGGACAGCCCGCTGAAGAAGGTCACCTCGCTGCGGCAGCTGTGCGGGCTGACGGTCGCCACCGGGGCGGGCACCACCTTCGAGGCGACGCTGGAGGAGAGCCGGCACCTGTGCAAAGAGGCGGGCAAGAAGCCGTACGACGTGAAGACCTACGCCGATCAGGGCCCGCTGTGGATCTCGCTGCAACAGGGCCGCTCCGATGTGGTGATGAGCACCATCAACGGCCTGCGCTACGCGGTGAAACAGCAGCAAGGGCTGCGGTTCCTCAATGAGTTCAAGCGGCTGGACGTCGGCTTCGCGTTCAAGAAGGGGACGCCGCTGGCGCCCGCCGTACAGGCCGCGGTGAACCGGCTGAAGAAGGACGGGAGTTACGGCCGGATCCTGAAGAAGTGGGGCACCGGCCCCTCGGCGATCAGGACCTCACAGATCAGCCCGCCGGAGATCCGGTGACCTGACGGGGCGGGGCGGCCGCCCATGGACACAGTCCGCCCGCCCCGCCCCGCTCGGCAGCGACCGCCACGGGCGGCATGCTCCGCCCCTCGGAGTCCGCCACCGCCGCCCCTTCTCGCCCGGCACGTCCGGCACGTCTTTCTCACCCTGCGCACGCTTCTCCCCTTGCTCGCCCTTCCCCTCCGGCGCCACAGCCTCCCTCTGTGACGGGGTGCGAAGGTGCCCCGGATCCGCGGACCGGCGTCACCGACGGGCACCAGCGGGCTCCCGGCGTTGGTCAACGGCCCTTCGGCGGGACATCGGCCCTGGTCCCACGCCGGAACCGACCCCAAGGTTGGATTCCGGGCCCCGTGACCACTTGTCGACATCACCGCCCGTACCGACCGTGATGTCCATCGCACTGTCAGTTTCTTGCCGGGGCGCGGGAACTGACGCCACGCCACCCTCTTTGCACCAGATGTGTCACGAACCCCCCGTGCGGCGGCTATCCACTTGGCACACCCTCCGCATCATGGACGACGATAGGGGGCGGAACACGGAGAGACGGAACACCACCGCGGGTGAGAGGAGGCGTCAATGGGATCGGTACGCAAGGCGAGTGCCTGGCTTGGCCTCGTCGACGACAACGATGACGAGCGCTACTACGACGACGACTACGCCGAGGGACCCGAGTCCGCCGCGCCGGCCGACTCCTGGGTGACCGACCCCCGGGTGCGGGTGGCCGGCCGGACCGCCCAGGACCAGGGCACCCGCATCGCCACCGTCGCCCCCGAGGGCTTCGGCGACGCCCGTGGCATCGGCGAGCTCTTCCGGGCGGGTGTCCCGGTGATCGTCAACCTGACGGCCATGGACCCCGCCGACGCCAAGCGCGTGGTGGACTTCGCGGCGGGCCTGATCTTCGGCCTGCGCGGTTCGATCGACCGTGTGGCCACCCGGGTGTTCCTGCTCACCCCGCCCGACTACAAGGTCGTCAGCGGCGGGGCGGACGGCCATCGCAACGGCGGGTTCTTCAACCAGAGCTAGCGGGCAGGGATGCTCACCGGAAGGCGTCCAGCCCGGTGAGCGCCTTGCCCAGCACCAGCTGGTGCATCTCGACGGTGCCCTCGTAGGTCAGCACCGATTCGAGATTGGTGGCATGCCGCATGACGGGGTACTCCAGCGAGATCCCGTTGGCGCCCAGGATCGTCCGGGCGGTGCGGCAGATCTCGATGGCCTCACGCACATTGTTGAGCTTGCCGAAGCTGATCTGCTCGGGGCGCAGCCGTCCCGCGTCCATCCGCAGTCCCAGGTGATGGGCCAGCAGAATCCCCTTGTGCAGCTCGACGGCCATATCGGCGAGCTTGGCCTGGGTGAGCTGGAAGCCGCCGATGGGGCGGTCGAACTGTTCGCGTGTCTTCGCGTAGTCCAGCGCCGCCTCGAAGCTGGCGCGTGCCGCGCCCATGGAGCCCCAGACGATGCCGTACCGGGCGTGGCTCAGACAGCTGAGCGGCCCGCGCAGCCCGGTGACCTCGGGAAGGACGGCGTCGGCCGGCAGCCGTACGTCGTCCATGACGAGTTCGCTGGTCACCGAGGCACGCAGGGACCACTTGTGCTTGATCTCGGGAGCCGAGAAGCCCGGGGTGCCGGTGGGTACGACGAAGCCGCGGATGCCGTCGTCGGTGCGGGCCCAGACCACCGCGACCCCGGCCACCGTCCCGTTGGTGATCCACATCTTGCGCCCGTTGAGCACCCAGTCCCCGCCGTCCTTCTTGGCGTAGGTCCGCATGCCCGCCGGGTCCGAGCCATGGTCCGGCTCGGTCAGGCCGAAGCAGCCGATGACCTCGCCGGCCGCCATCCGCGGCAGCCACTGCTGCTTCTGGTCCTCGGAGCCGAAGCGCCAGATCGCGTACATGGCGAGCGAGCCCTGGACGGAGACCAGGGAGCGGATGCCGGAGTCGGCGGCCTCCAGCTCCAGGCAGGCCAGGCCGTACTGGACGGCGGAGGCGCCCGCGCAGCCGTAGCCGGTCAGGGACATGCCGAGTGCGCCGAGGGAGCCCAGTTCGCGGGCGAGATCGCGGATGCCGGGGAGTTCGCCGCGCTCGTACCAGTCGGCGATGTCCGGCAGGACGCGGTCGGCGGCCCACTGCCGGACGGTGCCGCGGACGGCGCGGTCCTCGTCGGTGAGCAGATCGTCGAGGCCCAGCGGGTCGCCCGGGTCGAACGGCGGGAGCTTCGAGGACGGCGTTGCGGACATGCGGGACCTCCGGCAGGTTCAGCGCTCGCGCGTAAAACTAGCAGTGGTAGTTATTGCCGGTCCGAAGGTACGGCCCCGGGCGCCACCCGGGCAAGGGCCCGCTCCGCACGGCGGGGCGCGGGAGCGGGAGGTGGCGGGGAGGTCAGCGGCCGGAGCTCGCGGGAGCCGGTTCGCTGTCGCAGCCGGCGCCCGTCGCGTGGTCACCCGCGGCGGCCTCGCCCTCGGCGCGCTCCGTGGATTCGGCGGCCCGGCGCGGCAGGCGCAGCGCGATGCCCGCACCGACCAGCAGCAGTACGGCGCTGGCGACGAGAGTGACATGCAGCCCGTGGACGAAGGAGTCCCGGGCCGCCTCGCGCAGCGCGGCCTTGGCGGAGCGGCCGAGGTCGGCGGCCACCTTGTACGCCTCGCCGAGCGAATGCGACGCGGCGCCGGAGGCGTGGGCGGACACGCCGTCGACATGGGCGAGGCCGGGCGCATAGGCGGCGTTCATCACGCTGCCGAGCAGGGCGACACCGATGCCCGCGCCGAGCTGGTAGGAGGTCTCCCCGATGGCGGCGGCGCCGCCCGCCTGCTCGGCGGGCGCCTCGCTGAGCATGGACTCGTACGCCCCGAACAGCGTGGACTGGAAGCCGAAGCCGAGCAGGACGAAGCCCAGGGAGAGCAGCCAGGGGCGGTCCTGACTGCTCATCATCGTCAGGCACAGCACCGCGACGGCGGTCAGGGTGAAGCCGAGCGAGACCATGGCGCGCGGCCCGAGGGCCTGCAGCATCTTCGAGCCGGTCAGGCCCGCGGCCATGGCGGAGAACACCAGCGGCAGCATCCGTACGCCGGTCTGCAGGGGGCTCAGCCCGAGGACGAGCTGGAGGTACTGGACGGCGATCAGCTGCAGGCCCACCAGGGCGAGCATGGCCAGCACGATGCACCCGACGGAGGTGCCGAACGCGGGGCGGGCGAAGAGCCGCATATCGATCAGCGGATGCTCGCGGCGGTGCTGGCGGCGTACGAAGAGGATCAGCAGCAGGGTGCCGACGACGATCGGGCCGAGTGTGGTCAGGCTCAGGACGGCCGTGCCGCCGCCGATGCGCTTGACCCCCAGGACGATGCCCAGCACCCCGAGCGCCGCGATGACCGCGCCGACGACGTCCCAGGGGCCGTTGCGCTCGCCCCGCGACTCCGGCAGCAGCCAGCGCCCTATGAGGAGCATCGCGGCCATCATCGGGATGTTGATGAGGAAGACCGAGCCCCACCAGAAGTTCTCGACGAGGAAGCCGCCCAGGACCGGGCCGACGGCGGCGCCGACCGCGGCCACCGCGCTCCAGACGCCGATGGCGACCGCGCGTTCGCGCCGGTCGGGGAAGACCTGGCGCAGGATCGACAGCGTCGCGGGCATGATCATCGCGCCGCCGATGCCGAGCAGCGCACGGGCCGCCATCAGGGTCTGCGGGTTGGGTGCCAGCGCCGCGGCGGCGGAGGCCAGGCCGAAAAGGCCGTAGCCCAGAAGGAGGACGCGGCGGCGCCCGACGCGGTCGCCGAGCGTGCCGAAGAGGATCAGCAAGGACGCCGCTATCAGGGGATAGACATCGACGATCCACAGCAGCTCGACCGGTCCCGGCCGCAGGTCCTCGGTGACGGAGGGCACGGCCACGTAAAGGATCGTGGTGTCCAGCGCGACGAAGAGCAGGCTGACGCAGAGCACGATCAACACGGTCCAGCGGTTCGCCCCGTCGCGTGAAAGCCGGGTGACACCAGCCGTCCGTCCGCTGCCGGACGCGGTCGTCCCGGACATGCAGTTCCTCCTGTCATGCTCTCGCGGCCGTGAATCGGGGCGCGAGAACGCCCCGGGGAAACCGGCGGCACGGGCGAGTTGAGACGTCAGACTACGCGAGTCACCCAGCGTGCCGCGTGTCCCACCTCACGGTGAGACGCTCATCGCAGCGCCTGGCGTTCCCCCCACCCGCACCGACCGTCGTTCTTCAGCCACCTGGATAATCGTCCGAATGAACGATCTTGCCTCCGCCGCGGTTCCCGGCCGGACCTGCACCGCGCCCGCCGTGGCGGCCGCGCTGCGCCGCGTCGCGCCCGCGCTGGCGGTGTACGCGGCGATCCGGCTGCTGGGCGTGGCCGTGCTCGCCCTCTGGTCGTCGGCGAACGGCAAGGACTGGCACACCCTGCTGACCGCCCGCTGGGACTCGCTCTGGTACACCCGGGTCGCCGAGCAGGGCTACGGCTACACCGTCCACCTGGCCAACGGCGATGTGCACTCCAACCTGGCCTTCTTCCCACTGCTGCCATGGCTGGAGCGGGGGCTGTCGACGATCTCGCCGCTGTCGCCCGCCGATGCCGGGCTGGCGGTGGCCTGGTCGGCGTCGCTGCTCGCGGCCTGGGCGCTGTACGCGACCGGCGAGCGGCTGCACGGCCCGCGGGCCGGTGTGGCACTGGCCGCGCTGTGGGCCGCGCTGCCGGTCGGGATCGTGCAGTCGATGGCGTACTCGGAGTCGCTGTTCACCGCTCTCGCGGCCTGGGGCGTGTACTGCGTACTGACCGGGCGCTGGGTATCGGCGGGCGTGCTGGCCTCGCTCGCCGGGCTGACCCGGCCGGTGGGCGCCGCGGTCGTCGCGGCCGTGTGGATCGCCGCGGCGGTGACGGTGTGGAACGAACGGGCCGCGGGAGTACGGCTGCGCACGGCGCTGCGCACCCACCCGGGCATGCTCGCGGGCGTGCTGCTCGCGCCGCTCGGCTGGTGCGGCTACTTCCTGTGGGTGGGCGCGCGGCAGGACAGCCTCACCGGCTATCTGGACGTCCAGGGCGGCTGGGGCAACGGCTTCGACGGCGGCCTCGCCTTCGCCCGCTTCCTCTGGCAGCTGCCGCTCCCTGCCGGGCTGGGCCTGCTGGCCGGTGTCGCGCTGGTGATCTGGCTGTATGTGCACGGCGTACGGCAGGGACCGCCGGTGCCGCTGGCGGTGTACGGCGGCGTGGTCCTGCTGCTGGCGCTGACCGCCAAGGGCTACTTCGGCTCCAAGCCCCGGCTGATGATGCCCGCCTACCCGCTGTTGCTGCCGCTCGCGGCGGGGCTCGCGAAGTGGCGGCCGGTGCGGTCCTGGCTGGTCGTCGGGCTGGTCGCGGCCGGTTCGGCGGTCTACGGGGCCTTCTGGCTGAACGGGTCCGGCCCTCCGTGACGGGTGCATGATCGGTCTCGTGAGCGGAAGATCTCCCTCCGTGAACCCCCGTGAAGGGAAACTTCCCGCGACGCCCGGGAAAATCGGAGATAAACTCCTCCGGAGAAAAGCAGATAAGCACTCATGGTGACGACACGCGGGCGTCCGTAGGAGAATCGGAAACGCGCCGAATTCGCTTCCAAATCCCGGCGGCGAAGCCGCGCTTGAGACCCATTCCACATCACATCGTCATTACAAAGCTCACAGTTTGACCAAGCGCCTACATCACACGCGGTAACGTCGATTGAGTGCGTACCGATGACAAGCTCGACCAGATGGAGGAGCGCCCGACCGATCGCGTTCAACCGCCCCCGATGACCCGGACCCGCCTGTGGCTGTTCGGCGGCACGCTGGCGGTGTACATCGCGATCGTGGTCGGAGTGCTGGCCTCTACATGGCTGGTCACCTTCGACTGGCAGGTCATGTTCTTCCGGCCTTACAAGCAATGGCCGGAGATCCACGCCTTCCTCGACTACTTCGTGGTGCTCGGCCAGCGCGGCCCGACCGCGGTGGCGGTGGCGGCCTGGCTGGGCTGGCGCTGCTGGCGCCAGCGCAACCTCCACCCGCTGCTGGTGCTGGGCGCCTCTCTGCTGCTGCTGAACATCACGGTGGGCGCCGCCAAGATCGGTATGGGCCGGCTCGGTCCGCACTACGCGACGACGGTCGGCTCCAATGACATGTGGCTGAACGGCGATATATTCCCGTCGGGTCACACCGCGAACGCCGTGGTCACCTGGGGCGTGCTGGCCTACCTGGCGACCACCCCGCTGCGCCGCCGCACCCTGTCGCTGATCGCCGCACTCGGCGCTCTGGGCGTCGGCATGACCACCGTCTACCTCGGTACGCACTGGGTCAGCGATGTGCTGCTCGGCTGGGCCGCGGGCCTGCTGGTGCTGCTGGCGATGCCCTGGCTGGAGCCCGGGATCACCTGGGTGGAGGACCGCCTCATGGGCATCCTTCTGCGGCTGTGGCTGCGGCTGCGGCCCGGCTCGCTGCGCGGCCCGCTGCCGGTCGGCGCGCTGGCCCCCGGGGTCTCCCGCCAGCGGGTGGCCCCCGACGGCGAGGTGCTGGTCCGCGAGACCATCGGCGCCGGCACCGGCGGCCGCGCCGGCACCCGCCCCCAGGACGGCTGGCCGCACCACCCCTCGCGCCCGTACACCCTCCGCTCCGAGCGCTCACCGGTCACCCCGGCGGGCAGCCGGCGGCCCCCGCACGCGGACCGCGTCCCGCGCACCGCACCGCTGAGCCCGACCTCCGGGCGCGGCCACAACGGGACCGGCTGACCGCCGCACAGCCGCGGGGCCGGTACGCACACCCGCTGCCCCGCGCCGAAGGCCCCGGCCGCTCCTCGCGAGCGGCCGGGGCCTTCGTCTGCGCACGGGGCGTCAGCCCTGCCAGCTGCGGTGCACCTGGCCGTCCTTCACCTCGAAATTGAGCCGGCCGACGAGGTATTCCATGGTGATGATCGCGCCCGGCGCCAGCGACCGGACACTCGTCCAGCCGCGCTCTCGGGCCCGCTCCTCGGCGTCCTGCTGTGCGAGGCCGACATAGGCCTCGATGTCGTCCTGGGGTTCGTTCGGGAGATCTGGTACGGGTGCCATGACAGCCACCGTAGGTGCCCGCGCCGATGCGCGGAAGGCCCGTCCGGCGCACGTTCCGGTGTCTGTCCGGTACTTCATTGGTCACACTTGTGTCACAGCCAAGGCTGGTGCGTTTGCGGTAACTTCCGTCACCCGTACGCGCCGGGTGATGCCGCAACCGGGTGGAAAACAAAGCGGCCTGAATTCCCCCTTGATCAGATGTAAATCGGGGTGCGGGCACAACGCCCGGGATCGGCCGGCGTCCGGAAATTCATCCCGCACCGGGCGGGGATTCCGCATACCCGAGGCCAATTACCAGCCGCCGGGAAATTGTCCAACGAGACACACTCCACACACATTTCCCGCACATCGCCCCGCAGGCGGGCACCCGGCCCGCGGCTGTCCGGGCGCACCACGGCCCGAACGCGACGGCCACCGCCTCCTGCCTCAGGCGCCGTACGTCATTCCCGCCCCTCCGGGCCCGCGACCCGTATCGCCAGGTCGTTGTCGAGCGTGTAGTACGGGCCGATCCTGACCTGTCCGGCGGCGGCCCGGACCGGGAGCGCGGGATAGCTGAAGACCTGCTTCTTGTCCGGTACGTCGTCCAGGAGGCGGGCGATGCGCACCGGCGGGGCGCCCGCGGCGGGGCGCAGCCACAGGTCCCACGGTTCGTTGCCGTGCCGCCAGCCGCCCGCCAGCTCCTCGTAGGGCAGCGTGAAGGTGAAGTCGGAGCCCTCGATGGTCAGCGGGGCGGTGACGGTGGCCTTCCGGGCGCCGTCGCCCGTAGAGGTGCGGCGGGCGCGTGCCTCGGCCTGGGCGCCGGCCGCCGGGGACGCCCCGTAGAGCCGGCCGGAGACCGTCAGGCCGTCGGGTGCCACCAGGATGTCGCCGGCCTCCGCGTGCGGGCCGCGCAGCCAGCTGCGCAGCGCGAGATTGCCGAATTTGGTGGCGTACGGGATGCGCACGCCGAGCCGGCCGATGCCCGCCAGCGGGCGGCGGTCCACCAGGGAGCGCAGGTCGTTGACGCCCGGCAGCAGGCGCCGCGGGTCGTGTCCGTCGCCCAGGTCCGCGTAGGCGTTCCAGCGGCCCTCGGCGAGCGCGACGGTGCTGGGCAGCACGGCGCGCAGCCGCCCGGAGCCGTTCGGTCCGAGCGGCAGCCGCACCTCGTCGTCGGCGCCGTCGCCGCCGCGCAGCCGCAGCACCAGGGCGGCGTTCCAGGAGACGTGGGTGTCACCGGGGGTGTTCAGGTCGAAGGTGAGGCCGCCCGCGGAGTCGGCTATGCAGTCGGCCCGCAGCTCCACCGGGTCGGCTGCCGGAACCTTGGGTTCCTGATCGATGGCCGGATGCTCCTTCGTCGTGGGCGGTTCGGGTGTGCGGGAGGTGGTCGTGGGCGGCCGCGTCGGGGCGTTCATGCCGTACGCACCCCGCTCGTCGCGGCACGGGCCGCGTCCTTGGTGGCATAGGCGCCGCTGAGCAGCGCACCGCGGGTGCGGTGCCAGGCGCCGCGCAGGCGGTTGCCCCGACGGCGCGCGAGCAGCTCCTCGAAGAGCGATTCGTAGCGTCCGGCGACCATGGCGGGGTCGAAGCGGCCGGACGCGGCGAGCGCGGCGCGGCCCATCCGCTTGCGGGCGTCGTCGTCGTTGATCAGGTCCAGCAGCGAGGCGGCCAGCGCCGGCGGATTGCCGACCGGCACCAGCTTGCCGTCCACCCCGTCGTCGATGATCTCGCCGGGCCCGTGCGGACAGTCGGTGGCGACCACCGGCAGGCCGCAGCGCATCGCCTCCACGATCGTCATCCCGAAGGATTCGAGGCTGGAGGAGACCGCGGCGATGGAGCCCTTGGCCCACTCGGGCTCCAGCGGGTTGGCCGGGCCCATCAGGAAGACATGGTTGTACAGGCCGAGTTCATCGATCAGGGCGCGCAGCGCGGCCTTCTCGGCGCCGCCGCCGTAGATCCGCAGCCGCCAGTCGGGGCGTGCGGCGGCGACCTCGGCGAAGGCCCGGATGAGGATGTCGTAGCGCTTGACGCGGGCGAGCCGGCCGGCCGCGACGACCCACTTGCCGCTGCCGTCGGCGGGTCGCAGGCCGGGCGCGGGCACGCTGTTGGGCACCGCCTCGACGCGGACACCGGGCAGCCGCAGCGTGCGGCGGTAGGCGCGGGCGTCGGCCTCGGTGACGGTGGTGACCGCGTCCAGCCGCGGATAGGCGCCGCGCAGCGCCAGCTTGAGGGGCCGGGAGTGGGTGTCCAGGGTGAGGTGCTCCTGGCCTATGCGCACCGGGCCGCGGCGGGCCTGCCGGGCGATGTGGACGTTCAGTCCGGGCCGGGTGCCGACCACCACGTCCGCCTCGGTCCGGCGCAGATGCTGGGCGATACGGCGGTCGGTCAGCTCGCTGTACTGGGCGAAGCGGCCCTCGGCGGCGGGGAAGACCTTGGCGGGGCGGTGGTGGGCCGGGTCTTCGCCGTCGTAGCCGGGGCTGGTCTCCCTGATGTCCACGAGGTGCCGCAGCGTGACACCGGCTCCGAGGTCGAAGACCGGGGTGTCGCGGTGGCGCAGTACGGAGACGATCTCGACGTCGTGCCGCTCGGCCAGCGTACGGGCGAGGTTGAACGTCGTCCGGATCGTCCCCCCGATCCCGTACGCGTTGTGAATCAGGAATGAGATGTGCATCCGCCCCGTGTCCCCTGGTCTTTCGGTCGTGCCTGGTCTCCCCGCGGACCACGCCGCGCGCCCCCCGGCGGCATCGCGTGTCCCACTGCTGAACGGTAGGACCGCGAAAAGGGGTTCCGGGTTTAGGGCTTTCGCCAAGTTGTTCCGAAAAAGTTAGGTCATCGGTAGCAACGTCAGGGAACCTGCGGGCCGTGGATCACATCCCCCGCCACAGTTCCGCGGCGGCGGACGGGCTGAGGTGCGCGGCAGCGCGCAGCCACCGCGCCGCCGCCCCGGACGGGGGAAGCTCGTCCAGCGGGTCGGGGCGCGGGATGTACGACGTGCCGCTGAGCCTGTAGCGCTTGGCGCACACCGGCCAGGCGCGCCAGCCCTGGGAGGCGAGGACCTTCTCGGCGACCGCGATCTGCTCGTCGCGGGTGGCGAGATCGGCACGCCGCGCGAAGTCGAGGCCGCCGTAGCCCTTCCAGGTGCGCCGCCCGAACTGGAGGCCGCCGTAATAGCCGTTGCCGGTGTTGGCCTTCCAGTTACCGCCGCTCTCGCACTTGGCGACGCAGCCCCACGGCCACTGGTCGTCGGCGCAGGCGTACTTGTCCGCCGCGCCGCCGTCCCGTCCCGCGGGGCGCGGCTCCATGGCGGATGCGCCGCCGGGCAGACACAGGAGCAGGGCCGTGGCCGCCGCGGTGAGCAGCCCCGCGGCGGCCACGCGGCGCCGCGGCGCCGGAAAGTGGTCGGACATGGCCGGTCACGCTAAGCGGCCGCCCCCCGAGGACCCCTGCGCCGCGCCCGTGGCGCCGCTCACTCCACCCGGTCCGGTGTACGAAAAGCAGCCATCTGCGCCACATTCGATGCGCATTTCACCGCAAATATTGATCGCATGCGACCGTTTTGGGAACACATTCCGCTGTTCTTCCCTGTGCGTCGATTGGTTCGATTCTGTTCCCGCCCGCGCGTGACTCCGGCCGCAGGTCACCCGTTGTCCTTGTACGAGCCGGGAGACCGCCCGGCAGCCGCTCAGAGATCGAGGAGCCACCCGTGCCGCGCATGCTCGACGTCAGCAACGACGTTCGCGCCGAGATCGGCGACGAAGAAGCCGACCGCCTGCTGGCCGGTGGCGACGCCCCCGGCAGCTATGACTGCACCTCCTGCCGCACCCCCGGCGACAGCGAGCAGGAGCGCACCAGCACCGTCCTGTTCGTGGGCGAGGAGACGGCGGTGCTCGCGTTCGCGCACGCCACCTGCATTCCCTCGCAGGTCGTCCCGGTGTCGGAAGAACAGCTCAAGGGAGCCGTACGCTCCATCACCGGCGAGGACGCCGCCGCCCGCACCCCCGCGTCACAGCCCGGCCCGGCCCCCGCCGGCGAACGCCAGGCGACTTTGGGGATCACCTGCGGCCTGGTGCTGATCGAGGGCGAGCTGCGCCCGGCGCTGGTCGTCGAGCCCAACGGCCCGATCGCCCGCCCCGGTTCGACGAGCATGCAGGACGACTTCCTCCCGCTGCTGCGGGAGCAGGGCTTCGGCAACGTCACGGACATGAACCAGCTCCCCGCACCCAACCCGGGCTGGTCCGCGCTGCTCGCCATGGGCAAGCTGCACGCCGTGCTGCAGCCGGGCGCCGCAGGCAGCCAGGCCGCCTGGTGGCAGGCCCATCAGCCGCTGGCGGTCTCCGACGGCTGGCGCGCCGCGGCCAACAAGGCACAGACCGTGCTGATGTACGCCGCCCCCGCGGGCACCATCGGCCACCAGCCGCGTGAGGACCTGATGCGCCAGGCGCTGGAGCAGGCCGCCACACAGGGCGTCCTGGTGGCCGCGGCGATGCCGCTGGCCGGCACCTGAGCCGAGCGGCACACCGATCGCGGGAGCGGCACCGCCTGATGGGCGGTATTGCCCCCGCGATCAGCCATTTCCGGCCGAAAGCCGCATCCCACGAGCATCAAGGTCGTTGGCACATACGTGCACGCATACGACCCCTCCTCCCGCGCCCAGTACCCCCACCCGATCCCCGGAATGCGCCCGTCGCACGAGCCCGGGGCGACGCACACCGCGAACCGCGCCTCGGCCACGCCGATCTACGACGCGCTGTACGCCGAGTACCGCCGCTCCTTCAGGGCTCTGCCCGGGGACCGTACGGACGAGGCGGAGCTCCCGGAATCGCTGCGCGGCAACGGGAACTGGGGCCGTACGACGGCGTCGACGGGCCACTGGGAGGTCGTGGGCCGGCAGCCGTACCACCCACGGGGGCATGTCCCGGCGGCGCTGCCGCCGGGACAGCGCGACGCCCGGTCGCAGGGGCACTGAACCCCCGCCACCGGCCCGCCGCCGCTTCTTGCGGCTACTTCTTCTTGGTGCCGCGCTTCTCGCGCACCCGCACCGAGATGTGGATCGGCGTCCCGTCGAAGCCGAACTCCTCGCGCAGCCGACGCTCGACGAAGCGGCGGTAGCCGGCCTCCAGGAAGCCGGAGGCGAAGAGGACGAACCGCGGGGGCTTGGTGCCGGCCTGGGTGCCGAAGAGGATGCGGGGCTGCTTGCCGCCACGGATCGGGTGCGGGTGGGAGGCCACGATCTCGCCGAGGAAGGCGTTCAGCCGTCCGGTCGGGATCCGGGTCTCCCAGCCGGCCAGCGCGGTCTCGATCGCCGGGACCAGCTTCTCCATGTGGCGGCCGGTGCGCGCGGAGACGTTGACCCGCATCGCCCACGGGATCTGCACGAGGTCCCGCTCGATCTCCCGCTCCAGGTAGAAGCGGCGCTCCTCGTCGAGGGTGTCCCACTTGTTGTACGCGATGACCAGGGCGCGTCCGGCCTCCACGGCCATCGTGATGATCCGCTGGTCCTGCACGCTGATGGATTCGCTGGCGTCGATCAGGATGACCGCGACCTCGGCCTTCTCCACGGCCGCCGCGGTGCGCAGCGAGGCGTAGTAGTCGGCGCCTTCCTGGAGGTGCACCCGGCGGCGGATACCGGCGGTGTCCACGAACTTCCAGGTCTTGCCGCCGAGTTCGATCATCTCGTCGACCGGGTCGCGGGTGGTGCCGGCGATCTCGTTGACGACCACCCGCTCCTCGCCGGCGACCTTGTTCAGCAGCGAGGACTTGCCGACGTTCGGGCGGCCGATCAGCGCGATCCGGCGGGGGCCGCCGAGGGCCGCGCCGAAGGTCTGCGCGGGCGCCTCGGGAAGCGCTTCCAGCGCGGCGTCGAGCATGTCGCCGGTGCCGCGGCCGTGCAGCGCGGAGATGGGGTGCGGCTCGCCGAGACCCAGCGACCACAGCATGGAGGCGTCGGCCTCACCCGAGGGGCCGTCGACCTTGTTGGCGACCAGGACCACGGGCTTGCCGGAGCGGCGCAGCAGCTTGACGACGGCCTCGTCGGTGTCGGTCGCGCCGACCTTGGAGTCCACTACGAAGACGACCGCGTCGGCGGCTTCGATGGCGAACTCGGCCTGCATCGCCACGGAGGCGTCGATGCCGAGGACGTCCTGCTCCCAGCCGCCGGTGTCGACGACCTTGAAGCGGCGGCCGTTCCAGTCGGCCTCGTAGGTGACGCGGTCGCGGGTGACGCCCGGCTTGTCCTCGACGACCGCCTCACGGCGGCCGATGATGCGGTTCACCAGGGTCGACTTGCCGACATTGGGGCGGCCGATGACGGCGAGGACGGGCAGCGGGCCATGGCCGGCCGCGGCGATGTCGCCCTCGACCTCCTCGGGGTCGAAGCCCTCTTCCGCGGCGAGCTCCATGAACTCCGCGTACTCGGCGTCGCCAAGCGCACCGTGCTCGTCGCCGGTGTGGATCTGGTCGTTCATGAAGTCCGTTCCTCGTTCATCATCATCGGTGGGCCGCACATACGCAGCCCACTACTCAAGTGTGGGTCAGCGCCCGGTCAGGCGCCTGGCCTCCGCCAGGTGGGCGGTCAGCCGCTCCTGGATCCGTACGGTCGCCTCGTCCAGCGCCTTACGGGTGCGCCGCCCGCTCCCGTCGCCCGCCTCGAAGGCGTCACCGAAGACGACGTCGACGCGCCCGCGCAGCGCGGGTACGGCGTGGTGCAGCCGGCTCTTGCGGTCGGTGCTGCCGAGCACCGCGACGGGCACGACCGAGGCCCCGGAGCGCACCGCGAAGTACGCAAGACCGGCCCGCAGCGACGCGAAATCGCCCTCGCCGCGGGTGCCCTCGGGGAAGATCCCCAGTACGCCGCCGCGCTCCAGCACCCCGAGCGCGTCGGTGATCGCCTTGCGGTCGGCGGCGCTGCGGTCGACCTTCAGCTGGCCGATGCCCCGCAGGAACGGGTCCAGCGGGCCGACGAAAGCTTCCTTCTTGATCAGGAAGTGCACCGGCCGCGGCGCGGTGCCCATCAGCATCGGGCCGTCGATGCCGTGCGAGTGGTTGACGGCGAGGATCACCGGACCCGCGGACGGGACGCGCCAGGCGCCCAGCACCCGCGGCTTCCACAGCCCGTACATCAGGCCGATGCCGATCCGCCGGCCGACCGCGGCGCCCGCCGGGCTCGGCGCCTTGCCGCTCTCGGTCACCGGGCGGCCCGTCCCGCCTTTTCGGCGCTCGCGCCCTCGATGAGAGTCACCACACACTCGATGACCTGCTCCAGGGTCAGGTCGGTGGTGTCCACCTCGACGGCGTCGTCCGCCTTGGCCAGCGGGGAGGTCTTACGGGAGGAGTCGGCGGCGTCCCGCTTGATCAGTGCCTCGCGGGTGGCGGCCAGGTCGGTGGCCTCCTTGCCCTTGAGCTCACCGCTGCGGCGGGCCGCGCGGGCCTCGGCGGAAGCGGTCAGGAAGACCTTCAGGTCGGCGTCAGGCAGGACCGTTATGCCGATGTCGCGGCCCTCGACCACGATGCCGTTCGGGGCCTCGGCGGCGATGGAGCGCTGCAGGTCGGTGATCCGGGCGCGCACCTCGGGGACCGCGCTGACCGCGCTGACCGCGGCGGTGACCTCCTGGGTGCGGATCGGGCCCGCGGCGTCCAGGCCGTCGACCGAGATGGTCGGGGCGGCCGGGTCCGTACCGGAGACGATCTGGGGCTTGGCGGCGGCGTCGGCCACGGCGGTGGCGTCATTGACGTCGATGCCGTTGGACAGCATCCACCACGTGATCGCGCGGTACTGGGCGCCGGTGTCGAGGTAGCCGAGGCCCAGCTTGGCGGCGACGGCCTTGGACGTGCTGGACTTGCCCGTGCCTGCGGGGCCGTCGATGGCGACAATCACTGCAGCCGGGGCGGTCCGGGCGGCGGTTTCCACGGTGACGAACACCTTTCCTGTACACGGGGCGGAGGTCCAAGGCCCATAGAGGCCTCGGACAAGGTTACTGGCTCACCCGCACCGCCCCGTCCACGGTCTCACTGCCGGATCGACCAGCCCCGCTCCCTCAGCTCCGCGGTCAGCACCGGCACCGCCGCCGGCTCGACCGTGAGCTGGATGAAGCCGGCCTGCTGGCCGGTGGCGTGCTCGATACGGACGTCCTCGATATTGACCCCGGCCCGCCCGGCGTCGGCGAAGATCCGGGCCAGCTCGCCCGGCTGGTCACCGATGTACACGGCGACGGTCTCGTAGGCGGCCGGGGCCGCGCCGTGCTTGCCCGGCACCCGCTCGCGCCCGGCGTTGCCGCGCCGCAGGACGTCCTCGATGCCGCCGACGCCGCCGCCGCGCTTGTCCTCGTCGGCGGATTCCAGGGCGCGCAGCGACCGTACGGTCTCATCCAGGTCGGCGGCGACCTCGGACAGCACATCTGCGACCGGGCCCGGGTTGGCGGACAGGATGTCGATCCACATCGCCGGATCGGAGGCCGCGATCCGCGTCACATCCCGGATGCCCTGGCCGCACAGCCGCACCGCGGTCTCATCGGCGCCCTTGAGGCGCGCGGCGACGAGGCTGGAGACCAGCTGCGGGGTGTGCGAGACCAGCGCGACGGCGCGGTCGTGGGCGTCCGCGTCCATCACCACGGGGACGGCCCGGCACAGGGCGACCAGCTCCAGGGCGAGGTTGAGGACCTCGGTGTCGCCGTCGCGGGTCGGGGTGAGCACCCAGGGCCGGCCCTCGAAGAGGTCGGCGGTGGCGGCCAGCGGCCCGGAACGCTCCTTGCCGGCCATCGGGTGCGTGCCGAGGTAGCCGGACAGATCGCAGCCCAGCGCCACCAGCTCGCGGCGCGGGCCGCCCTTGACGCTGGCCACGTCGATGTACGCGCGGGCCGCACCGCGCCGTATGGCATCGGCCAGCGCCCCCGCGACATGGGCGGGCGGCACCGCCACGACGGCCAGGTCGACGGGGCCGGGCGGCGCCTCCGCGGTGCCCGCGCCCAGGGCGGCGGCCGTCAGGGCCTGGGCCTGGTCGTGGTCCTCCAGGTAGACCTGCACGCCGCGGGCGTTCAGCGCCAGCGCGGCCGAGGTGCCGATCAGGCCCGTTCCGATGACGAGTGCGGTCCTCACTGCGCGATGTCCTTCCGCAGCGCCCCGGCGGCCCCGAGGTAGACGTGGGCGATCCCGGCCTTCGACAGCCCGGTCTCGACGTGGGCGAGGACCCGCACCACCCGCTCCATGGCGCCGGTCACGGCCAGCTCCTGCGCGCAGATCAGCGGCACATCGGTGATCCCCAGACCGCGCGCCGCGGCCGCCGGGAAGTCGCTGTGCAGATCCGGGGTGGCGGTGAACCACACGCTTATCAGGTCGTCCGGCACCAGGTCGTTGCGCTCCAGGATGGCGGTGAGCAGCTCCACGACCTGCTCCCGCATATGCTCCGCGTCGTCCCGCTCCAGCTGGACGGCCCCCCGGACCGCTCGTACCGCCACGTCACTGCTCCCCTGCGTCCTGTGCCGCGCACGCGCCTGCGTACGCACTGATCAGCGTAACCAGCGGCACCGACATTCCGTACGCGGCGGCCGGACGGCGAGACGACCGGGCGGAGCGCGGCGGCCCGTTCCCCGGCCACCGCCCCGTCGGCCGCAAAACCCGGTGACATTCCCCTCTCGCGCCCGCCACAATCGCCGCCATGTCCGAAGCCGCAGGCCACGCCCTGGTCACCGAGCACACCGTCTACGCATGCGTGATGGGCTCGCGCGCCTTCGGACTGGCCACCGAGGCCAGCGACACCGACCGGCGCGGGGTCTACCTCGCCCCCACCGCACACTTCTGGCGCTTCGAGAAGCCGCCGACGCATGTGGAGGGCCCGCGCGAGGAGGAGTTCTCCTGGGAGCTGGAACGCTTCTGCGAGCTGGCGCTGCGCGCCAACCCCACCGTCCTGGAGTGCCTGCACTCCCCCCTCGTCGAGCGCATCGACACCACCGGCCGGGAGCTGCTCGCCCTGCGCGACGCCTTCCTCTCCCGGCACGTCCACCACACCTTCACGGGCTACGCCACCGGACACCTCGACAAGCTGCGCGCGCAGGTCCGGGCGCATGGCGCACCCCGCTGGAAGCCCGCCATGCATCTGCTCCGGCTGCTGGCCACCACCCGCGATCTGCTCCGTACGGGCACCCTCACACTCGACGTCGGCGCGGCCCGCGAGGAGCTGCTGGCGGTCAAGCGCGGCGAGGTGCCGTGGGAAGAGGTGGAGCGCCGGATCGCAGCCCTGTCCGAGGAGGCCGATGCGGCGCTGCCCGGCTCCCCCCTACCCGCCGAACCGGACCGGCCCCGGGTGGCGGACTTCCTGTACCGGGCCAGGTCCGCTGCGCTCTAGCCTTCGCCCCACGTTGTCGGCCGTCCCGCCGTGGTGGTTTGCCGCCGTTGCGCCTGCGGCGGGCGGTGCCGCTGCGCGGGGCTGTTCGGCAGCGGGACCGGCCCTACACGGCTCCGCCGCTACGGCCCGCCCCCTCCCCGTAGAGGGTGGGAAAAAGAAAGGCCGGTGGGAGTGCACGTACGGGGTCAGCTGTGCCCTGTGGATCCCAGGTGCACCAAACCCTCAACGCACACCCCCACCGGCCCCTCTTCCCACCCACCCGTGGGAGGGGCCGCGCCGCAGGACGAAGTCCGGAGGCGTGGCACCGCACCCGACAAACCCACGCCCGCCGCAGGCGCAACGGCGACAAACCACCACGGCGGGAAAGCCAACAACGTGGGAGGCCCGCCAAGCGCAGCGACTACGTGGGGCGAAGGCTAGAGCGCAGCGGACGGGCGATCCCAGGCCGCCCCCAGCGCCACCAGCTCCGTCCGGTACTCGATGCGCGCGGCCCACTCCTCGGGCCAGGCGCCGGAGCCGGCGTGGGCGCCCGCGAACGCGCCGGTGAGGCAGGCGATCGAGTCGGAGTCGCCGGAGGTGCAGGCGGCGCGGCGCAGGGCGGTGAGCGGTGCGTCGGGGAAGAGCAGGAAGCAGAGCAGGCCGGTGGCCAGCGCCTCTTCCGCGATCCATCCGGCGCCGGTGGCCAGGCACGGGTCGGTCTCCGGGTCCGGTGCGGCGAGCGCCGCGTCCAGCCGGTCCAGGACGCCGAGGCAGTCGTCCCAGCCGCGCGCGATGAAGGACGTGGGCGTCGGGTCCTGGGAGCGCCTCCAGAGGTCGCCGAGCCAGTCCTCGCGGTAGTCGGTGCGGTGGGCGTGGGCGTACGCGCGCAGCAGGCCGGGCAGCTCGGCGGGGCCCGCACCGTCGGCCAGGGCGCGTACGGCATACACGGTCAGGTCGCTCGCGGCGAGCGCGGTGGGGTGGCCGTGGGTGAGCGCCGACTGGAGCTGGGCGGCGCCGGAGCGCTGCCGGGGGCTCAGGCCCGGCGCGAGCCCGATGGGCGCGACCCGCATGTTGGCGCCGCAGCCCTTGGACCCGATCTGGCTCGCCGCGGCCCACGGCAGGTCCTCGTCGCTGAGCAGCTGACAGGCCCGCAGGCAGGTGCCGCCCGGTGCCCGGTTGTTGTCCGGCGAGCGCCACCAGTCGACGTACTCCTCCCGTACGGGGCGGATGAGGCGCTGCGGTGCGAGCTCGCCGCGTTCCATGGCCGTACGCAGGCCGCGGCCGAGCGCCAGCGTCATCTGGGTGTCGTCGGTGACGAAGGCAGGATCGGGCAGCTCCATCTGCCGCCACGGTCCGCACTTGGCCAGGATCGACGGCACGTCGTTGAACTCGGTGGGAAAGCCGAGCGCATCGCCGAGAGCGAGGCCGATCAGCGCGCCGGTTGCGGCGGACCCCGTGGACACCATGAAAACCACCCCTTAACGTCATGGTGACGTTAAGGGGTGGTGAGGCCGTACCGCAAGCTGTTTCGCGGGAAGGCTAGAGCTCGACCTCGCGCATCAGCATCCCGACCTCCGTGTTGGTCATCCGGCGCAGCCAGCCCGACTTCTGGTCGCCCAGGGCGATCGGGCCGAAGGCCGTCCGCACGAGCTTGTCGACCGGGAAACCGGCCTCGGAGAGCATCCGGCGCACGATGTGCTTACGGCCCTCGTGCAGGCTGACCTCGACGAGGTAGTTCTTGCCGGTGTTCTCCACGACCCGGAAGTGGTCGGCGCGGGCGTAGCCGTCCTCCAGCTGGATGCCGTCCTTGAGCTGCTTGCCCAGGTCGCGCGGGAGGGGGCCCTGGATGGCCGCCAGGTAGGTCTTCTTGACGCCGTAGCGCGGGTGGGTCAGGCGGTGGGCCAGCTCGCCGTGGTTGGTGAGCAGGATGATGCCCTCGGTCTCGGTGTCGAGACGGCCGACGTGGAAGAGCCTGGTCTCGCGGTTGGTGACGTAGTCGCCCAGGCACTGGCGGCCGTCGGGGTCCTCCATCGTGGAGACGACACCGGCCGGCTTGTTCAGCGCGAAGAAGAGGTAGGACTGGGTGGCGACCGTCAGGCCGTCGACCTTGATCTCGTCCTTCTGCGGGTCGACCCGGACGCCCTGCTCCATGACGATCTGGCCGTTGACCTCGACGCGCGCCTGGTCGATCAGCTCCTCGCAGGCCCGCCGCGAGCCCATACCGGCCCTGGCCAGCACCTTCTGCAGCCGCTCGCCCTCTTCCTCGCCGAAGGTCTTGGGGGTCTTGACCTGCGGCTTGTTGTGGCGGGCGCGGTTGCGCTCCTCGATCTTGGCGTCCAGCTCACGGGGGCGTGCGGGCGCCTGGCCGCGGCCGCGCTGCGGGCCGCCCTTGGCGCCGGGGCCGGACTTGGCACCCGTACGGGGACCGCCCTTGGCACCGCCGCGGGCCGCCGCGCCCCGGCTGCCGCCGCCGCTCCTGGCGCCGCCGCCGCTCTTGGCGCCGCCCCCGCTCTTGGCGCCGCCCCCGCGCTCGTCCTTCTTGCGCTCCGACGAGCCGCCGGGACCGTCGGATCCGCCCACGTCGTAGCGGCGCTCCTCGGGACGGGGACGGCCCGCGCGCTGCTGCTTGTCGTCCCGCTTCCCCCCTGCCTTCGGCCGGGAGGGTCCGCCCTCCGCGCCGCGGTAGTTGCCCCGGCCGCTGTCCCTGTTGTTCCTGCCGCTGCTTCGCATCAATGATCCGTCTGAGAGTCGCCGCTGTCGTCTACGTCGAACGACGGGATACCTTCCGCGGAGTCACCCTCGACCGCGTCCGCCTCCGGGAGGAACGGTGCGAGCTCAGGGAGCTCGTCCAGGCCGCGCAGGCCCATCCGCTCCAGAAAGTAATTCGTCGTCCTGTACAGGATCGCACCTGATTCAGGTTCCGTCCCCGCCTCCTCCACCAGGCCGCGCTGGAGAAGCGTGCGCATCACACCGTCACAGTTCACGCCGCGAACGGCCGAGACACGGGAACGGCTGACCGGCTGACGGTACGCGACCACGGCCAGAGTCTCCAATGCGGCCTGTGTGAGCCGGGCCTGCCGGCCGTCCAGGACGAAGCTCTCCACGGCATCCGCGTACTCGGCGCGGGAGTAGAACCGCCAGCCGCCGGCCACCAGGCGCAGATCGAAACCGCGGCCCTGGCGGGCGTAGTCGTCGGACAGCTCTCGCAGCGCGAGGGCCACCGCGCGGCGCGGGCGCTGCAGCACCTTCGCCAGGTGCTCCTCGGTCGCGGGCTCGTCCACGACCATCAGGACGGCCTCCAGGGCGGGCTTCAGCGCCAGCTCCGCGACGCCGAGCGCTCCGGTGGGCGCGGGGCCCCCGGACCCCGCCTCCTGGACCTCGTAGGCCTCCTCGTACGCCTCCTCGTGGGCTCCCGCCACGCTCATCGCGTCTCCTCGCTCTCCCGGGCATCCTCCGGACGCTCCGCCGCCTCCTGGTCGAACTCGTCCGTGACGACGGGCACGGCCCCCTCCGCGCCCGTCCAGCGGACCGTCAGCGCTCCCAGAGCCTCTTCCTGGTCCAGGACCACCACCCGCTCCCGGTAGAGCTCCAGCAGCGCCAGGAAGCGCGCCACGACGGTGAGGGTGTCCGGGGCGTCCGCCACCAGTTCCTGGAAGCCGGCCTCGCCCGCGGCACGCAGGTACGCCATCACCACGTCGGCCTGCTCGCGCACGCTCACCAGCGGCGCGTGGATGTGGTCGATGTAGACCTGCGGCTTGGCCTTGGGCCGCATCGCCTTGACGGCCAGCCTGGCGAACCCCTCCGCCCCGATGCTGATGACCACCTCGGGCAGCAGCTCGGCGTGCTCCGGCTCCAGGCCGACGGTGCGGGGGTAGCGCCGTGCCTCGTCCGTCAGCCGCTCGCTGAAGATGTCCGCGATCCGCTTGTACGCGCGGTACTGCAGCAGCCGGGCGAAGAGCAGGTCACGGGCCTCCAGCAGCGCGAGATCCGCCTCGTCCTCCACCTCGGCGGCAGGCAGCAGCCGGGCCGCCTTCAGATCCAGCAGCGTCGCCGCGACGACCAGGAACTCGGTGGTCTGGTCCAGGTCCCAGTCCGGCCCCATGGCCCGGATGTGCGCCATGAACTCGTCGGTGACCTTCGACAACGCGACCTCGGTGACGTCCATCTTGTGCCGGGAGATCAGCTGCAGGAGGAGGTCGAAGGGACCCTCGAAGTTGTCCAGCCGGACGGTGAATCTGCCGTCGCCGGGATCGCCGGGATCGGCGGGGGCGACGGGAGCGGCAGGCTCGGCGGGGGCGGCAGGGACATCCTGCGATACGGGGATGTCCTGAGATGCGGGGACGTCCTGCGATAGGGGCGCGTCCGGCGGCGGTGCCGGGGCCTGCGGCTCGTCCGCCGGTTCCTGCGCCGGGTCCGCCGGGTCCGTCCCCGGGCCTCGCCCCAGGGGGCGGCGGGCGCGGGGAGCGGGGGCGTGGTCGTTCGTCGTCGGCATCGGAGGGGCAGGCTATCCCGTACGGGTCTAGCGCCCGCGCAGCCGCCGCACCAGGATGCTGGCGTCGCCGCGCGACTCCAGGTCGGCGAGGACGACGGCCACCGCCTCGCGGACGATGCGTCCGCGGTCGACGGCGAGGCCGTGTTCGCCGCGCAGAACAAGGCGGGCGTGTTCGAGGTCCATGAGCTCCTCCGCGGAGACATAGACGGTGATCTTCTCGTCGTGGCGTTCGCGGCCGCTGGGGCGGCGGTTGGCGCCGCGGCCGGCACCCCGGCGGCGGTCCTGTGCGCCGTTCTGCGCGACCGCCGCGGCCGCCTCCTGGCTCGCCTGGCTCGGCTGCGGCCGGTGGCCCTTGGGAGCCTCCGTGTCCGCCGCGCGGCCGCTGTGCTCGGCCGGGGAGGCGGACGAGCCGGGCGCGTCGCCCTGCCGTACGACGGAGGGCGCGTCCGCCGCGTCCGCCGCCGGATCGGCCTCGCCGGCCGGTGCGGGCACGCGGGGCGCCTCACCGGCCGACGGGGAGCCGTTCGCCGGCCGCCGGGGCGGAGTGGACTGCAGTCCACTCCCCCCTGTGGTGCGGAACAGTTCGTCGGCTCCGGGCAGACTCACTCGGCGTGACACCGGGCGAGCACCTCCCTGGCGAGCTGGCGATAGGCGGCGGCACCAACGGAGTTGGAGGCGTACGTCGTGATCGGCTCGCCCGCGACGGTGGTCTCCGGGAAGCGCACCGTACGGCCGATGACGGTGTGGTAGACGTGATCGTCGAAGGCCTCGACGACGCGCGCCAGGACCTCACGGCTGTGCACGGTGCGGGAGTCGTACATCGTCGCCAGGATGCCGTCCAGCTCCAGCTCGGGGTTGAGGCGTTCCTGGACCTTCTCGATCGTCTCGGTCAGCAGCGCGACACCGCGCAGCGCGAAGAACTCGCACTCCAGCGGCACGATGACCTTGTGAGCGGCCGTCAGGGCGTTGACGGTGAGCAGGCCGAGGGAAGGCTGGCAGTCGATGACGATGTAGTCGTAGTCGGCCAGCAGCGGCTTCAGGGCGCGCTGCAGGGTCGACTCGCGCGCGACCTCGCTGACCAACTGCACTTCTGCCGCTGACAAATCGATATTGCTGGGCAGCAGGTCCATGTTGGGGACCGCGGTCTTGAGCAGGACCTCGTCGGCCGACATGCCCCGCTCCATGAGCAGGTTGTAGACCGTCAGGTCGAGCTCCATCGGGTTGACGCCGAGCCCGACCGACAGGGCACCCTGCGGGTCGAAGTCGACGAGCAGCACCCGTCGTCCGTATTCGGCGAGTGCGGCACCCAGATTGATGGTCGAGGTGGTCTTGCCGACCCCGCCCTTCTGGTTGCACATCGCGATGATTTTGGCGGGGCCGTGATCCGAGAGCGGTCCCGGGATGGGGAAGTACGGGAGCGGGCGCCCGGTCGGGCCGACGCGTTCGCGGCGCTGACGCGCGGCGTCCGGCGCGAGCGTCGCCGCGTACTCGGGATCCGGTTCGTACTCCGCGTCCGGATCGTAGAAGTGCCCCTCGGGCAGGTCGTCGTAGTCGGCGAGACGGGCGGGTTCTCCACTGCCCCGGTCGCCGGCCATGGCGTTCACGTGATGGCCGTCCATACTCTGGTGGGCTGTCGAGGAAGTGCTCTGGTGGGCTGCGAAGGTGTGGACCGCGACGGAGCCGACAGCCTCGAGCCCCGAGGGACCCTGGCCCCGTGCAACCGCTCCTGGCCGACCGCCTCCGGGAGAAAATGTCGACTCATTCACAAGTCGTCTTACCTCCTTGGATGTGACCAGGAAACTTATCGATAGGTCAGCGTGGCACCATGCCGACGGTTGGCGACTCTATGGCGTGTCGGGCGTTCGCAGCAACACAATCCACCGGACCCGGCACGATGTGTCGGTAACCGGACCCCCTGATGTCAAGGGCGCAGGCGGCATCGGCCCGATGTTTCGGGGGTGCGCGAATCGGTTAAAGGGTTACGTTCACGGCGAGTTGAGAGCCCGTCGGCCGGTGGCCGGCTCCCGGCGTGTCGCACATACGACCGGCCGGGCCTTGTCGACAAGGCCCGGCCGGTTATACAGCGTTGACGCGCTCGATTGACGCCTCAGCCGAGGAGCGTACGCAGTTCGACCGACTCGAGGCCGTGCGCCTCGGCGACCTCGGGGTAGACGACCTTGCCGTCGTGGGTGTTCAGACCCTTGGCCAGCGCCGGGTCACGGCGCAGCGCCTCGACCCAGCCGCGGTTCGCCAGCTCCACGATGTAGGGCAGCGTGGCGTTGGTGAGGGCGTAGGTGGAGGTGTTCGGCACCGCGCCGGGCATGTTGGCGACGCAGTAGAAGACCGAGTTGTGGACCTGGAAGGTCGGCTCGGCGTGGGTGGTCGGCTTCGAGTCCTCGAAGCAGCCGCCCTGGTCGATCGCGATGTCGACAAGGACACTTCCGGGCTTCATCTTGGCGACGAGCTCGTTGGTGACCAGCTTCGGGGCCTTGGCGCCCGGGATCAGGACGGCACCGACGACGAGGTCGGCCTCGACGACGGCCTTCTCCAGCTCGAAGGCGTTGGAGACGATCGTCTGCACCTTGGTGCCGAAGATCTTGTCGGCCTCGCGGAGCTTGTTGATGTCCCTGTCGAGCAGGGTGACGTGGAAGCCGAGGCCCACGGCGATCTGCACGGCGTTCCAGCCGGAGACGCCACCGCCGATGACGACGGCCTTGCCCGCCTGGACACCCGGGACGCCGCCCGGGAGCACGCCGCGGCCGCCGGCCTGGCGCATCAGGTGGTACGCGCCGACCTGCGGGGCGATACGGCCCGCGACCTCGGACATCGGGGCGAGCAGCGGCAGCGCGCGGCCGGCCGTCTCGACGGTCTCGTAGGCGATGGCGGTGGTACGGGACTCCAGCAGCGCGTCCGTGCACTCCTTGGAGGCGGCCAGGTGCAGGTAGGTGAAGAGCGTCTGGTCCTTGCGGAGGCGGTGGTACTCCTCCGCGATCGGCTCCTTGACCTTCAGCAGCAGGTCGGCGGCGCCCCAGACCTCGTCGGCGGTGTCGAGGATGGTGGCGCCGGCGGCGACGTACTCCTCGTTCGTGATGGACGAGCCGAGACCGGCGTCCTTCTCGATGACGACCTGGTGGCCGTGGCGGACGAGCTCGTGGACACCGGCGGGCGTGATGGCCACGCGGAACTCGTTGTTCTTGACCTCGCGGGGGATACCGACCTTCACGTCGATCACGGTCCTTGAAAGAGAGCTTGCAGGAGGAATTATCCCCTCATGCGGTGCATGACGGAACTGACCGCGCCGTACGCGGCCCACCCAGTCTATTGAAGGAGCTCTTCTTGTCTAGCCTTGTAAAGCAATAATTCTCGCCAGCACCACTACCGATTTCGTAGGCTACTCGGGGTGATCTTCGAGAAGTCGCTCTCCCGCGTCCCTGTGGAGCCGTGCCGCTGCTGGGTCGCCGAGCCGCTCGAGGATGTCCGCAATCCGTAGCTGCAACGCCGCCTCCAGGTGTCCGTCGCCCGCTTTCCGGACGCTTTCGAGGGCCTCCCGGCAGGTCCGCAGCGCCTCTTCGGGCCGCCCGGCGCACTCCTGGACCCGGGCGAGCTCGCCGGTCGCCCGCGCCTGGCCCGCCGGATCGCCGACCCTGCGATAGGTGCGCGCGGCGGCCCGCCACTCCCTGACCGCCTCGCCCCACCGGCGCGCCTGGGCGTGCGCGCCGCCGATCCGGCCGTGCAGCCGCGCCGCGTCCGCCCGCTCACCCCGGGCGAGCCGCAGCTCCAGCGCCCGTCCGTACCAGTCCGCGGCCCGCTGCCAGTCGGCCAGCTCGCCGTACGTACCGCCCAGCGACTCCAGCGCCCGCCCGGTGGCCACCGGGTCCCCCGCCGAGCGGGCCGCCTCCAGTGCGCCGCGGTAGCGGGTGAGCGCCGCGTCGGTACGCCCCGCCTGGGCGTCGAGGTCCGCGAGGTTGAGCAGGGCGGCCGCCTTCTCGTGCGACAGCCCGCGGCGCTCGGCGACCTCCAGGACGAGCCCGTGCAGCGCATAGAGGTCCGGCGCGGCCTCCTCGGGGCCCTGGTGCGCGAGCAGCGTACGGGTCAGCGCCGCCATCAACCGCCGGTCCAGGGTGTCGAGTTGACCGTCCGCGACGGCGATCCGGGCCGCGTCCAGCAGCGTGCCGCGGTGGCCGCGCAGCCACTGTGCGGCGGCGGCCCGCGAGGGGAAGCGCAGCGAGCGCGGCAGCCCGGCGACCTTCTGGCGCGCGGGCGAACCGGGCTCCTCACTCATCGCCCGGCACGACACCAGCAGCCGTACGGTCCGCTGCAGCATCCGGGCGCGGGCCAGCTGGATCTCCGAGGGCCGCTCGCAGGCGTCGAGCAGGGTGCGCACGAGCGGGGCGAGGCAGCCGGGCAGCCGGTACCGGGGGTGTCCCGCGGCGCCGTCGGGGGCGGCGTCCGCCGCGTCCTGCCCTCCCCCGAGCTCTCGCCTTCGCTCGAGCGGGGAGATGCCCCCATCCGGCCGCAGCAGGCCCAACGCGGTGAATTCCTGCAGCGCGGCCCCGGCCGTGACGACCGAGCAGCCGGCCAGCGCGGCGGCGGTGTGCGCGTCCAGCAGGCCACCCGGGGCCAGGGCGGTCAGCCGCAGTATCCGGGCGGCGGGCTGCGGCAGCGCGTCGTAGGCGAGGCGGAAGGCGCGGAACAGCGGGCGGGCGGCGGTGGAGACGCCGGCGGGCAGCGGTACGGCGCCCAGCGCCTGGTGCAGATCGGCGAGCGAGGACCCCGGCCGGGCGGCGAGCCAGCCGCCGGCCAGGACCAGGGCGGCGGGCTGGCCGGCGCACTGTTCGGCGACCGCGTCGGCGGTCAGGGGGTCGACGGTGATCCGGGTCGGCCCGGCGTAGCGGGCGAGGATCTCGACGGCCGCCGCGCTGTCCAGGCCGCCCAGGGTGCACGGCCGGACGTCGGGGATGCCGGTCAGCGGCCCCTGGGAGACCACCACGACCAGGCAGTCCGGGGCGTCCGGGAGCAGCGGTTCGACCTGTTCGGCGCCCGGCGCGTCGTCCAGGAAGAGCAGTGCCCGGCGCCCGGCGAGCGCGCCGCGCAGCAGCTCGGCCAACTCGTCCTCGGCGGCGCCCGGCGGGGCGGTGGTGCCGAGCGCGGTGAGCAGCTCGCGGGCGACGGTGTCGGTGGCGGCGGGTTCGCCGTCGTGGCCGGTGAGGGTGGCGCGCAGCACGCCGTCGGGGTAGTCGGCGGCGAGCTCGCGCAGCAGCGCCTCGGCCAGCGCGGTACGGCCGGAGCCGGGCCGGCCGGCGATCAGCAGGACACGGCTGCGGGCGCCCCGGCGGCCGGTGAGGGTGTCCAGGCCGGTGCGTTCGATGTCGGCGCGCAGTGCCTTGAGCTCGCGGCGGCGGCCGGCGATCCGGGCGGCGGAGAGCGGAGCGGCGGGCGCGGGGACGGTGGCGCCGTCCCGGCGGGGCCCCGATGCCCGCCGGGACGGCGCGGCCGTGGCACCCCCGGCCGGCCGGCGCTTCGCCTCCGGCGGGAGCTGCCCGCCGCCCACCGCCTGATCCGTCACCGGCCACGCTCCCGTCCACCTGCGCGTACGAGCCCGCCGCGATCGCCGACGGGAACGCTGCCGAGCGTAGTTCACGATCCGTCACCCTCCGCGTTGTGCACGGCGGTTGAGTCACTCGATCGGAACAGCAGATCATCAGACCGGCAGGGAATGTGCCGGTCAGCGCGGTCAGGCCACGAACGGACGGGCCGGCCACGGCGCGTCGGCCGGCCGCAGCGTGGCCGTCCCCTCGCCGGCGCGGGCCGCGGTCAGCGCCAGCACGCCCACCACGAGGCAGTTGTTGTGCAGCTCACCGGCGAGCACCCCGCGCACCAGCTCGTCCAGCGGCACCCGCGCCAGCTCCATGTCGGCCTCCTCCTCGGAGACCTCGAACCGCTCGCCCTCGGCTTCGGACAGACCGCGGGCGAGGAAGATCCGTACGGCTTCGTCGCAGCCGCCGGGTGTGGTGAAGACATCGGTCAGCACCTGCCAGTCCTCGGCCTTGACGTGCGCCTCCTCGTACAGCTCGCGCTGCGCCGCGTGCAGCGGGTTCTCGCCGGGGATGTCGAGCAGCCCGGCCGGGATCTCCCACAGCTTGTGGCGTACGGGGTGCCGGTACTGGCGCAGCACCAGCACCCGGTCCGCGTCGTCGAGGGCCAGCACGGCCACCGAGCCCGGGTGGACCTGGTAGTCACGCTTGACGGTGGTGCCGTCCGGCATCACGACCTCGTCGGTGCGCACGCTGGTCTTGTTCCCGGTGAACGGCGTCGTGGTAGCGGTGACCGTCCACTCCTCGGGGGTGTCCTTGATCGCCATGGCGCGTCCTCCTGTGTGTGCCTGTGCCAACGCAGAAACCGGGGCACGACCTCGGCAAATGAGGCCGTACCCCGGCAACCGTATCCGTCGTGCGGGTGCTACTTGACGGCACCCGTCTTCCGCGCGACCGCGGCCTTCACCAGCCCGGCGAAGAGCGGGTGCGGGCGGGTCGGACGGGACCGCAGCTCCGGGTGCGCCTGGGTGGCGACCAGGTAGGGGTGCACCTCGCGCGGGTACTCGACGTACTCGACGAGCTTGTTGTCCGGGGAAGTGCCGGAGAACTGCAGCCCGGCCTTCTTCTCCAGCTCACCGCGGTAGGCGTTGTTGACCTCGTAGCGGTGGCGGTGGCGCTCCTCGACGTACGGCGCATCGCCGTACACCTCACGCACGATCGAGCCCTCGGCGAGCTTGGCCGGGTACATGCCCAGCCGCATCGTGCCGCCCATGTCGCCCTCGCCCGCGACGATGTCCATCTGCTCGGCCATCGTGGAGATCACCGGGTCGGCGGCGCCGGGGTCGAACTCGGTGGAGTTCGCGCCCTTGATACCGGCCAGGTTGCGGGCCGCCTCGATGACCACGCACTGCAGGCCCAGGCACAGGCCCAGCAGCGGCAGCTTGTTCTCACGGGCGTAGGTGATGGCGCCGACCTTGCCGTCCACACCGCGGTCGCCGAAGCCGCCGGGGATGCAGACCGCGTCGCAGTCGGAGAGCTGCTCGGCCGCGCCCGCCGGGGTCTTGCAGTCGTCGGAGGTGACCCACTTGAGCTTCACGCGGGTCTTGTTCGCGAAGCCGCCGGCGCGCAGCGCCTCGGTGACCGAGAGGTAGGCGTCCGGCAGGTCGATGTACTTGCCGACCAGCGCGACCTTGACCTCGTGGTCGGGGTTGTGGACACGGTCCAGCAGGTCCTCCCACTGGGTCCAGTTCACATCGCGGAAGGGCAGGTCCAGCTTCCGTACGACATAGGCGTCCAGGCCCTCGGTGTGCAGCACCTTGGGGATGTCGTAGATCGACGGCGCGTCGATGGCCGCGACCACCGCCGCCTCGTCGACGTCACACATCAGCGAGATCTTGCGCTTGATCGCGGTGGGCACCTCGCGGTCGGCGCGCAGCACGATCGCGTCGGGCTGGATACCGATGTTGCGCAGTGCCGCGACCGAGTGCTGGGTCGGCTTGGTCTTCAGCTCACCGGACGGGCCGATGTAGGGCAGCAGCGAGATGTGCACGACGAAGACGTTGTCGCGGCCGACCTCGTGGCGGACCTGGCGGACGGTCTCCAGGAACGGCAGCGACTCGATGTCGCCGACCGTGCCGCCGACCTCGGTGATCACGACATCGACGTCGTCGGTCGCCATCCGCCGGATGCGGTGCTTGATCTCGTTGGTGATGTGCGGGATGACCTGCACGGTGTCACCGAGGTACTCGCCGCGGCGCTCCTTGGCGATCACGGTGTTGTAGACCTGGCCGGTGGTGACGTTCGCCGAGCCGTCGAGGTCGACGTCGAGGAATCGCTCGTAGTGGCCGATGTCCAGGTCGGTCTCGGCGCCGTCATTGGTGACGAAGACCTCACCGTGCTGGAACGGGTTCATCGTTCCCGGGTCGACGTTCAGGTACGGGTCGAGCTTTTGCATCGTGACCCGCAGGCCGCGCGCCTTCAGGAGCGCACCCAGGCTGGAGGCGGTGAGCCCCTTGCCGAGCGAGGAGGCGACGCCCCCGGTGACGAAGAGGTGCTTGGTCGTCGTGGATTTGGGCGGCATGGCCAAGAGGGAGCTCCCGTGGTCGCGAGGTGGAGAGGTGCGAAGCGGCCGGTCCTGGTGTTTCAGGGGTGCCGTCGCTGCGGTTCGGGGGTGCCGTGACTACTGCTGGGTCCCACCGGTCCACGGGGTACCAGGCTATCAGCGACCGGGCATGGTCGCTCCCGCCCACGCTTCGTTACGTCCAGGTGACACAGGCCACCCGATCGGACCACCCCACTCCTCGCGAGGGTCGCGCGGATCGCTCATCTGCGTCGTATCCTGCTCGGACACTCGCTAACGAGCCGCCCGGGAAGGCACCACCCCCGCCCGATTTCCGGTCCCGCTGCTCGGCGAAGTTTCATGGGCAGGACGGACAGCACACACGTCCCATGGGGGGCGTCACTCCAGCTTCGACGGGAGAGGCACGTGGCCGGGCGCATCGAGGACTACGCACTCATCGGCGATATGCAGACGGCCGCGCTGGTGTGCCGGGACGGCACCGTCGACTGGCTGTGTCTGCCCCGCTTCGACTCACCGGCGGTTTTCGCGGGGCTGCTGGGCACCGAGGAACACGGATTCTGGCGGATGGGACCGGCCTACGGTCCCGGCGCCGGGCCCAAGCCCGCCGACCGCCGCCGCTACCGGGGCGATTCGCTCGTCCTGGAATCCGAGTGGGACACCCCGCGCGGCACGGTACGGGTGATCGACTTCATGCCGCCGCGGGACGGCGCGCCGCAGGTGATCCGGATCGTCGAGGGCGTCAGCGGACGCGTCCCGATGCGCTCCGAGCTGCGGATGCGGTTCGCCTACGGCTGGGTGGTGCCCTGGGTCCACAAGGTGGACGGCCGCACCGTCGCGGTCGCCGGCCCCGACTCCGTATGGCTGGACACCGAGGCCGAGACCTACGGCAAGCACCTGACGACGTACTCCGACTTCACCGTCTCCCCCGGCGACCGGATCGCCTTCACGATCAGCTGGCAGCCCTCGCACCACCAGCCCCCCGCCGTGGCGGAGCCGGAGGCGTCCCTCACCGCGACCGAGGAATTCTGGCGCGAGTGGGTCGAGCACTGCACGTATCACGGCCCCTACCGCGATGCGGTGATCCGCTCGCTGATCACCCTCAAGGCCCTGACGTACGCGCCGACCGGCGGCATCGTGGCGGCCCCGACGACCTCGCTGCCGGAGTGCGTGGGCGGGGTCCGTAACTGGGACTACCGCTTCACCTGGCTCCGCGACGCCGCGATCACCCTCTCCTCCCTGCTGCGCACCGGCTACCGCGAAGAGGCGCGGGCCTGGCGCGAGTGGCTGCTGCGGGCGGTGGCCGGCGATCCGGAGAACCTCCAGATCATGTACGGCATCGCGGGCGAGCGGGAGCTGGGGGAGAACGAGTTGAGCTGGCTTCCCGGCTACGAGAATTCGCAGCCCGTGCGGGTCGGCAACGGCGCCGCCGGCCAGCTCCAGCTCGATGTCTACGGCGAGGTCACCGAGGCGCTGCACCTGGCGCACATGACCGGGCTGGCCCGTAACGACTACGCCTCCCTGCTCCAGCTCAAGCTGATCCAGTGGGTGGAGAAGCACTGGGACGAGCCGGACGAGGGCATCTGGGAGGTCCGCGGCCCGCGCCGGCACTTCGTCCACTCCAAGGTCATGACCTGGGTGGCCGTCGACCGCACCGTCAAGCTGATCGAGTCCGGGGACGTCGACGGCCCGCTGGAGCGCTGGAGGGACCTGCGCGAGACCATCCACCGGGACGTGTGCGAGAAGGGTTACGACAAGGAGCGCAACACCTTCACCCAGTCCTACGGCTCCCAGGAGCTGGACGCCTCGCTGCTGCTGATCCCGCAGATGGGCTTCCTGCCGCCGGACGACAAGCGCGTCATCGGCACCATCGAGGCGATCCAGCGGGAGCTGGCCACCGAGGACGGCTTCATCCTGCGCTACCCCACCTCCGGCGCGGACGACCTGGGCGTGGACGGCCTGGAGGGCGAGGAGGGCGCGTTCCTGGCCTGCTCGTTCTGGCTCGCCGACGATCTGGCGATGATCGGCCGGGTGGACGAGGCCCGCAAGCTCTTCGAGAAGCTGCTCTCGCTCCGTAACGACCTGGGCCTGCTCGCCGAGGAATGGGACTCCAGGCTTCAGCGGCAGGTGGGCAACTTCCCGCAGGCGTTCAGCCATGTCCCGCTGATCGACACGGCGCTGCGGCTGACGGCGAGCGGGGCGTACGGGGGCGGATAGTGCCGCCGGCCCGCGTGCCCGGTGAATCCACCCGGCACGCGGGCGGTGTGTCTCAGCTCCGCGGGCGCGGGGCCAGTGCGAGGACGATGACCGGCAGGATCAGCAGGGCCACGGCGGCGTTCAGCCCTCCGTAGCCGATCAGCGCCACGATCCCCCCGGCCAGCGCGCCGCCGCCCGCCCCGGCCAGATTCATCAGGGTGTCGGCGAAGCCCTGGACCTCGGAGCGGTGGGCGGCCGCCGTGGCCTCGGTCAGCAGCGTCGAACCGGCGATGGTGGCGCAGGACCAGCCGAGGCCGAGCAGGAACAGTCCGGCGGTGACGGCCCATTGGGTGCCGCCCGCGGTGCCGGCGACGGCGGCGGCGCAGAGCAGGACGGCCTGGCCGGCGAGGAGGACGCGGATCCGGCCGATCCGGTCGGTGAGCCATCCGACGAGCGGCGAGAGCGCGAACATCCCGGCGATGTGCAGGCTGATGGTGAAGCCGACGACGCTCAGCGTCGCGCCGTGGTGGGCGAGATGGATCGGCGTCATGGTCATCACGGACACCATGACGGCGTGCCCGAGGACGAGGGCGATCAGGCCGAGCCGTGCCTCGGGAGCGGCGCGGACGTGCCGCAGGGCGGCGGTGATCCGGGCGGTGAAGGGGGCCGCGGGCGCGGGTCTGTCCGCCGTCGGTGCCGTGGTGGCCGCGAGAAGCAGCGGGTCCGGGCGGAGCAGCAGCCGGATCAGCACCCCGCCGATCAGGAACGCGCCGACCGAGAACACAAAGGTGCCCGCCTCTTCGGGCAGGCCCAGGGCGCGGGCGACCGGCTCGCCGGGGCCGCTGAGGTTGGGCCCGATGACGCTGCCGGCGGTGGTGGACCACACGACGAGGGACAGGGCGCCCGCCCGGTGGGCGTCATCGGCGAGATCGGTGGCCGCGTAGCGGGACTGGAGATTGGCGGCGGTGCCGGATCCGATGAGGAGCATCCCGGCGAGCACCAGGGGGAACCAGCCGAGCCGGGCCGCGGCGAGCACCAGCAGCGAGCCCAGGGCGCCGAGCAGCCAGCCGGCGGCGAGCCCGGCGCGGCGGCCCCGGGAGCGGGAGAGCGCGGCGAGCGGGATGCCGAGCAGCGCCGCGCCGAGGGTGATGAAGGTGGTGGCGAGGCCCGCCGCGGCCTCGGAGCCGGTGAGCCGGCCGACCAGCAGCGAGCCGGAGGAGAGCATCGAGCCCATCCCGATCCCGGCCACGACCTGGACCGACATCAGGACCCGGACGGTGCGGCGCTGCACGGCGGCACGGTCCGGGCCCTGGGCTATTCCTGCGGGTTCGCCGTCCGGAGATCGTCCGTCGGCACGGCCCCCGCGGCCGGCGGGATCACCGCGGTCGGCGGGGTCGTTGCGGGCTTGCGCGGTACCTGACATGCGCCACAGCGTACGGAGACACGGGCCCGCGTGGGGATGGGCCGGAACAGAGGGGTGGGTCAGAACCCAGGGGGGGCCAGAACGGGGCGGTGGGTCAGAACGGGGTGAGCGTGAGGGTGAGCTCCTTGGGGGCGCCGTCCTCGATGTACGAGGCGAACCCGGCCACGTCGTCGAAGGCGAAGCCGTACGCCTTGCCGTCCTGGGTCGCCGCGTGCATGGCCTTGGCGTAGTGGTTGGTGAGCCGCTCCTGGTAGAAGGCGGCCGGGTCGGTGGTGGGCTGGGCGGCGTGCGCGGTGAGCGTGGAGCGGTTCAGGGCGGCGCCCAGGATGGCGGCGACCGGGCCGAGGGTGCCGTCGTTGGGGGCGGCGAGGGTGCCGTCGCAGAACAGGACGTCGCGGGTGGAGGGTTTGTCGAAGGAGACGGTGCCGATGGGGGCACCTCCCTGGCCCTTAAGGCCTTGGGGGACGGTGAAGGAGAGCTTGCCGCCGCTGACCCGGCCGGTGAACGTGCCCGCGTTCGTCGTGACGGACAGGTCCTTGGCCCCGTAGACGGACCAGGCCTCGTCGATGGCCGGGGCGAGATAGTCCTTCCCGAACAGCCCGCTGTCCAGGCCGTGACCGGGTGCGATGACCCGCTTGTCGCCGATGACGAGACGGTCGAAGCCCTCGGCGCCCTTGACGTCCGCGAAGACCTTGGCGCGGGCGCCGTCCTTGAGCGTGCCGGTGGTCTGCTCCTTGGCCCCGGCGAGCTTGATCGCGAGCGGGACGCTGAACATGTCGACCATGGTGGTGTTGCAGTACATGCCGCCGGAGTTGTACGTGAACTCGGTGCAGTCGTGCAGCACGTCGTAGTTGGGGTCGGACGCGACCCAGCCCGCCGGATAGGCGAGCGCCGCCTTGCCGTTGCCGTCCTCGACGGCCTTGAACTTGAGCTTGCCGCCGAGCGCGGTGTAGATCCGGCCGGACATCTGCGGCAGCTGGAGGGTCGTGGTGCCGGTGGCGGCGAGGGGTATGGCGTAGTCGGTGAAGCCGTCCGGGCCGTTGTCGGCGAGGGCTACGGGCTTGAGTTCACCGTCGGTGGTGGCGCGCACCTGCTGCGTACCGTCATTGCCGACGATGTATATCCACACCGAGGAATTGGCGTACTCCCCGGAGTTGTTGACGATGTGCAGGGGCAGTCCGGCGGCGGCGCGGCCGGCCGGGGCCGGGGTGCCGAGGGCGCGGCCGGCGAGGGCGAGTCCGGAAGCGGTGGCGGCGCCGGCGGCGAGGCCGCCGAGGAGGGTGCGGCGGGAGATCACGATGCGGCTCCTTGCCGTGCGGTACGGGCTTGGGCGGGCTGTGCGACGGATACGGCGACATGGTCGACGAGCAGTGAGCCGCCCGGCCGGGTGGCCTCGGTGGGCGTGGCGAAGCCGGCGACGCCGTCCGGGAA
Source organism: Streptomyces sp. NPDC028368 (assembly GCF_055565615.1). Lineage (NCBI taxonomy): Bacteria > Bacillati > Actinomycetota > Actinomycetes > Kitasatosporales > Streptomycetaceae > Streptomyces > Streptomyces sp. NPDC028368. Next base: position 28,199 of record NZ_JBVHTY010000006.1, on the reverse strand, counting down.
GCCGCCGCCCATCGCGAGGTTGAGCAGCAGGAAGTGGCCGTGGTGGGTGGCCTTCGCCCAGGTGTCGGCGTCCATCTCGGAGGCGTTGACGGTGTGGTAGCGCTGCCCGTCCACGTACCAGTTCAGCGATTCCGCGGCGCCATCGGTGCGGTCGAGCTCCAGCGCGTACGTATGGAATCCGGCCTGGCAGGCGGTGTCCGGGCACGCGCGCGAACTGCCCTTGCCCTGCGTCTCGTTGCACGGCCCGCCGGGGTTGACGCCGCAGTGCAGCGTGCCCCAGACCTTGTTGATGCCGTTGACGTTCTCCATGATGTCGAACTCGCCGATGCCCGGCCAGTTCCCGTAGTTGCCCCGGAAGGCGTCGCCGAGTGTCCAGAACGCCGGCCAGTAGCCGAGCGCGGCGTCGCCGGAGACATCCGGCATCCGGATGCTCGCCTCGATGCGGAGCTTGCCGCCGGCCGGGGCCGCGAAGTCGGTGCGCCGGGACTCGATCCGGCCCGAGGTCCAGTCGGCGCCGTCCTTCAGCGCCGTGATCTTGAGATGGCCCGCGCCGTCGAGCTGGAGGTTGTCCGGGCGGTCGGTGTAGGTCTGGCGCTCGCCGGTGCCCCAGTTGGGCGGGCCTCCCGGGTAGCCGGTGCCGGTGTCGGTGATCCAGTCGTCGGCGGAGGGCCGCGATCCGCCGGCGCCCTCGAAGTCGGTGCGCCAGACCTCCTGGAAGGGGGCGGGAGCGGCGGGGGCGGCTCCCGCGGCGATGGACGCCGTCGGGAGGGTGAGGAGAGAGGCGCCGAGGAGTGCGGCGCTCGCGGCGAAGAGCACCGCTCTCGCATTCTTCATGCTCATGACATTCCCTCGCACGGTGGGGGGTAGTGAGGTGTCCTGAGGGGTACGCGGTGTGAGAGCGCTCTCATACCGCATCCAAGGGGAACCCTGCCGACTCGGCGGCATACCGTCAAGTCATCACGGAGAAAAAGGAGTTGGACGGTGCCGGATGACCTCTGAAGCCCATGGTCCGCACCCCGCGCACGGCCCCCGGCCGACGCTGGAGGCGGTCGCGGCGCGCGCCGGGGTCTCCCGCGCGACGGTCTCCCGCGTGGTCAACGGCGCCGCGGGCGTACGGGCCGCGGTCGAGGAACGGGTCCGGCAGGCGGTGGCCGAGCTGGGATACGTACCGAACAGCGCGGCCCGCTCCCTGGTCACCCGCCGCACCGGCGCGGTCGCCGTGATCATCGCCGAGCCGGAGACCCGGGTCTTCACCGACCCGTTCTTCGGCCGCCAGCTGCGCGGCATCAGCCGCGAACTGTCCGCCGCCGACGCCCAGCTCCTGCTGCTGTTCGTCGAGCACCGCGACGACTACGACCGCATCGGCCGCTATCTGGCGGCCGGGCATGTCGACGGCGCGCTGATGTTCTCGCTGCACGGCGACGACCCGCTGCCGGCCCTGGCCGAACGCGCCGGACTGCCCACGGTCTACGGCGGCCGTCCCGGCTGGGCGGGCGCCGACCGCGCACCGCGGCCGCTCTACGTCGACGCCGACAACCGCGACGGCGCCCGCCAGGCCGTACGCCATCTCCTCGGCCGCGGCCGCCGCCGGATCGCGGTGATCACCGGCCCGCTCGACCAGACCTCCGCACGGGACCGCCTCGACGGCTACCGCGATGCCCTGGGCGCCGCGGAGCCGGACCCGCGGCTCATCGCGGACGGCGGATTCACCGCACACGGCGGCGAGCGCGCCATGGCCCGGCTCCTTGACGCCGTCCCCGGCCTGGACGCCGTCTTCGCCTGCTCCGACCTGATGGCCAACGGCGCACTGCGCACCCTGCGGGCCCGCGGCCGCCGGGTGCCCGACGATGTGGCGGTGGTCGGCTACGACGACCTCGAGCCCGCGCAGTGGGCGGACCCGCCGCTGACCACCGTGCGGCAGGACGTGGAGGAGATGGGCCGGCTGATGGCCCGCCTGCTGCTGCGGCGGCTGGGGGTCCGCACGACGGACGGCGAGGAGCTCGCGCCGGTGATCACGGAGGCGAGGCTGGTGGTACGGGAGTCGGGGTGAGGGGCCGCCGTCCCCCGGTGCCCTGCGGACCGTGCGACTCCGGATAGCGGACTACGGGTACCGTTCGTCGCCATGGGGCCGGAACCGAAAATCGAAGCCGAGATCACGGTACGCAGGGCACTGGAGCTGCCCGCGCTGCGGCGCGGCCTGCCGGAGGTACTGGCCGGTGAGGACCGGCTGGACCGGCCGGTGCGCTGGGTGCACGCGGGCGAAGTGCCGCATATCGCCTCGCTGCTCAAGGGCGGTGAGCTGCTGCTGACCACCGGCCTGGGACTGGGCACCCGGCCGTCCGAACAGCGCGCCTTCATCCGCAAGCTCGCGGACCGCGAGATCGCCGCTCTCGTCGTGGAGCTCGGCTCTCGTTTCGAATCGCTGCCCTCGGCGCTGATCGACAGCGCCCGGGACTGCGGCCTCCCACTGATCCAGCTGCACCGCGAGGTCCCCTACGTCACGGTCACCGAGGCCATCCACACCGAGATCATCAACAGCCACTACGCGCTGCTGCGCCGGGCCGACGAGATCCTGCGGCGCTGTACGGACGTCCTGCTCCGCGGCGGCGGCGCCCCCGAGGTGCTCCGGCTGCTCGCCGTCTTCACCGGCAACCCCCTCTGCCTGGAAGCCCCCGACGGCAGCCCGCTCTACGCGGCGGGCCCCGACGGCGACGACGATGACGGCCCCGCCGGCGCCGACCCCCTGCTGGCCTGGGAGGGCCTGCGCGACACCGGCGTACGCATCGACATCCCCGGCGGCGGCCACGGCCCCGACGCCGTCCGCGCCCGCCTGGTCCTGCTCCCCGTCAACACCCCCCTGGCGCCGGTCCACCGGATCGCCGCCGAACGCGCCGCCGACCTCCTCGCCGTCGTCATGCTCCAGTCCCGCCAGGAGGAGGTACTGGCCGCACGAGGACGCGGCGACTTCCTCGCCGACCTGGCGGAGGGCCGGATCTCCGCGGCCGAGGCCCCCGCGCAGGCCCGCCTGCTGGGCTTCCGTCCCGGCGCGGAACCCGTACTCCCGGTCGTCATGCGGCTGCCCGCCGGCCTCCCCACCCCCGGCAGCTGGGCCCTGCTCGCCCAGGCCCTGCGCGAGGAACTCGCCGCCCCCGGGGTGCCGGTGCTCCTTGGCGTACGGCCCGTGGAAAGCCGCGTCCCGGTGCTGGTGTCGCTGCGCGCCGGCCAGGACCGCGACGCGCTCGCCGACCGCATCGCCGAGGCCCTGCACGCCGGGGTCGTCCGCGCGGGCCTCGACCGCCCGGCCGCGCACCGCCCGGTGGTCGTCGTCGGTACGGCGGGCGACTGGGCGGCAGCCGGCCCCGGGCTACGGCACGCGGCGGAGGCGGCGGCCGCGGCCCAGGGGCTGCCCGAGCAGCCCTGGTACGACGCGCGCCGCCTGGACATCGAGCTGCTGCTGTGGCGGATGCGTGAACACGGCGAACAGGGCGTACTGGCCGACTTCGTGGACCGCGCCATCGGCCCGCTCCTCGCCCACGACCGCGGCGCCCGCCAGCCGCTGCTGCCGACCCTGGAGGCCTACCTGGCCAGCGCCGGCCGCAAGGCCGAAACCGCCCGTGACCTGAACGTGAACCGCCAGACCCTCTACGACCGCCTGGCTCGTATCTCCCAGCTCCTGGGCACCGACCTGGACGACCCCCAGACCGTCCTGGGCCTGCGCCTGGCCCTGCGCGCGAGGCGCCACACGGACAAGTCCTAGCCCACGGCCGTCTCCGCCGCGGTGCCCACGCCGAGCGCGACCAGCACGCCGCCCGTCGTGCGCTCCAGATTGCGGTGCACCCGGGGCCGCCGCAGCCGGTCCAGCAGGCGGTCCGCGCACACCACGACCAGCAGCAGCCAGCCCGCCGCTATGACCGCGTCGACGGCCCCCAGGAGCAGCGTGGCACCCAGGACCGAGTGCCCCTCGGGCAGGAACTGCGGGACCACGGCGACGAAGAAGATGCCCACCTTGGGGTTGAGCAGGCAGCTCAACAGCCCCTGCCGGAAGGCGCGTACGGCCCCGAGGCGCGCGGGGCGGTCCGCCGCTTCCGCCACGACGGGCGCGGCCCCGGACTCCCCCGCCGCGCCGGCCCGCCGCTGGGCCCACAGCGCCTGCCCGCCCAGCACCACCAGATAGGCCGCACCGGCCAGCCGTACGACCGTGAACGCCGTGTCCCACCGCTGCAGCGCGGCGGCGAGCCCGACCGCCGCGGCGACCGCCCAGGCCAGCGAGCCGATCGCGGCACCGATGGCCGTGGCGGCGCCCGTCCGCCGTCCGCCGCGTACGCAGTTGCGCAGCACCAGAAGGGTGTCCGGGCCGGGAGCCATCGTCATCAGCAGGGCGAACAGCGCAAATCCCATTACCGCAGCCGTCACGGCGGCCTCCTGTCGTACCGGGGTCCGGGCCCTGCGAGCCTATCCGGCGCCCCGGCCGGGCGGCCTGCGGGTTCAGAGCGCGGGCAGCGGCTCGGTCAACTCGTCGTAGACGCTGAGGACCTGCGCGACCGTATCGTCCTCGGTCGGCCAGCCGGCCGCCTGGATACGGCCCGCCGCCGCCAGCGCATCGCGGCGTACGGGGTCGGCGAGGAGCCCCAGGACACTGCGGGCCAGGGCGGCGGCGTCCCCGTAGCGGACGAGTTCGGCGGCCGGGCCGACCAGTTCGCGGGTGCCCCCGGTGTCGGTGGCGACCAGCGGGACACCGGCCCGCAGCGCCTCCTGGGCGATCAGGGAGCGCGCCTCCCAGCGGCTGGGCAGCACCACCAGGTCGGCGGCGGCAAGGAGTCCGGGGACATCGTCGCGGCGGCCCAGGAGCTGGACGGGCAGCTGCTCGGCGTCGATGCGCCGCTGCAGCGCGGCCCGCTGCTCGCCCTCGCCCGCGATGGCGAGCAGCGGCTGCGGGTCGAGCGAGCACCAGGCATGCGCCGCGTCCAGCAGCAGGTCATGGCCGTGATGCGGATCGAGGCGGCCGACCGCGAGCAGCAACGGCCGGTCCACCGCGCCCAGTTCGGCCCGTTCCTTGCGCCGCATCCGGTCTTGGTCCTCGGGCTCGGACGGTGCGCGGACGGGGCGGGGGCGCGGAATCGCGACCGGCGCCAGCCGGGCATCGCGCGCGCCCCGCTCGCGCGCCCGGTCCACGAGGTCGGAGCAGGCTCCCAGGACGACGGCGGCGGCCCGCGCCACCCGCCGCTCCATCAGATGCACGAGCCCGGCCCGCGCGCCCTCGGTGTGCGCCTTGGTGTGCCAGCTGACGACGAGCGGTACGCGCGCGCCCCGGGGACCGCGCAGCCCGCGCAGGGCCATCGCGGCCCGCAGCCCGGCCCGCAGCCCGTGCGCATGCACCAGATCGGCGTCCCAGCAGGCGCTGCGCAGCGAGGCCACGCCTGCCGGATCCATCCGCGGGCCGACCTGTGTGAACCGTGCGCCCGCGCCGGTGTAGTCGTAGGTCTGCTCGGTGTCGGCCGTGGCGCAGACCGTGACCCGTACGCCGCGCGCGACCAGCCCTTGGGCCAGCGAGCGGACGTGCGCCGCGCTGCCGGCGCTGCCGTGCCCGAGCACCTGGACCGTGCGCAGCGGCGACTGCCCGTGCGGTGAGGCCGGGGTGCTGGTCACGTGGTCGGGGCTCCTGGGTCGGCGGACGGTAGGGACCGTACCGGCGGTGCGGTCCGAGTGCGGCAAGGCGCTGCGGCACGCTGCCGGTGGCGCGGGAGACGTCTCCCGGCCGGGCGGGGCGAGCGTGCCCGCACCGCACCGCGCCCAGGATGCCAGCCCCGAGGCACCGGTTCGGCACCGTCCGGCCGCCGTTCCGGTGGGATGTCTCACCCCCGGCCTCACGGGATCACCCACATGGGCGACAAACCGCCCGTCCGGACGGGCGCCGTGGGGCTGCGGAACCGACCGGAAGCCGCCGCCCGGCGGATCCGGCGGAACGGCGGACCCGGCGGCGTACGGGCGGGCGCCCGGCGCCCCCGATGCGCCCTCAGACCGCGGCGGCCGCCCGGCTGACGCGGTCGCCCGCGGCCGCGGCGGCAATCAGCCCCGCGGCGTGCACGGCCAGCCCCTTGCGGCCGTTCCCGGCGACGATGGCGAGCCCGAGGGCCGCGCCGAGCGCGTGCGCCCCGGCGTCCCCGAGCATCGTGCGCTCGGCGAGGTCGTCGCCGATGACCGCGGCCGCGGCCCCCATGGGCGCGGCGGACAGCACCCCGGCCTCGCCGCCCCGCAGCAGCCCCGGTGCGCCGATGGCCAGTACGGCGCCGGCGGCCCGGCCCGGCCGGACGTCCAGGAGGTTCACCAGGTGGGCCGAGCCCGCGATCACCACGCCGGCCAGCAGCTTGTCGGCCGGCCGCCGCTCGATGAGGGCGCCGGCGGCGAGCCCCGCGGCGCCGATGCCGAACAGCTTCACCGCCCCGCTGGTGACCTCGCCCCGGCGGAGCGCCGAGAGGTGTGCCCGGAACCCGCGCCGGGTGTCACCGGCACCGAAGACGTCGTCGTACGCCCCGCAGCCCCCGGCGGCCAGCACCGCGAGGGCCGTGGCGCCCCGGGTGCGGGCGGACAGCCCCGGTGCGGTGGCGGCGGCGAGTGCGGTGCCAGTGGCCGTGGCGAGTCCGGCGTGCAGGTCGACGGTCCGCCCCGCGTAGTTCTTCCGGTCCCACAGGACGGCCCCGCCCGGCGGACGGCTGCGCAGCGCCCCGTACGCGGCCCGGGCCGCCCCCGCCGCCCCGAGCAGCGCCACGATCCGCCCCAGCACCTTGCCGCCTGCCGCCGCCATGTCACTCCCCTCGCCCGGCACCGTGCCGGGCTCAACTCCCGCCACCCTAAAGGGCGTCCCGCCGAGGCCACGATGCGCCGCGGGAATACCCGCCCGTGACCGCCTCGTTGTGGCCCCGTAGGGGGCGCTCGCATCCCCTACGGGATCTGTTCGCCCACCACCCAGGGGCGCCGTCCGCCCGTCCAGCGGCCTGATCCGCACGCCCAAGAGCCCCGTCAACCCGCCCGAAAGCCCCATCCGCCCGGCAGTGCCGCGGCCCGTACCCCCGGCCCGCCCGACTCCCTGCCCGCGTGCTCCCCGCCCGGCATGCGGCTAACGTCCCGTGCGCGCCGTTTCCAGCAGTTCCTCGGCGTGCGCCCGAGCCGTTTCGGAGTCCTCCTGGCCGGCCAGCATCCGGGAGAGCTCCCGGACCCGTTCCTCGCCCTCCAGGACCGTGACCCCGCTCCTGGTGACCGATCCGTCGTGGGTCTTCTCCACCAGGAGCTGCCGGTCCGCGAACGCCGCGACCTGCGGGAGGTGGGTGACCACCACGACCTGCGCCGACTTCGCGAGGCGGGCCAGCCGCCGGCCGACCTCGACGGCCGCCTTGCCGCCGACGCCCGCGTCGACCTCGTCGAAGAGGTAGGTCGGTACGGGGTCGGACCCGGCGAAGACCACCTCGACGGCGAGCATCACCCGGGAGAGCTCACCGCCGGACGCGCCCTTGGCGATCGGGCGGGGCGGGGTGCCCGGGTGCGGGGCGAGGAGGAGCTCGACCTCGTCGGCGCCGGCCGGTCCGTAGGCCACGGTGCGGCCGCCGACCTCGATGCCGTCGGCCTCCTCCGCCACCTCGGTCTGCCGGATCTGCACGCTCACCCGGGCGTGCGGCATGGCCAGTTCGGCGAGCTCGGCGGTCACCGCGTCGGCGAAACGCTCCGCCGATGCCGTCCGGGCGTCGGTCAACGTCTGTGCGAGACCGCCCAGTTCGGCGCGGAGCGCGTCCCGCTCCGCGGTCAGGTCGCCGATGCGGTCGTCGTCGCCGTCCAGTTCGGCGAGGCGGGCGGCGCTCTCCTCGGCCCACGCCAGGACGCCCGCGATGTCCCGGCCGTACTTGCGGGTCAGATGGTTCAGGGCGGCGCGGCGCTCCTCGACCACCGCGAGCCGCAGCGGGTCGGCGTCCAGGCCGTCCGCGTAACTGGCCAGCTCGCCCGCCACGTCCCCCATCAGGATGCCGATCTCGCCGAGCCGGTCGGCCAGCGCGGACAGCTCCGGGTCGTGGCTGCGTACGCCGTCCAGCGCGCGGTGGGCGCCGGCGACCAGGGTGGTGCCGTCGACGCCTTCGGGGTCTTCGGGGTTGCCGGCCAGCGCGGCGTGCGCGGCGGTCGCGGCGGAGGCCAGCGCCTCGGCGTGGCCCAGCCGCTCGGCCTCGGCGGCGAGCTCGGTGTCCTCGCCCGGCTGCGGTTCGGCGGCGGCGATCTCGTCCAGGCCGAAGCGCAGCAGATCGGCTTCCTGGGAGCGCTCACGGGCCCGGGTCGTCAGCTCCTCCAGCTCGGTGGCGACGGCCCGCAGCCGGCGGTGGGCGCAGGTGTACTTGTCGAGCGGGACGGCGACCGCGTCCCCGGCGTAGCGGTCCAGGGCCTGGCGCTGCCGGGCCGGGCGCAGCAGCCCCTGCTGGTCGGTCTGGCCGTGTACGGCGACCAGGTCGTCCGCCAACTCCCCCAGCAGGCCGACGGGGACGGACCGGCCGCCGAGATGCGCCCGGGAGCGGCCTTCGGCGGAGAGGGTACGGCTGATCAGCAGCGCGCCGTCGTCCAGCTCCGCGCCGGCCTCCTCGGCCCGTACGGCCGCCGGCGACCCGGGCCCGATGGTGACCCTGCCCTCGACGACCGCCGACTTGGCGCCGATCCGCACCAGGGCGGGGTCCGCGCGTCCGCCGAGCAGCAGGCCGAGGCTCGTGACGACCATGGTCTTGCCCGCGCCCGTCTCGCCGGTCACCGCCGTGAAGCCCGGGGACAGCTCGACAACGGCGTCATCAATGACACCCAGGGACCGGATCCGCATCTCCTCCAACACGGATACGACCTTACGAGGTCCGGGGGCCGCCCCGCGACGGCCTCCCCCTGTCTTCTGTCCGACACCCTGCGGAAGACCCCACCTTGACCCGGTGGAATTCCGCATGGTGCGGGCCACCTCCACCCGTCACGCTGAGTCATGAACAGCAACGAAAGGTGTCCTCATGATCAGCGCCGAGCGCCGCCGCTCCCGCCCGAGGAACACGGTGCCCCTGTTCCTCACCACCATGACGGTGCTCACCGCCCTCGTCACCACCGCCGCCTGCGGCGCCCCGGCCCGCGCGAAGGACGGGGAGACGCGGGGCCGTGGCGCGGCGGGAAGCACCGCGTCGGCCGGCGCAGCCTGCGGCGCATCGGAGCCCTGCCCGAGCGCTGTACGAAGCGCCCGTCGCACGGCCCCCGGACGGTGTTCGACATCTTCTGGCAGACCTACGCCGAGAATTACCCCTTCTTCCGCGCGAAGAAGATCGACTGGACGGCGGTCCGCGACCGCTACCACCCCCGGATCACGGCGAAGACCACCGACGACGAACTCTTCGCGGTGCTGCGCAAGATGATCGAGCCGCTGCACGACGCGCACACGCGGGTCGTGGCGGGCCCCGGCAAGTGGTTCGCGGGCAAACGCCCCGGCACCGTCCTTCCCACCCCCGAGTCCACCGCCCGCGTCGACAAGGCGCTCGCCGCGAATCCCGGGCCGGATGTCACTCAGCGCCACTGGGCAGGGGGCAAGCTCTCCTACGCCGATCTCCCCGGCCGCATCGGCTACTTCCGGGTCACCCAGTTCGCCGGTTACACCAAGAAGGGCGACCACGCCGGCGATGTCGCCGAGCTCGGCCGTGCCCTGGACCCGGTGTTCACCAAGGCCCGTACCCACGGTCCGGCGGCCCTGCGCGGAGCGGGCGCACGCCCAGGGCCGTACGGCCCTGGGGCAGGCCCTAGTGCGGCGCCCCCCGCCACCCGGCCACCGGCAGGGCGAACTTGGCCACCAGGCGATCGGTGAAGGAGGCATGATGCAGCCGCGCCAGGCGTACGGGCACGGCGCCGCGGCGGACCTCCACGCGGGCGCCCGCGGGGAGTTCGACGGTGCGGCGGCCGTCGCACCACAGCACGCCGTGCGGGGTCTTGGGCTGGACCTCGACCGCCAGCACCGAACGCGGGGAGGTCACCAGCGGCTTGGCGAAGAGGGCGTGCGCGCTGATCGGGACCATCAGCAGAGCCTCCACCTCGGGCCAGACCACCGGGCCGCCCGCCGAGAAGGCATACGCCGTCGAGCCGGTGGGGGTCGCGCAGACCACGCCGTCGCCGCCGAAGCGCGAGACGGGCCGGCCGTCGACCTCGGTGACGACCTCGAGCATCCGCTCCCGCGCGGCCTTCTCCACGGACGCCTCGTTCAGGGCCCAATCGGTGTGCACGACGCTGCCGTTGTTGCGTACCAGGACATCGAGGGTCATCCGCTCCTCGACCTCGTAGGCGCGGGTGACGACCCGGTCGACCACCTTGTCGAGATCGTCGCGTTCGGCCTCCGCGAGGAAGCCGACCCGGCCGAGGTTGACGCCGAGCATCGGCACCCCGGACGTCCGGGCGAAGTCCGCGCCGCGCAGCAGGGTCCCGTCGCCGCCGAGGACCACCAGCAGTTCGCAGCCCTCGGCCGCGCACTGCTCGGAGGCGACGAGTTCGACCTCGGGCGGCAGCGGCAGGTCCGCGGCCTCCTCCGCCAGCACCCGCACGCCGATGCCGCAGCGCAGCAGCCCCTGGACGACGAGTTCGGCGCTGCGGATGGCCGCGGGGCGGCCGGTGTGCGCGAGCAGGAAGACGGTGCGCCTCGCGCCGTTGTCCTCGTGTGCTGCGCTGCCTTCAACTGCCTTGGTTGTGGTCAACGAGGCCCCTCCGCCACTGCACGGTCGACATCCGCCGGGTCGAGTGCAGGCGCCCCGGCGCGCAGCCACAGAAAGTACTCGACATTCCCGGAAGGTCCAGGCAGCGGGCTCGCCGTCACGCCAAGTACACCGAGCCCCAGCTGGGCGGCCCGGCCCGCGACCGCGCGCACCGCCTCGGCCCGCAGCTCCGGGCTGCGCACCACCCCGCCGCTGCCCAGCCGCTCCTTGCCGACCTCGAACTGCGGCTTGACCATCAGGACGAGGTCCGCGTCCGGTGCCGCGCAGCCAACGAGAGCGGGCAGCACGAGCCCCAGCGGGATGAACGAGAGATCGCCGACGACGAGGTCGACGGGCTGCGAGTCGATCTGCTCGAGCGTCAACTCACGTACGTTCGTCCGGTCCTTCACGGTGACCCGGTCGTCGCTCTGCAGTGACCAGGCGAGCTGCCCGTACCCCACGTCGACGGCGACCACATGACCGGCACCGGCGCGCAGCAGGACATCGGTGAAGCCGCCGGTCGAGGCGCCGGCGTCCAGCGCCCGGCGGCCCTTGATCTGCAGGCCGAGCGGGACGAAGGCGGCGAACGCGCCGGCCAGCTTGTGGCCGCCGCGCGAGACGTAGTCGGGGTCGTCGGCGTCCTCGCGTACGACCAGGGCGGCACTGGTCTCCACCTGGGTGGCCGCCTTGGTCGCGGTGGTTCCGCCGACGGTCACCCGTCCGGCGGCGATCAGCTGGCTCGCGTGCTCGCGCGAGCGGGCCAACTTGCGGCGCACCAGCTCCGCGTCGAGTCGGCGTCGTGCCACTCCTGCCACCTGTGGTTCAGCTCCTGTTGTCGTACGTCATGGCGGGGGCGGGCGGCCCGGGGCGCTGGTCGAGAGCGGCCAGCGCATCGCGCAGCCCACGGTGCACATCCTCGTACACCTCGAGGTGGCCGCTCGCCGGGAGGTGGTCGGCATCGGCGAGACGCCGCAGCCGGTCGTCGACCGCCGCATCGCCGGTCGGCGTGAGCGCAACGCCGAGCGGCTCGGGCCCGGCAGGCCCGGCAGGCTCGGCGCACTCCGGCTCGGCGGCCCCCGCAGGACCGCCCCCCGTGGCTGCCTCCGGCCCCTGGCCGGACGTCGGCTCTTCCATACCCCCGACGCTACCTTGGCCGATGGCATCGACGACGGACGAGCCACCCACGACCTGGCGTATCGTCGCTCACGATGGCAACCCTCGACCAGTGCCGCGCCGCGCTCGACCGGCTGGCCCAGAACATGACCACGGCGGACGGCGACGTACGCAGCGCCGCCGCACTCGACCGTTCGCTCAGCTGCCGCATCACCGACCTGGATGTGACGTTCCTCGGACGGCTGGCCGACGGCACCATCACGGGCGTCACCAGCGTCCCCGGCCCGCCGCCGGAAAAGGCCGAGATCCGCCTCTCCATGGCAGGGGACGATCTTGTGGCGCTGGTGGACGGCCGGCTCAACTTCGCCAGGGCCTGGGGCAGCGGCCGCATCAAGCTCGAAGCGAGCCTGCGCGACCTGCTGCGGCTCAGGACGCTGCTGTAGCCGCGGCGACCGCCGCCTTACGGGGCTTGCGGGCCGCCGGGACGACCAGCGGGGTGCCGGTCTCCGGGTCGTCGATGACCTGGCAGGACAGCCCGAAGACCCGCTCCACCAGCTCCGCCGTGACGATGTCGCACGGCGCTCCCTCGGCGATGACCGCGCCGTTCTTCATGGCGATGAGATGGGTCGCGTAACGGGCGGCGTGGTTGAGGTCGTGCAGCACAGCGACGAGGGTGCGCCCCTGTTCCTCGTGCAGCTCCGCGCACAGGTCCAGGACCTCGATCTGGTGCTGGATGTCCAGGTATGTCGTCGGCTCGTCCAGCAGGAACAGCGGCGTCTGCTGGGCCAGCGCCATCGCGATCCAGACGCGCTGGCGCTGTCCGCCGGAGAGTTCGTCGACATAGCGGCCGGCCAGTTCGCCGACGCCGGTCGCCGCCATCGACTCCCAAACGATCCGCTCGTCCTCGCCCGACCACTGCCGCAGCAGCCCCTGGTGGGGGTAGCGGCCGCGTGCCACCAGGTCCGACACGGTGATCCCGTCCGGGGCGATCGAGGACTGCGGCAACAGCCCCAGTGTCCGTGCGACCTTCTTGGCCGGGAGCGAGGAAATCGCCGTACCGTCCAGCAGCACGGATCCGCTGCTGGGCCGGAGCATCCGCGACAGGGCGCGCAGCAGCGTGGACTTGCCGCAGGCGTTGGGGCCGACGATGACGGTGAAGGAGTGGTCGGGGATGGTGACCGAGAGGTTCTCGGCGATGACCCGCTGGTCGTAGGCGAGGGTGACGTTCTCGGCCGCGAGACGGCTCACTTCGGGACTCCTGGGATTGTCGTGATCACTGCTGTGGCCCGGCAGGGGCCGGACCGGTTCCGGGCCGTGCGCGGTCGCCCGCTCACATCCGCCCCGCCCTGCGTTCGGTCGCCAGCAGCCACAGCAGATAGCCGCCGCCGAGCACGCCGGTCAGCACGCCCACCGGCAGCTGGTCGGCGCCGAAGACGCGCTGCGAGGCCCAGTCGGCGGCGACCAGCAGCGCGGCGCCCATCAGGGCGGCGGGCAGCAGGTTGGGGCCGGGCGAGCCGGTCAGGCGCCGGGCGAGCTGGGGTGCGGTGAGGGCGACGAAGGAGATCGGCCCGGCCGCGGCGGTGGCGGAGGCGACGAGCAGGACCGCGGCCAGCAGCGTCACGATGCGGACCCGGTCGACCCGTACCCCGAGCGCGTACGCGGCGTCGTCGCCCATCTCCAGCATCCGCAGCGGCCGTCCGTGGAGCAGCACCAGCGGGACGAGAACGGCGCAGACCGCGGCCAGCGGCCAGACCTGGTCCCAGTCCCGGCCGTTGAGGGAGCCGTTCATCCAGGTGGTGGCCCGGGTCGCCTCGACGATGTTCGCCTTGGTCAGGAGGTAGAGCACGACGGCGTAGAGCATCGCGCAGGCGCCGATGCCGACGAGCACGAAGCGGTAGCCCTGGATGCCGCGCTTCCAGGCGAGCAGGAAGATGGCGATGCCGGTGGCCACGCCGCCGACGACGGACCCGGCGGCGACCGCGAAGGTCCCGCCCTGGAAGTAGACGATGACGACCAGCGCGCCGACGGACGACCCCTGGGCGAAACCCAGCACATCGGGGCTGCCGAGCGGATTGCGGGAGACGGTCTGGAAGACCGCGCCGGAGATCCCGAAAGCGGCGCCGACCAGCAGCCCCACCAGGACCCGCGGCAGCCGGAGGTCCTGGACGATGAATGTCTGGCCGGGGTTGCCGCCGCCGGTGAGCGTGCCGAGCACCTCGGCCGGCGTCATCGGGTAGTCGCCGGAGCCGATCAGCGCGATACCGGCGGCCAGCGCGAGGGCCGCCAGCACGAGGCAGACCGCCCCGGCCCGTACGTCCAGCCGCAGCGAGAGCCCGCCCCTGATACGTACGGACCTCACCCGCCGGGCGGCCCGCACCTGACGCGTCGTGCCCTCCTCGGGCTGCACAGTCGAGTTCACAGCTGGGCCATCCTCCGACGCCGTACGAGATAGATGAAGACCGGGCCGCCGATGACGGCCGTGACGATGCCGACCTGCAGCTCCCCCGGCCGGGCCGCCACCCGGCCGAGGATGTCCGCGCCCAGCAGCAGGACCGGCGAGAGCACGGCGGAGTACGGCAGGATCCAGCGCATGTCGGGCCCGGTGAGGGCGCGTACGGCATGCGGAACCATCAGGCCGACGTAGACGATCGGCCCGCAGACCGCGGTCGCCCCGCCGCACAGCAGGGTGATCGCGGCCATCGCCAGGACGCGGGTGCGGGTCAGCCGGGTGCCCAGTGCCCGCGCCTGGTCGTCGCCGAGCGCGATGGCGTTCAGCGGCCGGGCGAGCAGCAGCGCGAGGACGGCGCCCACCGCGAGGAACGGCGCGATCTCGGTGACGATCGGCATGGTGGCGGCGGCCAGCGAACCGACCGTCCAGAAGCGCATCTTGTCCAGGGCCGCGGTGTCCATGAGGTTGACGGCGTTGAGGTAGCCGGTCAGGACGGCGGTGAGCGCGGTGCCGGCCAGCGCGAGCCGGACGGGCGTGGCGCTGCGGGTGCCGCCGAGGATGTACCCGGCGACGGAGACCACCGCGGCGCCGAGGAAGGCGAACCACACATAGCCGGTCAGCGAGGTGACGCCGAAGAAGCTGATGGCGGTGACGACCGCGGCCGAGGCGCCGGCGTTGATGCCGAGAACTCCGGGGTCCGCGAGGGGGTTTCGGGTCAGTGCCTGCATGACCGTGCCGGCCAGTCCCAGGGCGGCGCCGACGATGACGCCGAGGAGGGTGCGGGGCAGGCGCACATCACGGATGACGACGTCGGTATCGGAGCCGGAGTAGTGGAACACCCCGTGCCATACCTGGTCGAGGGGTATCTGTTTGGCGCCGACGGCGATGCCGAGAACGGTGACGAGGGCCAGTACGGCCACGGAGGCGACCAGCCCCGCGGAGCGCGTGAGCTGCCGACGCCGCGGCGCCGCTCGGGCCGGGGCCGTTGTTGCTTCGGGGGGACTGTCAACCAACACGACGGTTAGGTTAGCCTACCCTCACATCGATATTGCAGGCCCTCCCTCGGCGAGCGTGCCGGGCCCCTCCAGAGAGAAGCGCACCCCATGAGCACCCCCCGAAGCGTAACCGTGTCCCGCCGCGGAATCCTGGCCGCGGGCGGCGCCGTCGGCATCGGCGCCCTGCTCGCCGCATGCGGCGGCGACAAGGGCTCGGGGAGCGCCAACGGCGGCGCCAAGGGCGGCCCCTGGTCCTTCACCGACGACCGCGGGAAGAAGGTCTCCCTGGGGCACACCCCGCAGCGCATCGTCGCCTTCACCGGCACCGCCGCCGCCCTGCACGACTTCGGCATCGACGACCGGATAGTGGGCGTCTTCGGCCCGACCAAGCTCAAGAACGGCAAGCCCGACCCGCAGGCGGGCGCCCTCGACATCGGCAAGGTCACCATCATCGGCAACGCCTACAACCAGTTCAACGTCGAGAAGTACGCGAGCCTGGCCCCCGATCTGCTGGTCACCAACATGTACGAGCCGGGCGCACTGTGGTTCGTCCCGGACGACAGCAAGAGCAAGATCACGCCGCTCGCCGAGTCCGTCGCCATCACCTCCGCGCGGGTCCCGCTCGTCAAGATCATCGAGCGGTACGCCGCGCTGGCGAAGTCGCTCGGCGCCGACCTGGAGGCCACGAAGGTCACCGACGCCAAGGCCCGCTTCGAGAAGGCCGCCGCGGCGCTGCGCAAGGCCGCCAAGGGCAACCCGGTCAAGGTGCTCGCCTGCTCCGGCAGCCCCGACCTCTTCTACGCCTCCAACCCCGGCATCAACGCCGACCTCATGTACTACAAGTCCCTCGGCGTCGATCTGATCGTCCCCGACCACCTGGACAAGGGCGGCTACTTCGAGAGCCTGAGCTGGGAGAACGCCGACAAGTACCCGGCCGATGTCCTGCTGCTGGACAACCGGACCGCCACCCTCCAGCCCAAGGACCTGGCCGCCAAGCCCTCCTGGACCAAGCTGCCCGCCGTCAAGGCCGGCCAGATCACCCCGTGGTCGAGCGAGCCGCGTTTCTCCTACGCGGGCGCCGCGCCGCTCATCGAGTCGCTCGCCAAGGCCATCGAGAACGCCAAGAAGGTCAACTGACGTACGGCCGCGGTGGATCGCCGGCCCTGGGCCACCGCGGCCTCACCCACCCCCGCCCCCGTACGGAAGGTCCCCGACATGACCACGACCGCCGCCCCCGCCACCGCGCCCTTCCGCTTCTTCGATGTGCAGGTCGTAAGCGCCAGACGGGTGAGCACCTCCGTGGTCCGGATCACCTTCGGCGGCGAGCGGCTGGAGGAGCTGGCGTCCGGCGGCCGCGACCAGCGCTTCAAACTCTTCCTTCCGCAGCCCCACCAGGACCGGCCGGCCTTCGAGGACACCTCGGAGGGCTGGTACACCGCCTGGCGGGCACAGGACCCGGCCGAGCGCCCGGTGATGCGCTCGTACACGATCCGCGAACAGCGCCACGAGCCACGGGAGTTCGACGTCGACTTCGCGCTGCACGGCGCCGGGACGGCGGCGGATTCCCCGGCCGGCGGGCCCGCCGCCCACTGGGCCGCCCGCGCCCGGCCCGGCGACCGGCTGACCGTCCTCGCCCCGGCCGTCGAGGACAACGGCGGCGTCGACTTCCGTCCGCCGCTCGGCACCGACTGGATCCTGCTCACCGGCGACGAGACGGCGCTGCCCGCCATCGCCGGCATCCTGTCCTGGCTCTCCCCCGGCACCCACGCCAAGGTCTGGATCGAGATCGCCCACGACGACGACCGGCAGCAGCTGCCCACCTTCGCCGACGCCGACATCACCTGGCTGGTACGCGACGGGGCGGGCGCCGCGCACCGCGAGCCGGTGCTGGAGGCGCTGCGCGCCGCGGAGCTGCCCGAGGGGACCCCGTACGCCTGGATCGCCGGCGAGGCCGGGACCGTCAAGGCGGTCCGCCGGCATCTCGTGAGCGAGCGCGGAATCGACCGCAGGGCGGTGAAGTTCACCGGTTACTGGCGTCGCGGCGCCACCGAGGAGGACCTGATCGCGGAGCTGACCGCGGGCACGGCGGCGCCCGAGGAGGACTGAGCCGGCGGGGACCCCGCACAGCGCGGGGCCCCCACTCCTCACCTCCCGATCCGCGCCAGCGCCTTCCCCGCGTCCGCCGCACAACTGCCCTCCCCCGCCACCGTCCAGGCCGCCGCGCACAGCGCCCGCAGCCCGTCCAGCGGCGCACCGTCGCCCTCCAGGACGAGCGTGTCCCCGGCCGCCGAGGCCCGCCAGCCACCGCACCGGAAACCGTCGTCCTCCCGGGTCACCGCGGGCTGGGGCCCCAGCACACCCCGCAGATCGGCGTCCACATACGTCGGGCGGTGCTGCGGCGGCGCGGCCAGCAGCTCCGCCGCGGTGGTGACGCCGGTGAGCACCAGCAGCGAGTCCACCCCGCCGTTGCAGGCGCCCTCGATGTCGGTATCGAGCCGGTCACCGATCACCAGCGGCCGCTTCGCGCCGGTCCGCAGCACGGTCTCGCGGTGCATCGGCGGCTGCGGCTTGCCCGCCACCTGCGGACTCCCGCCCGCGGCGATCCGTACGGCCGCCACCAACGCGCCATTGCCGGGGGCGATCCCGCGCTCCTTGGGGATGGTCAGATCGGTGTTGGACGCGAACCACGGCACCCCGCGCTGCACCGCGTACGCCGCCTCCGCCAGCCGCGCCCAGTCCAGCGCCGGGTCGAAGCCCTGCACCACGGCCGCCGGATCGTCGTCCGCCGACTCCACCGGCACCAGGCCCCGCTCGCGCAGCGCCACCCGCAGCCCCTCGCCCCCGACGGCCAGCACCCGCGCACCGGCCGGCACCTGCTCACAGATCAGCCGCGCCACCGCCTGCGCCGAGGTGATCACATCGTCCGGGCCGGTCGGCAGCCCGAAGCCGGTGAGCTGATCGGCGACCGTCTGCGGGGTACGGGCGGCGTTATTGGTCACATACGCCAGATGCATCCCGCGCTCGCGCGCCGCCGTCAGCGACGGAACGGCGTGGGCGATGGCCTCCCCACCCGCGTAGACGACCCCGTCCAGATCCAGCAGCGCGGTGTCATACGCCTCGGTCAGCGCACGCTCGCACCCGTCGGGCTGCCTACGAACCTCGTTCATGCCGTCTCGCTCCTCACTCCCACGCGTCGTACGAGAAGTGTCCGACGCACGCCCGGACGTGTGCGCTCCGGGGGCCGTGCTCCGACGCGCGGATACCGATATTTCCAGCCACATGCAGGCTGAACCCCGATCTTCCCTCATTGCGCAAGCGGCATAGCATTCTTCAATGACCAGCACCGACGGCCTTCGCCTCCTCCCGTTCCGTGGGCTGCGCTATGCCCCGGACCGGGTCAGCAGCCTCACCGCTGTCACCTCCCCGCCGTACGACGTCGTGGTCCGGCCGGACGGCGTGCGCGAACTGGAGACCGCGGACCCTTACAACATCGTCCGGCTGATCCTTCCGCACGCCCCGGACCCCGCCGCCCGCCACCGCCAGGCCGCCGACACCCTGCGCCGCTGGCGCGAGGAGGGCATCCTGACGCCGGACGCGAAGCCCGCGCTGTATGTGTACGAGCAGCGCAGCGGCGAGGTCCTGCAGCGCGGGCTGATCGGCGCGCTGCGCCTGGACGGGCCGGTGCTGCCGCACGAGGACGTCATCCCCGAGGTGGTCGAGGACCGGGTCGCGCTGATGCGTGCGGCGGCCGCCAATTTCGAGCCGTTGCTGCTCTCCTACCGCGGCCAGGGCACGGCCACCGGCGCCACCGCCGTGATCGAGCGGACCGTCCAGTCCGCCCCGCTGCTCGCCACCACCACGGAGGACGGCTTCGCGCACCGCCTCTGGGCCGTCACCGACCCCGCCGACCTGGCCGCCATCGACGACGATCTCGCGCGCCGGGAGGCCCTGATCGCGGACGGCCACCACCGCTGGGCCACGTATCAGCGGCTGTACGAGCAGCAGCCGGGCGCCACTCCGGCCTCCCCCTGGGCGTCCGGCCTGGTGCTGCTGGTCGACACGGCCCGCTATCCCCTCCAGGTCCGGGCGATCCATCGCGTACTGCCGCATCTGCCGCTCAGCAAGGCGCTGATGGGGGTGGCCGGCGCCTTTCGCGTCCGCCGGCTGCCGGGCGAGCTGACCGCCGCCCTCGAGGCGCTGCAGGAGACACCCGGCAACGCCTTCGTCCTGACCGACGGGCCGGACTCCTTCCATCTCCTGGACCGCCCCGACCCCGCGCTGCTCGACCGCACGATCCGCACCGACCGGCCCGAGGCCTGGCGGCGGCTGGATGCCACCGTGCTGCACTCCGTTCTTCTGGACGAGGTCTGGCGCATTCCTGACCATCCGTCGGACATCGGCTATCTGCATCACACCGAGGCCGCCGTCGCGCAGGCCGCCCGGCACGGCGGCACGGCCGTCCTGATGCGCGCCACCTCCGAGGACACGGTCCGTCAACTCGCCCGCCACGGCGTGACGATGCCGCGGAAGTCCACCTCCTTCGGCCCCAAGCCGGCCACCGGCCTCGTACTGCGTTCGCTGGAGGACGAGGAGAACTGAACCCACCGCGGGCCGGCCCCTGAGGCAGCCCCCTGGACGGCACCCCGCACCCACCCGGATGACTAGTTAGGTTAGGCTTACCTCACTACGTCGCCCGGGTGGGTTCTCCACCTCTGCGCACCCCTCCGCCCTGCGCAGGACGTGGCCAAGTCCGTATCAGGGAGGACACCTTCATGAGCCTCCTCGCGCCCTTCGCCGAGGACCCGTCGCCCGCCGACACATCCGCCCCCGACCCGGCCGGCACCTCCGTGACCGACCCGGTCACCGAACCGGCCGACAGCAGGACCCACCTGCTCAACAACGCCACGGCCGCCCGCTACCGCGCCGCCGTCACCGACTCCGTCGCCCGGGTGAGCGCCAAAATCGCCGCGACCGCACGCCCGTTCACCGGCATCTCCGTCGACGGCCTCACGCCCACCGTGGCCGCCGTCGACCTCGAGGCGCCGCTGTACGAGACGGCCGCCGCACTCGACGAACTCGAAGAGGTCTACCTCCGCGACGCCGTCTACTTCCACCACCCGCGCTATCTCGCGCACCTCAACTGCCCCGTGGTGATCCCCGCCCTCGTCGGCGAGGCCGTCCTCGCCGCCGTCAACTCCTCCCTGGACACCTGGGACCAGAGCGCCGGCGGCACCCTCATCGAGCGGCGACTGATCGACTGGACCGCCGAGCGCGCAGGCCTCGGCCCGCAGGCCGACGGCATCTTCACCAGCGGCGGCAGCCAGTCCAACCTCCAGGCCATGCTGCTCGCCCGGGACGAGGCCTGCCGCCGGGAACTCACCCGCGGCGCGCCTGACGGCGCCCGGCTCACCGACGTCCTGCCCCGGCTGCGCATCCTCACCTCCGAGTGCAGCCACTTCAGCATCCGCAAGTCCGCCACCCTGCTCGGCCTGGGCGCGGAGGCCGTCATCGCCGTCCCGGCCGACGAGCACAAGCGGATGCGCACCGCCGACCTGGCCGACGAACTGGCGCGCTGCCACCGCGACGGCCTGATACCCATGGCGGTCGTCGCGACCGCCGGCACCACCGACTTCGGCTCCATCGACCCGCTCCCCGAGATCGCCGACCTGTGCGCCCGCTACGGCGCCTGGATGCATGTCGACGCCGCCTACGGCTGCGGACTGCTGGTCTCCCGCCGCCGCGAGCTGCTGAACGGCATCGAACGCGCCGACTCGGTGACCGTCGACTACCACAAGTCCTTCTTCCAGCCGGTCAGTTCGAGCGCCATCCTGGTCCGCGACCGCGCCACCCTGAAGCACGTCACCTACCACGCGGACTACCTCAACCCGCGCCGGACGGCCGAGAAGCGCGTCCCCAACCAGGTCGACAAGTCGATCCAGACCACCCGCCGCTTCGACGCCCTCAAACTCTGGCTCACCCTGCGCATCATGGGCGCACCGGCCATCGGCGAGCTCTTCGACGAGGTGATCGACCGCGCCTCGGACGCCTGGAAACTCCTCCACGACGATCCCCGCTTCGAGGTCGTCGTCGAGCCCCGGCTGAGCACCCTGGTCTTCCGCTACGTCCCCGGCGGCGATCTCGACCCCGAGCTCGCCGACCTGGTCAATCTGCATGCCCGCGATGCCCTGTTCGCCTCCGGTGACGCGATCGTCGCGGGCACCAAGGTCGACGGCCGCCACTACCTCAAGTTCACCCTGCTCAACCCGGAGACCACGCTCGAGGACATCGCCACCGTCCTCGACCTGATCGCCGAGCACGCAGGCAGCTACCTGGCCGAGCGGCCCCAGCCGGCGCTCAGCGCACGCTGACCCTCCCCCCATGCCTCAACGGCATGGCTGGGGGTCCCCCAGCGGTAGCTGGGGGAGTGCCCCCACAGAGCCGACCACCCCCATCGGAGACCCCGTGTCCGCCCCGCACTCCGCCCCGTACGACTTCATCGCCATCGGCCTGGGCCCCTTCAACCTCGGCCTGGCCTGCCTGACCGAGCCGATCGACGGACTGAACGGCCTGTTCCTCGACAACAAGCCGGCCTTCGACTGGCACCCCGGCATGATGCTGGACAGCAGCCACCTCCAGGTGCCCTTCATGGCCGACCTGGTCACCCTCGCCGACCCCACCTCCCCCTTCTCCTTCTTGAACTACCTCAAGGAATCGGGCCGGCTCTACCCCTTCTACATCCGCGAGAGCTTCTATCCCCTCCGGGCCGAGTTCAACGACTACTGCCGCTGGGCGGCCGGGAAAATCGGCTCCATCCGCTTCGCCCACCAGGTCACCACCGTCGAGTACGACGAACGCGAAGAGCTGTACGTCGTCCACGCCGAGCACCTCCCCACCGGCGACCGCACGGCCTACCGCGCCCGCAAACTCGTCCTGGGCACCGGCACCCCGCCGCACGTCCCCGACGCCTGTCAGGGCCTGGGCGGCGACCTCCTGCACAACGCCGACTACCTGGACGCCAAGCCCGTCCTCCAGGCCAAGGACTCCATCACGCTCATCGGCAGCGGCCAGAGCGCGGCCGAGATCTACTACGACCTCCTCCAGGACATCGACAGCCACCGCTATCACCTGACCTGGGCCACCCGCTCCCCCCGCTTCTTCCCCCTCGAATACACCAAGCTCACGCTGGAGATGACCTCGCCGGAGTACGTGGACTACTTCCACGCCCTCCCCGCGGCCACCCGCGACCGCCTCACCACCACCCAGAAGCACCTCTACAAGGGCATCGACTCCGCCCTCATCAACGACATCTTCGACCTCCTCTACCAGAAGAACCTCGCGGGCCCCGTCCCCACCCGCCTCCTCACCAACACCGCCCTGAACCAGGCAAGTTACGACGCGGCCACCGGCACTTACACCCTCGGCCTGCACCAGGAGGAACAGGGCACGGACTTCTCCCTCGACACCCAGGGCCTGATCCTCGCCACCGGCTACCGCTACCGCGTCCCCGACTTCCTCGCCCCCGTCCACGACCGCATCGCCTGGGACGACTCCGGCCGCTACGACGTCGCCCGCAACTACAGCATCGACACCACCGGCCACGGCATCTATGTGCAGAACGCCGAGCTGCACACCCACGGCTTCGTCACCCCCGACCTCGGCATGGCCGCGTACCGCAACTCCTGCATCATCCGCGAGCTGCTCGGCCGCGAGTACTACCCGGTCGAAAAGGCCATCGCCTTCCAGGAGTTCGCCGCTCCGGCCGCCCCGCACCACCCCCTGGAGACCTCCGCAGCATGAGCACCCCCCTCTTCACCCGCACCGACGCCACGCTCGGGGACTTCTCCCTACGGCCCGTCGACCCGCCCGCCGACGCCGAACTCCTGCACTCCTGGGTCACCCACCCCAAAGCCGTCTTCTGGCTCATGCAGGACTGCGACCTGGCCGCGGTCGAAAAGGAATTCACGCGGATAGCCGCCGACCCCTTCCACGACGCCTTCCTCGGCCTGCACAACGGCACCCCGGCCTTCCTCGTGGAGCGCTACGACCCCGCGCACCGCGAACTGGTCGGCATCCACGCCGCCGGACCCGGCGACGTCGGCATGCACTTCCTCACGGCCCCCACCGCCGTCCCCCTGCACGGCTTCACCCGCGCCGTCATCACCACCGTCATGGAGATGCTCTTCGCCGACCCGGCCACCCGCCGCATCGTCGTCGAACCGGACGCCCGCAACACCGCCGTCCACGCCCTCAACAAGGCCGTCGGCTTCGAGATCCAGCGCACCGTCTCGCTCCCCTCCAAGGACGCCTACCTCAGCACCTGCACCCGCGACCAGTACCTGGCCACCCGAGGAGAGAACCGATGACCACCCGCGACCTCGCCGCCCAGGACGCCGTCGCCCACCTCACCCCGGCACTGTGGGCACGGGCCAACCGCCTCCTGATCCGCAAGGCCCTCGCCGAATTCGCCCACGAGCGCCTGCTCACGCCCCAGCGCCTCCCCCAGGACGGCCACTACACCGTCCGCAGCGACGACGGCACCACCGAATACCGCTTCGCCGCCCGCAGAAGGGCCCTGGACCACTGGCAGGTCGACCCCGACAGCATCACCCGCCACCGCGACCACACCGAACTCCCCCTGGACGCCCTGGAGTTCTTCATCGAACTCCGCGCCGCGCTCGGCATCGCCCCGTCGATCCTCCCGGTCTACCTGGAGGAGATCAGCTCCACCCTCTCCGGCACCGCCTACAAACTCGCCGCCGGCCGGCCCAGCGCCGCCGAACTCGCCAAGTCCGGCTTCCAGGACATCGAAACCGGCATGACCGAGGGCCACCCCTGCTTCGTCGCCAACAACGGCCGCCTCGGCTTCGGACTCCACGAGTACCACGCCTACGCCCCCGAGACCGCGGCCCCCCTCCGGCTGATCTGGCTCGCCGCCCGCCGCGACCACGCCACCTTCACCGCCGGCGACGGCCTCGACTACGACACCCTCATCCGCACCGAACTCACCGAAGCGACCGTTAACCGCTTCACCACCGCCCTCACCGACCTGGGCGTCGACCCCTCGGACTACTACTTCTTCCCCACCCACCCCTGGCAGTGGTGGAACAAG
The DNA here is from genome assembly GCF_055565615.1 of Streptomyces sp. NPDC028368. Taxonomy (NCBI): domain Bacteria; kingdom Bacillati; phylum Actinomycetota; class Actinomycetes; order Kitasatosporales; family Streptomycetaceae; genus Streptomyces; species Streptomyces sp. NPDC028368. The sequence continues at coordinate 3,806 of NZ_JBVHTY010000006.1, read as the reverse complement.
CTCTCCGTCACCTTCGCCGCCGAGGTCGCCCAGCAGCGCCTGGTCTGCCTGGGCCCCGGAGACGACGACTACCTCGCCCAGCAGTCCATCCGCACGTTCTTCAACACCACCACCCCCACGAAGCACTACGTGAAGACGGCCCTGTCCGTCCTCAACATGGGCTTCATGCGCGGCCTCTCCGCCTCCTACATGGAAGCCACCCCGGCCATCAACGACTGGCTGGCCCGCCTGATCGCCGCCGACGGCACCTTCCAGGCGGCCGGCTTCTCGATCATCCGCGAACGCGCCGCCATCGGCTACCACCACCGCCAGTACGAGGACGCCACCACCAAGGGCTCCCCGTACCGCAAAATGCTCGCCGCCCTCTGGCGCGAGAGCCCCGTCCCCACCCTGGAACCGGGCCGGCGCCTCGCCACCATGGCCTCCCTCCTCCACACCGACCACGACGGCGCCTCCTTCGCCGCGGCCCTCGTCGAAGAGTCCGGCCTCGAGCCCGCCACCTGGCTGCGCCGCTACCTCGACGCCTATCTCACCCCCGTCCTGCACGCCTTCTACGCCTACGACCTGGTCTTCATGCCGCACGGCGAGAACGTCATCCTCGTCCTGGAGGACGGCGTGGTGGCCCGCGCGATCTTCAAGGACATCGCCGAAGAGATAGCCGTCATGGACCCCGACGCGGTCCTGCCGCCCGCCGTCGAACGCATCCGCGCCGACGTCCCCGAGGACAAAAAGCTCCTCTCCCTCTTCACCGACGTCTTCGACTGCTTCTTCCGCTTCCTGTCCGGCACCCTCGCCGACTGCGGCACCCTCGCCGAGGACACCTTCTGGCGTACGGTCGCCGACTGCATCACCGCCTACCAGACCTCCCACCCCCACCTCGCCGACAAGTTCGCTTCCTACGACCTGTTCGCCGACGAGTTCGCGCTCTCCTGCCTCAACCGTCTCCAGCTGCGCAACAACCAGCAGATGGTCGACCTCGAGGACCCGGCCGGCGCCCTCCAGCTCATCGGCACCCTCCGCAACCCCATCGCCCCGTACGCCCCCTGACACCCCCCACAACGCCGAAGGGCGGGACCCCACCGGGGTCCCGCCCTTCGCCTTACCGCTTCGCTACTCAGCCCTTCTCGGGCCGCTCCTCGCCATCGTCGTCGGCCTCACCCACGGCCTCCTCGACACCCTCGTCGAACTCGTCGCCGTCCTCCTCGTCGCCGTCCTCCAGCGCATCGGTGAACTGGACACCGTCCAGCTCAGCGAGCCGGTCCGAGGCATCCGTCGTACCGGCCTGGTCGGCCTCCAGCGCCTTGGCGAACCATTCGCGCGCCTCGCCCTCGCGCCCGACCTCCAGCAGCGCGTCCGCGTACGCATACCGCAGCCGTGCGGTCCACGGGTGCACCGCGTTCGACGCCAGCTCGGGGCTCTGCAGCGTCACCACCGCCGCGTCCGCCTGGCCCATGTCCCGGCGGGCACCCGCCGCGACCAGCCGCATCTCGACCTGCCCGGCCCGGTCCAGCCGCTGCACCTCGGGCTCACCGGCCATGGCCATCGCCTTCTCCGGCCGGCCGAGACCGCGCTCGCAGTCCGCCATGACGGGCCACAGCTCCACACTGCCGGTCATCCGCCGCGCCGCCCGGAACTCCGCCAGCGCCTCGTTGTACTTACCGACCGCGTACGCCGCGAACCCCGCGGCCTCACGCACCGCCGCGACCCTGGACGCCAGCCGCAGCGCCACCCGCGAGTACCCGTACGCCTTCTCCGGGTCCTCGTCCAGCAGCTTCGCGACCATCACCAGGTTCTTGGCGACATCCTCGGCCAGCGTCTTCGGCAGACTCAGCAGCTCCTGCCGCACGTCCTTGTCGATCTCGTCACCGGTGACGTCCTCCGGAATCGGAATCCGCTTGATCGGCTCCCGGTCCCGGTCACGCCGGTCGTCCCGACGGTCGTCGCGCCGGTCATCACGCCCACGCCCGCCGCCGTACGGCCGACGCCCGCCACGCTCATCATCCCGACGGAACCCGCCCCGGTCATCCCGCCGCGGCCCCCGGTCATCCCGACGGAACCCACCACGGTCGCCCCCGCGGTCATCGCGCCGGTCGCCACCACGGAACCCGCCACGATCGCCCGACGGACGCTCATCACGCCGGAACCCACCGCGCTCACCACCGGACGGACGGTCATCCCTGCGGAATCCGCCACGGTCGCCCCCGCGGTCGCCCCCGCGGTCATCGCGGCGATCGTCCCTACGGAACCCACCACGGTCACCGGACGGACGCTCATCACGCCGGAAACCACCACGGTCACCGCCGCGGTCATCCCGCCGGTCGCCACCGCGGTACCCACCACGGTCGCCACCCGACGGACGGTCGTCCCTGCGGAACCCACCGCGGTCGCCACCCCGGTCATCGCGACGGTCGTCCCGCCGGTCATCCCTGCGGAAGCCCCCACGGTCGCCGCCCGACGGACGGTCGTCCCTGCGGAACCCACCACGGTCGCCCCCGCGGTCACCGCCGCGGTCGTCGCGCCGGTCGCCACCGCGGTACCCACCACGATCGCCACCCGACGGACGGTCATCACGCCGGAAGCCGGGGCGGTCTCCACCACGGTCATCCCGACGGTCATCGCGACGGTCGTCCCTGCGGAATCCCCCGCGGTCGCCGCCCGACGGACGGTCATCGCGCCGGTCGCCACCGCGGA